>JACXWG010000063.1 GCA_014764605.1 Quinella sp. 1Q5 | reverse complement strand
CAGATTCGCCGCGATAACAGATTATATGCGGCTGAACTTCTATTGCGGCAATCTTCGCGGACAAGGCGCGGTCGTTGGTATAAATCATCTCGTAAGATTCCTTCATGCCTAAATCCGCCCACTCGTCGAAGGCATCGCCGACGTTGAAAACTTTTTTAGTCAAACCAATCGCCGCCAAATAATCATCGATCATGGCACGAAGACTTTCCCGCGAGCTTTCGTTAAGGCTTGAAGTAGTCTTCGCGTCCCGATAAATGCTTAACATGTTCAACGCTACGTCACGAACCTTACACGCCAGCTTGAAGTTAAATTCCTCATTGGCAAAATCATTCCACGAATCAAGCGCGATTAAGATTTTGTTTACTCTGTCCAGTCGCGTCCTTAGCCACGGCAACGGCGAACGCGATAAAAATTCTTCAAAGGCGGTTAGGTTCTCCAATCGGGCAAGGTAAGCTTTCATGTCGAGGGCGTCTTTGATGTCGAGCACGAAGGAACTTTCCCGCGGCGAAGTCTCTTCTTGTTCATAGAATGAATTAATCATCGGCGGTGGCTCTGGTGGTTCAGGCAAAGGTTTAATCGGTGGCAGCGGCTCAGGTTTGGTCTGTCGTCTGTGATATTGCAAAATTTCTTTGGGCGACCGTTTCTTGCCTCGCAGTCGTTCAAGCAAAACTTTTATTTGCAAAGTATCCCTCCTCAAAATAAATCGGACACCTTGTTGACTTTAATCTTATCCTCGCTGACGGTCTGTCCATCGTTGCGGATAACTTTAGCGGAAAGTTCAAGGGAAGAATCCTTCTTCACAGCGAAGGTCACTTTAATAACGGTATCAGCCTTGCGCAAGCCCGGCGGCAATTCGATTTCGAGCCTGTCGACTTGATTAATGCCCTCGTCGTCAATGCGCCGCGCCGAAGGATAATTCTTAATGTCGCGTTCATAGTAAGCAATGTTCAGTTGCCGTTGCCCGTCTTCCATAAGGCGGAAGTCGCAAGAGTTCTCGCACGGCAACGCTTGCCCCTCATCGATAATCGTTTCAAACGTCCCGTAGCTCATACCCGCCGTCGAAGCAATCCCAAGCTGAACTGTAGTCTTTTGCGCCGTCACCTTTTCTATCGTCTCGATATTCTTCGCGAGGATAGCCGCCCCACGACTTATCAGCGTCGACACGTCCTCGGAACGATTTATCGGAAGGTCGCCGAGCTTATCCTTCAAGACATCGCGAATCATTGGAATTTGACCAGAGCCGCCCGCAATTATAATCTTATCGATACCGCCGATTGCTTTTGCCTCCGAGCTGTCGACGACACGTTGAGTTATCTCCGCCGTGTGGTTTATCATGTCGCGTATCATGCCTTCAAAGTCTTTGCGGCTCACGTCCCCGATATACATTTCGTTCTTGTCGTCTGAAATCCAGAACTGGAAATTAACAGTCGTCTCCATCTCCTCACTTAGGGCAATCTTAGCGGCGTTGGCTTCGCTGACTATCGAGGAGATGTTCGCCTTGTACTTGTCCTCGCTTATGTTGTTGCAGTCCTCGTCAAAATCTTCAAGCTCCCAAGGAAAGTTCGTGCAGTATTCGTCGTTTGCCCACTCAAGCAAGTTCTTCGCCAATATACTCGTTAGCAAGTCGCCGCCGCACTTCGGGTCGCCATCAGTCTTTATCTGCTGGAAAACGCCTTTATCCTTTTGCATTAAAGACACGTCGAAAGTTCCGCCGCCGAAGTCGTAAATCAAAAGGCGTGTGGCGTTGGAGTCGTCATCGCTGTGAGCCGCTACCGCCGCCGCTGTCGGTTCGTAGACAAGCTTTATCTGTTTGGGGCTAAGTTGCATTGCCGCCGCCGCCGCAGTCTTTATCGCGTTGTTCGCCCGGTCGTTAAACTTGGTCGGCACCGTGATGACTGCCCTATCAATCTTCGCGTCAATTATACTCTTCTTTAGGAGATACTCTTGCACTTCTCCGAGCAGTTTGTTAAGGAAAAGTTTAACAGCGACCTTCGGGACGATTTTATAATGTGAGCCGTCCTCCAGCGTCAATTCATAGGGCGCGGCGTTCTCGTTTAGCTTAGTCTTGAAACTTTGCACCAAGCCAGCAGGATTTGTCGCACTCATATTCAAAGCCGTCTGTCCAATAACGTAATCGTCACGGGTCTTGAAGTAAATCGCACTAGGTACCAGCGGCGTGCCATACCTAAAGGTCTTGAGCTTACCGCCAGCGTCCTCATAAGTCACTACCGTATTTGTCGTGCCGAAGTCCAGCCCGATTGCTATTCCCATGTCAAAGCCTCCTCTCAATACAAAATCATTTCGTCAAGGTGCATCGTCCACGGTGTGCCGAATACCCCGAAATGCCACCCGAAGTAAAGCTCAAGCTCCGTGTTTCCAACGTCCATGAACAAAATCTTTATCAGCTCAATCTTGTTAAGCGTCGCTTCCGATTCTGGCTCAGGCAACCACAGCAGAAATTTTTTGTAGAAGTAAAGCTCGCTTTTGGGGAAGAGACTTTTAATCGCCAACGTGAACTGCAGTTGCCGACCGCCAGCTTGCTCCTGGAGTTTCAAGGCTAGCAGGATTAAATCTTGCTCAGCTGTCGTCAGCATGCCGAAGAGTTCTTTAGCCCTCGTGCCGTAGTAGCCGCGATTAATTTCCTCCCGCAGTAGCTCCTCGACGAAATCTCCGCGCAGGTTCTTTAAGTCGTCGTGGAAGTCCTTCGCGAACGCCTCAAGCCTCTCGATAAGTTCAGTCACCGCGCTCACCCGCCCAGTTGAATTCGGGATAAGTTTCCGTCAAGAAGTGTAGCACGAAGTTAGCATAGTCCGTCAAGAAAATTCCTTCGCCGCTGAATTTCACTGTACAGACTGGCAAGCGACTTTTCGCCCGCAACAGATTTTCATCAGCCGATGTGAAATACTCATGCTCTTTTGAATAGCGTGTGACATTGCCCGCCACCGCGCCGAAGCTCCCGAAATGACAAGAGTAACCGTCCCTTGCTAGCCCGCTCAATACAAACTCTATGTCGCCCTGCGTCCTCAATCGTTGCTTACTAAGAAGCCGCGACGCAATTTTACTTTCTTGCGGCAAAATCTTTATCCGTTCGACCTTTTCCAGTGGTAGCCCTCGCGACGTTCGGAAAACGATTTGATTGCCTTCGCGGCGCACGTCAAGTTCATCATCAATCGCGGCGTCCGAAGTAGGCAACACGAAACTTAAATCATCTTCCACCGTGCAACGATACTCGCCGTCCAAACTGACCGAGTCCCAAGTCACAAAATCAATCGCCACGTTCCAATAAAGCTCGTGATTCATCATCAGCTTGCCCGACAAATGATTTTCCGTCAACCTCAAGTTAAACTCCGACACCTCGCCGAAAATGCAAACGTCGACCGCCCGTCTTGCATACGGCGAATAAACCTTTAGCGGCACGCCGTAGAGTTGAGCTATCCGATAAAACTTTTCCTCCGCCGCCACAAAACGATAATTGGGCTTAAGCTGATACTTGAAGCCCGCGCCTTGATAATCCGTGTTCAGCAAGGAATGGAACTCGTCGTAAGGCACGCATAAAAAAAACGGCTCGCTATGGAGTGTTCGTGGTTCGCCGTCTTCAAGGCTCGGTTGATTCGCAAAGAAGATACTATCGCCGCATTCAATGGGAAAAAGCTTCTTCGACTCCAAAACGTCCGTAACAATCTCAATGAATTTATCCTTGCCGCGAAATTCTTCCGCAACGCGGCGTTCCAGTTCACCTTTCAAATCGCGTTCAATCTTCCTTAAAAGTTTCTCCGCCTCCTGCCGCGTCATCTCCATTAAATTTCCTCCTAACCCAACTCGATACTTTTGCCTTCAATCTTCGCCGAGCTTCCCGACGCTTTAAACTCACCTTTTGCTTCCAATGCAATCTTGCCGCCGACTTTCGACGATAAATCTTTGCCAACCTGTTCCGTGAGACTGCCGCCGACCTTTGACGATAAATCTTTGCCGACTTGTTCTGTGAAACTGCCGCCGACCTTCGACGATAAGTCCTTGCCAACCTGTTCCGTGAGATTACCGCCCGTCTTTAACGTTATGCCTTGTGCGTCCATTGTGATTTCGTTTTCGCCGACGCGCAGAATAATTTTTTTCTCGTCCATGAAAAGCGAAGTCTCCGCCGACTTAAGCTCCAATGACTTTTCGCGGAAAAAAATTCGTTGCTTGCGGTTGTTGCCAATGAACTTATCGACGACGTTTTGAAACTCTGAATCAAGCGTCTTAGTCCTTAGCGTCGACACGGCATAACATTCGCCCCGCGTGTAGAAGACTTCGACGGTTTCTCCAATCTCCGGCAGAAAGATTATCCCACTGTACGGTGTCCGATAAGGCAACCACGATTTCTTTGCGTCCTTGTCCTCAATCTCGAACTGTACGAGGATTTGTCCAAGGTTCTCCTTGTCAGTGATGTCCGTGACCTTTGCTTTGAGCTTGACAACTGGCGTTTGCAAAATTTCGGCGGGCTTAGGTTCCGTAAGCTCCTCTAAGTCAAAGCGAATTCGTTCAACGCCGCGTTCGTGATAGATTTCAAGCCCAACGATTAGAAACTTGCACGGGTTGTCCTTTAGCGTCAAGAGCCGTCCGAGTTCAAAATATTTTCGGGTGATAAGCTCCGCTGTCTGAAGTTGTCCACGTCGCCCGATTCGCAGGCTGATAACGTCCTCCGGCAAAATTTTATTCAGCGTGTCATCGGCGGCGGGCGCGACCTTCAAAGCGCATTGACCTTGCCACGTGTCCCGAACCCAGACGCGCCGACCCTGCCACGCCGCCAGACGCTTTACAAAGTCAAAGTTCGTCTCGTCGTCTTGCAAAATAATTTCCCGACACGCCTTAGCCCCAAGCTTAGCGTCCAACTCAACGGAGCAATTCTTGAGGCTCAAGCGTTCGGGATTCAAAATCTCCTGGAACTTTTTATTGGGGCTTTGAAATATGCGCGTCTCCTTTTTATCGTCAGTCTTGCACGAGGCGGATACCGCTTTGACTTCGGCATAACTGCCATGATAAGTCGGCTCGATAAAGACTTCCGCCACTTTGCCAAAAAAAATCGGACGCCCGCTGTCCAATTCAACGCTGATTGTCTTGCCGATTGCATTCTGATAAACCGAAAATTTTTCCTCGGCGACGCGCTGTCTAAATTCGCAGGTACTGTGCTGATTCGCCGCCTTAGTCATTTTGATAGTCTCGAAGAAATTTTCCTCGCCCAAGCCGCGCACTTTCATAAGTCATTCTCCAAATCAATACGTGTTGAAGTCTTTAAGCTTCGTTTCCTTCTGCGTGAGGTTTAGTTCAAAGAATGAGGTTTTGTCGTCGGAAGGATTGCCGTAGACCTCGCGATAGTCGCAAACGAACATATCGGGGATTTCATACGTCCGCAAAATCGTCGTAGCGTCTTCTTTAACAGTCAAGGTAACTTTGCGATAGGTGGTCTTGTCGTTCAAATCGCGTGCCCACTCCGAAATGTTAATCAAGCGGTCGTTAATGCTTGCGTCAATATTCCCTTGGATAGTCACACACGCCAGCATTGCATTGGATTTCTTTTGCGTGTTGTTGTTTATCGTGTCGAGGAAGACTTCAGCAAAGTAAATCGTGCTATCTTCCTTAATCTCAATGACATTATCGCCGCTCTCAATCTTCAGTTCGTAGTAAATCATCTGTTAAGCTCCTCTCTTAATCGACAATCTCAACCTCAACCAAATCCTCGCCGCCTGACAGCTCGACCTTTAAGTTGCTACCGTCGCGAACAATATTTTCTTCTTCGCGGAGCAAAAGGTTTATCGGGTCAGCCTTCTTGTATTTGCCAATCTGTTGCTTCCACGTTGCGACGACTCCATCAAAATCTTTAAGGTTAGAAACTTTGAGTTGCAAACCAGCGAAAGTGTAAGTCTTGAGATAAGCTCGAATAAAATCTTTCATGAGCGTGCGGAAGATAGGCTGATAACTGCCGTCCTTGCGCTTCAATGTGCGGGCGTTAAGAATATAAGTGTTGTCGATAAATCTGCCGTTGCGGTCGTCGTATCTGCGGTCGCCGTCGAAGGCAAAGCCAAAATGATTCTTAGTCAAAGCCTGCACAACATCCGAACTCCACGCAATCGAACGTTCGCGATTAAACTTAGTCAACATCACGGGCGTAATCCTATCCCACTCGAAATCGATTCTGACGCACGGATTGTCCTTAATAATCTGGTCGTTCTTAAATCCGAGTTTCCCCCAATACTCCGGTTGCTGAGCGGCAATCAGCAAGCCAGCCGCCACATACGCCGCATCGATATACATTGCGGGCACGGCGATTTTCAAAGCGTCTTCCTCTTTGCCCAAAGGAACGGTGCCTTCCTTCATAACCGTAAAATTCGGCAAGGCGTAAACCGCGTGTTCCATGTCAAGCGACTCAAATTTATTTTGCAACTCGCTAATCGTCTCGGCATTGAGCGCGGAAAAGGTCGTCCGCTTATCGGGTGCAAAGTTAAACACCGTCATAATCTTGCACTTGTCCATAATCTTTAAGATTGACTTCGCCGCAGAAAAGTCCGTGCCATTTGCGGAAACGTCTTCAACGTCATCAAGGTCGTCCTCATCGTCAAGGTCGTCCTCAAGAGAATCATTGCTACCACCACCGACGCCAGGATAATCTTCGTCAAAGACGTGCGGCAATATCGCAAACCAAAGTTTATTTTCGTCGCTTACGTCCAAGCCCAAATGACGCATCGTCGCTTCAAACTTGCCTTTAATCTTGTCGTCAATAAGTTTGGCGGCATTGCAATTAGTGACGATTAAACCTGTCTTTGGGAGTTTATCGCTAGCCAACGCATGGTCGAAGAAAATTTTCACGCACAAGAGCTTTTGCACACTCTCGGACAAAACTTTAATGAACGCTTCCTTTGCCTGCTTGAAAGATCCTTCGATAATCTTCTTTTGGTCAAGGAGTTTGTCACGATACTCAGCAAGGGCGGTGCTGTCCATATTCTCCATAGGGTTGGAAAGTTCTCTGCCAGTGTACGCCGAAACGATTAATGCTTTGGTGAAGTCGTTCTCGCCCGCCGCTTTTTTATCGAGGTCGCCTTTGATTATCTTCGCGAATCTTCCTGCACTGTCGCCGTCGGGGTCGCTAGGTGAGTCGGTGTCTTCGGTTGAATCGGGCGTGCTTGCCTTAGCGGGAATCAGAATCCAACGTCCTTCCTCATTAAAGCCGCCGCGTCCGCTTAGCAATTTGGGAGCCTCGCCGCCTTCAGGGCTTGCCGCGTTGAGTTGCAAAAGCTTTTCATCAGCCGTCGCGATTTTCCTTTTAATATCGTCGAGTCCGATTGCCATTAAAACCGTCGGATTTTTAATCTGTTCGAGAGCCTCGCGCCGAATTTTTTTCAGGCGTTTGGCAATGGGTGCGGCGTTTTCGTTCCGCTTAATCGTCTTGTCGTACTTCTCCATGAGCAAGGGAATTTGTTGGCGCGTATCGTAAAGGGCATCAATCTCGCGTTTTGGCGTGAGGATTTCGCGGAGCTTCGCATCATTGAATTCGATATTAGCAAGCCCGCTGTCGCCCTTTTGGCTGTACATGTTCACGAGCATTTCGTAATAGGTATGGTCGGTAATCTTTATTACCTTCGCGCCATCAATCTTTTGCGCCTCAATGGGATTAGTCGTGTATTGGAACATGGGGACGCCCGATGCCGTGCCCGTAGTGTATTGAAAGACCTTTGGCTGAAACTTTTTTAGGAAATCATCGAAGCTCCGAACTTCGAGTTTGTCTTTAATGTCCAAGTATAAATCTTCGTCGATTGCGTCGGGGTCACTGTAAAGCCTCAAGAGGTCAGCCAGATTGGTCGCCGAAGTATCAGCGGGGTGCGTGAATTCCTCGAATAAAATTGCCCGATGCGTCTGCGGGATTCTGTCCCACGTGCTTGCCATCAATAATCACCATCCTTTAAAATTTAGCGCCATCGCTGTCCGAACCTTAACGTCCGAGCCGCTGGAACAATTACAAACCGAATTCAACAATCTCGACCTCAACTAAATCCTCGCCGCCTGACAGTTCAACCTTTATGTTATTGTTCTCGTCAAGCAAAATCTTTTCGCCGTCACGGAACAGAAGGTTTATCGGGTCTTGCTTGCCACCTTGAATCTGTTTTTCCCAATCTCTAACGACTCTATCGAAATTTTTAAGCTGAGAGACCTTGAGTTGCAAACCAGCGGAAGTGTAAGTCTTGAGATAGGCGCGAATGAAATCTTTCATGAGCGTGCGGAAGATAGGTTGATAACTACCGTCCGTGTGTTTCAGGGTGCGGGCATTGAGGATATAAATTTTGTCGATAAATGAATTCGTCTTATCATCATATCTGCAGTCGCCGTCGAAGGCAAAGCCAAAATGATTCTTAGTCAAAGCCTGCACAACATCCGAACTCCACGCAACAGACCGTTCGCGATTAAATTTCGTCAACATCACGGGCGTAATCCTATCCCACTCGAAATCAATTCGCACGCAAGGATTATCCGGAAGAAACTGTTCCTCCTTGAAGCCACGACTAGTCCAATATTCTGGTTGTTGCGCGGCAATAAGCAAGCCAGCCGCTACATACGCCGCATCGATATACGTCGCGGGCACGTCAATTTTCGTAGCGTCATCGTCGTCGCTCAGGGGAACGGTGCTTTCGCACATAATCGTAAAGTTCGGCAGGGCGTAAACCGCGTGCTCCATATTCAGCGGCTCCAACTTGTCTTGCAACTCGTTGACGGTCGCGGCTGTGAGGGCTGAAAACGTCGTTCGCTTATCGGGCGCGAAGTTAAACACCGTCATAATCTTGCATTCGTCCATGAGCTTTAGGATTGACTTCGCCGCAGAAAAATCCGTGCCCTTCGCCGGAGCTTTGACATCGTCTTCGTCTGGCATGTCGAACATATCATCATCAAGAGAAATATTTCCGTCGCCGCCATCCGAATAATCTTCGTCTAGCACGTGTGGCAATATTGCAAACCAAAGTTTATTTTCGTCGCTTACGTCTAAGCCGAGACGACGCATCGTCGCTTCAAACTTGCCTTTAATCTTGTCGTCAATGAGTTTGGCGGGCGGGCAGTTGGCTACGATTAATCCGACCTTTGGCAACGTGCCTTCATTGCCGCCCTTAACCGTCGCATGGTCAAAGAAAATCTTCACGCACAGGAGCTTTTGCACATTCTCCGACAAGACTTGAATAAAAGCTTCCTTCGCCTGACGGAAACATTTCTCGATAGTCTTCTTGCGGCTGACGAGTCCTTCACGATACTCGGCAAGGGCTGTGCTGTCCATGTTATCAGTCGGGTTGGCAAGCTCGGTGCCAGTATACGCGGAAACAATTAAAGCTTTGGTGAATTCCGTTTCGTCGGGCGCGTTCTTATCAAGGTCGTCTTTAAGCATCTTCGCGAATTTTTCTACGGCGTCGCTCGGCGAGTCGGTGTCTTCGGCTAAGTCGGGCATGCTTGCCTTGGCAGGAATCAAAACCCAGCGTCCGTTGTTATCAAAGCCGCCGCGTCCGCTTAGCAATTTGGGAACATTGCCGCCCATGGAGCTTGCCGCGTTGAGTTGCAAAAGCTTTTCATCAGCCGTAGCGATTTTCCTGTTAATGTCGTCTAGACCTATTGCCATTAAAGCCGTCGGATTTTTAATCTGGTCGAGAGCTTCGCGACGAATTTTTTTCAGGCGTTTGGCAATGGGTGCGGCGTTTTCGTTCCGCTTAATCGTCTTGTCGTACTTCTCCATGAGCAAGGGAATTTGTTGGCGCGTATCGTACAGGGCTTCAATCTCGCGTTTAGGTGTAAGAATTTCGCGGAGCTTCGCATCGTTGAATTCGATATTAGCAAGCCCGCTGTCGCCCTTTTGGCTGTACATGTTCACGAGCATTTCGTAATAGGTATGGTCGGTAATCTTTATTACCTTCGCGCCATCAATCTTTTGCGCCTCAAGGGGATTAGTCGTGTATTGGAACATGGGGACGCCCGATGCCGTGCCCGTAGTGTATTGAAAGACCTTTGGCTGAAACTTTTTTAGGAAATCATCGAAGCTCCGAACTTCGAGTTTGTCTTTAATGTCCAAGTATAAATCTTCGTCGATTGCGTCGGGGGCACTGTAAAGCCTCAAGAGGTCAGCCAGATTGGTCGCCGAGGTGTCAGCGGGATGCGTGAACTCCTCGAACAAGATTGCCCGATGCGTTTGCGGGATTCTGTCCCACGTACTTGCCATTAATAGTCACCTTCCTTTAAAGTTGAGAGCCACCGCCGCCCGAACCTTGACAACTGAGCCGACGGGGCAATTACAAAACGAATCGTCCTTGAGTAGTGCTTTGCCTTCCGCTTTACTTATCAGGCTGAAGTTTATCCACGGCGTCTGTTGAAACTTGCACGGTTGCGGGACGCCTTGAGCCATTGCCGTTAATATCGGACAAATGCCCTTGCCGGAGAGCTTAGCCGCCGTTGTCAAGACTTTGGAGCCTTTGTGCGCGACGCTGCCCGACATTGAAATTGTAAACAAGACCGCAGGAGCCGCCGCGCAGGTAAATTGCGTTCGTTCCGTTAAGATGTCTGCCATGAATCATCACTCCAAAGTTATCAGCGTGCCTTCGACGTTATCGGCGGGAATGTCTTTCGTGACGGCGTAACAGATTTTATTCGACTCGACGGGCTTAACGTAGACGCTTGCCTCGGCGTCGGCTTCAAAGCGAAGTGTCAGCCGCTTAGCAATCGACGCGGGCGCATTCCTCGTTAGGGCGCGGCTATCGTCAGTGTAAAGCAGGTCAGCCACTCCGAGTTTCGCGCCGATGAACTTGTACCACTTGCCCAGCTTCGTTGCCTTGTCGATTACGATTGTGAATTTGCCCATACGCGCCCGCCCGATATAGAACTGGAAGGGAACTTGCTTTTTGTCCTTGCCTTCGGGCGTGATGTCCACTACGCGAATCGCTGAACCTTCACGGCAACGCAACAATCCGAATGCTACGCCTGTTTTGCCCGTCGGTCGTTCGATGTTTTTCCTATTAACCGCTACGCCGTTTTCCTCCTGAAATTTATCGGCGGCGTCCGTGCCCAGCGGCGGGTACAAGACGAATCGCGGCATTTTCTGTTCCTTGCCAAAGCCCAACAGCTCACGAGCCTTGCCCGCTTGCGTGTCAGTATACTCTGCGAACAGTTCGTTGACAAGTGCAGATTTCGTAGAATTGCCCGCCAGGAATATCTTTATCTCCGTCACGTCGCTAAGAGAGGCTATCCCGTTGTCGCGTCCGCCGCTTACCTTGTCGAAGGCATCGCGCATTGAAAGGAAGAAACTATCTATCCCGCGACTGATTCTCCCGCGCAATATCCCTTCCACGTCGACTAGCGGCTCAGATTGTTTAGCCTCAACCTTCGGCGCGGGTTCGGAAGCTTTTTGTTCTGCGTTGAGTTCTGCAAGAATTTCTTTTGCCTTATTAAGCCCCTTAGTGCTCATTTCCTCAAGTTCCTGCCGCGATTCTTTGTGACCTCTGCTTGCCCAGTCGCCGAGCTTATATATTGCGGAAGGGTCGCCCCTCCAAGCCGCGTTGACAATCTTATCATACTTCTTATCCGAGACTTCAAAGGCGGGCGTCGGTTTAGCTTGGACGTTCGGCAAGGGCTTGACTTCATCGGCTACGGGGATTTGCGCACCGATTGACAGGTTGAATTCGGGAATGTCTTTGCCGGTGTCGTCGAAGAGCGTTAAAGTTATCGTGCCGGACGCGAGAATTTTTTTAGCGTCGTCGGAGTCGGGAACCTCCCATATCGGGCGCAATGCCTCCATCAAGTTGTGCATGTTGAGGTTAGCCTCCTGCGACGAACGAATCAATGCTTCCGAGCCAGCGAAGTCAATTTTATCCGCCGCCCACGTGAACGGGATTTTGACTTCGGGATTGTCGGGACGTGCCTTTAGGAGTTTGTCGCTGTTCGCCCTGAAGATTTGGAACGCCAGGAGCCGCAGAAGATTTTCGCCGCCGAGTGTCCTATCGCCATGTGCGCCAAAATGAGTAAGCACATAGTCATAAAAGTCCGCGTCGTCGTCCTCCGCCAATTTCAAGACGCCGAAATCAAAATCCGTGGTGCCGCCGCCGAAGTCGAAGACCGCATAATAAATCCCGTCGGTGTCCTCGCCATTGAGGAAGCCGAAGCCGTCAAGGGCAGTGATTGCATAGGCGGCAGGTTCGCTCGTGCCCTCGACAAGTTGGAAATCTTTCATAGCCTCTTCGTTAGCAAGCAAAGCCGTCGGCAGAGACTTAAGGACGCCGGCGCGGAAGGCTTTAATCATACGCTCGCGGATATTTCGTTCGTAAGTGACGGGAAAGCTTAAGATGTACTTCAAGAAGATATGATTGGGATTGAGCATGTGATTGATATAAGAGCCGAGATAATAGGCGTAATACTCCAGCGGATTGAATTCGTCCTTAGCAATGTCAAGGAAGGGCGGCAAGTCCTTTTCGGTGCCGTCGTGGTCTCTAATCGTCGTCTTGTATTGGAGGTTACCGCACCACTGCTTGAGGTTCTCGAAGAATGACGCATATAAACTGCTGTCTACGACGCTACTAAGATTTTCCTGCGCCATGTGAGAAACGGTGACATCTTCAATCGAAGTCTTCGGGCGACCTGCGCGAGCCGTGTAAGCGTTCAGGAAATTATCAATGTGGCGGAACTCGATAATCGTCGGGTTTTCGTAGTTTTGGGCGCGAATGCCTTTGGAGTAATCGCCCGCGCCCACTTGCAAGGGAATCATTTCGCCGCGTTCGTTCTCGTAGACTACAACCGTAGACTTTGTGCCGAAGTCAATTGCCACGATACCGGCGGCGTTAATGTCGGCGGCGGGGTTGCGGGCGTAGAGCGGCTCGCTAAGGTTAATGCCGCGTTCGGTAGCTTCGGGCAAGTCCCATAAGTCCCAATGACCGCGATTAGGGTCGGCGAAGATATTTTCATCGTAGCGGCTCAATCCCACGCGCCGATTATCGCAACTCAACAGCTCCTCGCGCAGTGCAACTTCATATTCCTTGCCGTCGAGCGTCTTAACCTTATCGGCGTCGTAGGCTATGAAGTCAAACTTTGTGCCCGCCTTGATTGCCTCGAAAACTTTGCGCTCATCGAAAGTTATCTTATCGCCCGCAAGCTTAAAGAAGGCTTTGTACTTCTTGAGCGTGGCAAAAAGTTTCTTCGAGTTATCGGACGGGAAATCTTTCGGCGTGAGGTC
>JACXWG010000062.1 GCA_014764605.1 Quinella sp. 1Q5 | reverse complement strand
CACTATAGAAGGCGCGACGATTAATGCTCTCGGCGGAAACGATTCCATTTACAACGGCTATTACAACGACGGTACCATTTCTAACAATGTCTTAAACGTGATAATCAACAGTGGTATAGGCGATGATACCATTGACAACACTGGCAATTCAGTGACAATCGACGCGGGCGCGGACAACGATTACATTGACAACAAAAGCCGTTGGAATTCTGAAACGCAAACGTATGAAGGAGCCAACAACGTATCAATTAACGCTGGCGCGGGCAACGATTACATTTCCAACTGGAACGGCTCACAAGTGACAATCAACGCAGGCGCAGGCAACGATGGCATTGACAACAGCGGCGACTCAGTGACAATTGACGCGGGCGACGGGGATGATACTGTTTCAAATGGCGGCGACAACGTGACAATCGACGTGGGCACGGGCAACGATTACATTTCCAACTGGGGCTCAAACGTGACAATCGACGTAGGCGCGGACAACGATTACATTTCCAACAGTGGCGACTTAGTGACAATCGACGCGGGCGACGGGGATGATACTGTTTCAAACGGCGGCGACTTAGTGACAATCGACGCGGGCGCAGGCAATGATTTAATCAGTTTACAGACCTCTGCCAAAAACAACTTGATTGAATACAGTTCGGGGGACGGCAACGATACCATTTACAGCTTCAAAAAGAATTCAACGCTATCAATTAGCGGCGGCACGTATTCGACGATTAAGAGCGATGACAACATCATCGTGACGGTCGGCGACGGGAAAATTTCTCTGATTGGCGCGGCTAGCTTGTCAGCTGTTCACATTGACGGTAAAGAGACAGCTAAAAATGAATGGAAGCTCAGCGGCACGACGGCGACTTACGGCACGTCAAACAATACGCTAATCAAGATTACAAACGTCAAGTCCCTCAACGGCATTTCTTTAAGCGGAAAAGTTATCACAGTTGCCAAAGCCTCAGTCAATGCAAAAAAGATTACGCTAACTGGCGACGGCTATACACTCGCGCTAGCTGAAGACGTAACAGCTCCGACTACTAAGAAGGCGGCGTGGTCTTACAGCGGCGGCACTGCCACTTACAAGAGTTCATACAAGACGGCCGGTTATCTGTTAGCTAGCAATGCTAAGTCTATTTCCTACACCAAAGCAACGACGGCTTCAACGCTCGCAACGGTTAAGGGTGTCAAGTCTAAGGACGGGTTGAGCTTAAGCGGAAAAGTTATCGCGGTTGCCAAAGCCTCAGTCAACGCTAAGAAGATTACGCTGACCGGCGACGGCTACACGCTCAAGCTTGCCAATGATGTGATAGCTCCGACTACTAAGAAGGCGGCGTGGTCTTACAGCGGCGGCACTGCCACTTACAAGAGTTCATACAAGACGGCCGGTTACACGCTCGCTAGCAATGCTAAGTCTATTTCCTACACCAAAGCAACGACGGCTTCAACGCTTGCTTCGGTCAAAGGTGCCGTATCGAAAACGGGACTGTCTGTTAACGGCAAGAAGATTACGCTAAAGAAGTCCGCGCTCTCAAGCAAGGTTACGGTAAGCGGCGGCGATTACGAATTCGACTTTGCCTCGGACTACAGTACGGCAACGATAGTTGGCAGTTCAAAAGCCGACACTATCACGGTACGCGGGAAGAAAGTTTCAATCAACGCGGGCAAAGGCGACGATACGATTAACATATTTGGTACGACAATGTCAGTTAATGGCGGTGCGGGTGCTGATACCTTCGTTTACAAGTCGGGCAAGCATGTTATCAGGGATTACAAGGAAGAGGATAAAATTAGCATAACATCTGGCACAGCTACGGTAACGACAAGCGGAAATAATGTTATCTTCACGGTCGGTAGTGGCAAAATCACAGTCACGGGCGGCAAGGGTAAAACTGTCAGTTATGTCGACGGCACGGGCGAACATATTTATCCTACGCAGTCAAATCAACCTGTTATTATTGATGGCAAGAAGATAACGCTAACAGAAAATTATTTGGACGCTACGTTTAATGTGGCAGATTATGGAGCCGCCCTGCAGATGATAGACGCTTCTGCCGCTCCACTCGATATTGAAATCACTGGCAATAAGTTGATGAACAGCATACGCGGCGGCGATGGCAATGATACTTTAATCGGTAGCAAGGGCAATGACACTTTGACAGGCGTAAACGGCGCGGATGTTTTTGTCTGGCATAAAGGCGACGGCAATGACCTTATTACCGACTACACCGACGAAGACACAATCCTTATCAACGGCGACACGGTCAAAACAAAGAAGGCGAGCGGTGATAATCTTATCTTCACTCTTGCGAGCAAAAACAAAATCACTATCCAAGGCGGCGCGTATAAAATCATTGATTACATTGACGACACAGGCGAGCATATCTATTCCCACTTCGTCACTTATAAAGACGACGGCACGTCAGCAAAACTTAAGTCAGGCTACTCGAAAAAAAGCTTTGAGCCAAGTGATTACGCCAAATATGCTGACGACCTCAAGACGATTAATGCCTCTGCAGTTTCGCATGCCATGAGCATTGTCGGCAGTGACATAGCCAATAGCATTATGGGTACGGCTGATGAGGATTACATTAACGGCGATGCGGGCAAAGATACAATCCGTAGCGGCGACGGCAATGATTCGATTCTTGGCGGCGCGGGCAATGATTATCTCTACGGCGGCGAAGGCAATGATTCGCTGTGGGGCGGCACCGGTAATGATTATCTCTACGGCGGCGAAGGCGAAAATGTCTTCCTTTACAAACCTGGCGACAGCAAGGATAGAATCTTCGAGTACAATCCGGCGTTTGATACGATAAAACTTCTTTCGGGGCAAGTGGACAACGTGGAATCCGCAGGTACGGATATTGTCTTCACGATAGGAACGGGCAAAATTATTCTCGACAATGCCGCTGGCAGTTATGCAAAAGTTGTCGACAGCAACGGCAACACTTTAAAAGAGTACTTCCCCAAAACTAGAAGTTGATACGCCCTGTGCGCGAAAAAAAATCCCCCGTCAAAACTTCGACTGGGGATTTTTTTTATTGCATGGGATAAATTTTTTGATATGATGACGAAAATTTTTAGGAGGTGTTCGCCGTGATACTCGCCATGTTTATTTTTAGTGCGCAAATCGCTTTCGCCGCCGTTGTTGAATTGGAATTCAGTTCTGAAAATATAGGAGCTTTAATTGTTGGATTTTCTAGCGACTTATGAAGTTATGAAACGAAATAATTCCTGCGATTGGTCGATAATCCCGAATCTGCAATAAAAATCTCGAAAAAAATTAATCCTCTGTCGAAAAAGCACGGCGGAGGATTTTTTTCTGCGTTTGCGACGAAAAATTTTGCTCTGAACTGATTTTTTAGCTTTGAAAACGGTTTTGAACCTTCAAAAACGGTTTTGAGGGGCGATTGAGAAATTCTATTTAAATATAATTTTCTATTTGGGGCAAAAAAAAAGCCCGCCACATTGACGGGAAGAAAACTTTTATCAGTCAAGCGTTAATCTTTTGCATTGTCGAGGGAGGGTTCGTCGTCGAAGAGGTAGAGATAACGGTTCTTGAACTCTTCGGGGCTCATGCGGAAGGCATTAGCAACGCCGGCGTCGTCGAGGTCGCCCTTTTCAAGACGAGTCATGAAGCCGCGAGCAATTCTGTAGTGCACGGAGTTGATATTGACTTTGCGGACGTAAGTTTTGCCGGTTTCGGGGTCGCGAATGTCTTCAAAGCGAAGCGGCACGGCTTTATTGTCTTGAATGGTGATTAACGCGCCACTTTCGCCGCGCATAAGGAATTGCATAGCCTCATAGCCGAGATTGCGGGCGTAATCGATGTCGTAAGCAATCGGAGCCGTGCAACGGAGCTCGTAACCAATTTCCTTGTCGACGATAGAAATTTTAATGCCGATGCGTTTAAATTCAGCGAGAACTTTTTGCTTGAGGATTTCGCCAAAGTCTAATTCAGCGTAGCGAATATGTCCGTGTTCGTCGAGTTGGACGTTTCCGAGTTCGTGGAAGTCTTCTTCAGCGATTTTTTCAATGACACCCTCCGCCACGACCGCGACGCCGTAATTTTTGCCGATAAGGTAGCGTTTGACGATTGAGCCGGTGATAATGTCGACGACTTGTTGCAGACGGATTTTATCTTGCGGGAATTCTTCAGGAATAATCGTCAACGCCGCGCCTGCCGAGCGTCCCATGCCTAAAGCGAGGTGACCAGCCGTCCTGCCCATTGCGATTGTAAAATACCAGCGATTGTTCGAGGTGTGCGCGTCCTCCATTAAGTTTTGGATTTCAGTTGTGCCGAATGCGCGAGCCGTTTCAAAACCGAACGTCGGAATGCCTTCGGGCAAGGGCAGGTCGTTATCAATCGTCTTAGGGACGTGGACAACGTTAATCGTTCTGCCGAGCTTGCGGGCGTATTCGCTGACCGCCGACGAACTGAACGCAGTATCATCGCCGCCGATAGTCACGAGGTAGCCGACGCCCAGTTCCGTCAGCGTATCGACGACCGTGCGCAAGTCGGATTCTTTTTTCGTCGGGTTGAAGCGGGACATACGCAGGATACAACCGCCCGTCAGGTGAATGCGATTGACTGCCGCCGCGTCGAGCCGGATATAAGACTTTTCGCCGCGTCCGAGGTGACTAAAGCCGTCGTACATGCCCAAAACGTCCCAGCCGTGACGATTCGCCGTGTTAGTTACCGCATTGATGACCGCGTTGATGCCGGGCGCGGGACCGCCGCCGCAAACTATCGCTACTACATTTCTTACACCAATCATTTAATATGCTCCTTTCAAGTCGCTAAAGATTTAATCGAATTTTCGCCGCCGCAATAATTTTTTCCTGCCGCGTCAAAGATTTTGCTTGAAAAAGTTATCAATCTTATCGAACGGAATAGCGTTCATGTTGTCGTAAAGGTCAATGTGATTCGCGCCGGGGATAATCATCAGCTCTTTGTTCGTGCCCGTCAACTTCTTGAAGGCGTCCTCGGAAAAATATCTTGAATGAGCCTTCTCGCCGTGAATAATCAATACTGGCGTTCTAATCTCGGAGGAGTAGCAAAGCAAAGGCATGTTCATAAAGGAAAGTGCGCTTGTCGAGTTCCAACCCGCATGAGAATTCACCGAACGTTTATGATAGCCGCGTTTGGTCTTGTAGTAGGTGTAATAATCTTTGACGAACTGCGGCATTTGCGAAACGTCTTCGGGAACGCCGCCCGCCCGCTCATAAGTTCCTGCCCTATAGTCGGCGGTGCGTTGGGCGTTGAGTTTTTCGCGAGCGGCTTGGCGTTCGTTGGCAATGGTCGCGGCGTCCTTGTTGTAGTCGAAGTAGCCATTTGCAGTTACGCGGCTCATATCGTACATCGTAGTCGTAACCGTCGCTTTGATTCGAGTATCAATTGCCGCCGCATTTAAAGCCATGCCGCCCCAGCCACAAATGCCGATTATGCCGATTCGGTTTGGGTCGACGTTCGTTTGCGTGCTGAGGAAATCGACCGCCGCGCAGAAGTCCTCGGTATTAATGTCGGGTGAGGCAACGAAACGGGGAATGCCTCCGCTCTCGCCGGTGAAGGACGGGTCAAAAGCAATAGTTAAAAAGCCACGTTCCGCCATTGTTTGAGCATAAAGACCTGAACTTTGTTCCTTAACTGCGCCGAAGGGACCTGCAACTGCAATCGCAGGAAGTTTGCCAGAATAATGCCTCGGCTCGTAAAGGTCGGCGGCAAGCGTTATCCCGTAGCGAGTGACGAACGTAACCTTGCGATGATTGACCTTGACGCTCTTTTGAAAGACCTTGTCCCACTCTTTGACTAAATCAAGCCTTTCCGCCTGAACTTTAAGACCAGGAGCGTTCATCGGGTCGAAGTCAGCTTTTGCCGCGTCAACTGTAAGCGGCACGCCGATAACCCCAAGACATAATGCGCCCATCAACAATTTTTTCAGCGAACGTTTCATCTTAAAACCTCCAAAAGTTTTTGTCCCATTATAAAGCGTCGAATTAACTTCATGCAAGAAAAAACCTCCCTGCGCGGGAGGCTTGAATCACTTACGCAAGACATTGTATCGATAGAAATATCCTTCGACGAGCAGTTGCCGTGCTGACTTGTCTTTTTTGAACTTGACAATGTGGAATAAGTCTTCGTGCGCCTTCTTGAGTTCTTGACTCTTGCTGAGCTTTAGCATATTGCGGATTGTGGTAATTCGCATTTCGCTGGTTAAGGTACGAACGAGCTTAGCAATCTGTCCGAGCAATGAATTATGCGCCGCCGTGGAGATTGCCTCATGGAACTCATCATCTGCCACGAAAACTTTTTCCGCGTTGCCGCCGTCGATTTCCGCAAGCAACTTGTGGAGTTGTTCTTCAAGCTGAAATAAATCTTCGGGTTCAGCCTTCTCCATTGCCAATTCCAAAATCCCGAAGTCCACCCACTCGCGCAGTTCTTTTAGTGAATCGATTGAGTCCGATTGGTCAAGAATGATTCCATAGAGCAGAGGATTAATCATCTTGTCTGAAAAACCACTTGCTACGAACGTTCCCTCAGGTCGGCGAATATCAAGCACGCCAAACGATACCAAAATTTTTATCGCCTCACGAATCGAGTTGCGTCCAACGCCGAAGCTCGCTGCCAATTCCATTTCCGTCGGCAACTTGTCGCCTGGACGCAGTTCTTTATAAATCATCGCATAAGTTAAGCGGTCAATCACTTGTTGCACTACCGACGTGTTGTCTATCGGGCGCAAGAAACTTTTCTCAACAACCTCGCCGACTTCCATAATGGCAACGTCCTTTCTATTTAGAGTACGTTTCAATTATAACTTGCAAACTTTCCTTGTCAAGTAAAATGGCGGCGATAAAAATTTCTTGAGATTGTAGACACTACGCCCAACGCATTCCATTATCAAGTTGCAAAGGAGGCTCTTGAGGTGGGTAAAAATTTTTATTGCGAAAAACCATTGTCCATATTCGCCGCCGAGTCCAAAGAACTTGCCGAACTCACCGCGAAAAAAGGCGTCATCAATTAATTTCCGTCCGCAACAAAAAAATCATTCCCCAAATATGAAAAAGAGTTGCTATGGTGGCGTTATTTTATCAGGGTGTGCCGCTCTCCACTCGCGCCCACGAATCAATAAAAGCTTTTTTGATAACGTAAATCACGCAAAGTTAATAGGGCAAATGTGGACAGTGGGAATCAGAGACAAGCATTTTCTGGGAAAAATCTTGCGAATGCTCAAAGCTCCTATCAGACTGCCAAACGGATAGCTCATTTACCCGCAGAAAGGCACACCCCAAGGCGGAATCATTTCTCCATTATTGGCAAACATTGTGCTAAACGAGCTAAACCATTGGATAGAAAGCAACTGGGAAGAAAATTCTATCGTTTACAAATAATACGTGGGAAAAAACCAAAATGGAAATCCACGGAAGAACAATGGATACAGAGCAATGCGCAAGACTAATCTGAAGGAAATGTACATAGTGCGTTATGCCGACGACTTTAGGATTTTCTGCCAAACGAAAACGACGGCTGAAAAGACAAAAATCGTTATCACGCAATGGCTGTCCGAACGGTCACGATACGGCAAATCGGCAAGGCTACGATACCTCGCCGACAAATCAATCTACCCAATTGGCTACGTGCGGAACAAAATCCCAATGAACATGAGTAGCAAGGCTCAAGCCAAAACGGTTGAATTACCTCGTTCGTCGATTGCTGATTGTTCATCGGTATCAATGATTCTATCTTCGACAGATTTTTAATACGTCACGTACATCGTTTTGCCTGTCAATTAGCTCTATTGTCGATTTGGTCAAAAAGACGTGCCAACCGTGAAGTGGAAGCGACCACCTTGCGAGCCGCGCCCGTAATCTAAACGCATAGGGCCCATTGGAGTATTCAACGCGACGCCGAAGCCTATACTGCCTTTCATGTTCTTTGGTCTGAAGCCTGTATCCCAGACACCGCCAAAGTCCGTGAAGAGTGCTCCTTGAATTTTCTTGTAAAGTGGGAAGCGATATTCTATCGAGCCGAGAATCATTCTGTTGCCGCGGAATTGGTCGTCACGATAGCCGCGCAAGGAGCCCTGTCCGCCGAGCCGGAATTGGTTAAACTCTGTCATGTCGCCGCGCCCATAGCCAGCCATAGCACGGAACGCCCAAACTTGATCGTGGTCGCCAGCAACGCGAAAATTCTGATGCTCAATCGACGCCTTCTGATACTTGAAGTCGCCGCCCAAACCGCCTGCCTCCAAGGAGAGATTGACCTTGCTACCAGTCGTCGGATTGTAAATGTTGTCGCGGGTGTCGGTTACGTGTTCCAAGATGATACTGCGCGTCAAGCCGAAATTTTTACGACGCCAATCCGCAAATTCCTGAGTGGAGCGGTCGCCCATGTTGCCGCTTGAGACGTGACGAACATATTTATCTTTGCGGTTACGGAACGTTATAAAGTTCGTCGAGTATTCGCTGACGGGTCGGCTTAAAGTGATTTCGCCGCCCGCATACTTGCGCATATATTCTTCCTTGAAATGTCCACGGGTATCGTAATCGTTGTAAGCGTAGGTGCGGTTGTAAACCTGAAACCTAAAGGCGGTCTCGTGACGATCCATCCACGGATGCCGGAACGTGAAGCTATAGCCGTGAGCGTCAGTCTCGTCGCCGCTCTTCTCGTACATAATGGCAATCGTATCGCCGCGCCCACGGAAGTTCGTATCACTTACACTAACCATGCCGATGATACCGTCAGACGTCGAATAGCCCGCACCGATACCGAACGTGCCTGTGCGTTTCTCCTTAACGTTGACTTCCATGATAATTGCGTTGGGTTCTACGCCGGGATTCATCTTGATATTGACGTCCTCGAAGAAGCCGAGGTTATAGACGCGTTGCATACTGCGCCGGGCAAGCTTAGCATTAAAAGGAGTGCCGACCTCTTGCCTCATTTCACGGAGGATAACCTTATCTTTGGTCTTCTTGTTGCCCTTGACGGCGTAGCCTTCCAAAATGCCCTCGTTAATCTTCAAGGTAAGGACGCCGTCGTTGTCAATGTTCATGTCGGTTACCTTCATGAGGATAAAGCCTTCGTTGCGGTAGTCCTCTTGAATCGCCGCAATGTTATCGTGCAGGGTGTTGCTGTTTAGGATTTCGCCCCGCTTGATTGTCATGATGTTATCGAGCTCTTCTTTGGTGTAAAGCGTGTTGCCCGTGTAGACAACGTCCTTAAGGATAGGATTTTCTAGCACGTGGAAGGTAATGACAATGCCTTCGGGTATCTCCTCGAACGTTTGATAAGCTTCGTAGAAGTAGCCCGTGTTAATCAGTGCGTTCCTGTCCCGAAGAGCCGCCGCCCCGCTGAAGGTGTCGCCGACATGTTCAAGGACTGCAACCTTAACTGTGGGAAGAGTTGTCTCGCTTGCGCCCTCGAAGACAATATCGACAATCGTTTTGCCCTCGAATTGTTTCATGTACTCAAGGATCGTCGTATCGACTTTGGAGCGATAAGGCTCGACTGGTTCAGTTGGTTTCTGAGCGTCAACAGGCTGTTCAGTCGGTTTCTGAGCGTCAACAGGCTGTTCAGTTTGTTTCTGAGCGTCAGCAGGCTGTTCAGTCGGTTTTTGAGTGTCAACAGGCTGTTCCGTCGGTTTTTGAGCGTCAGCAGGCTGTTCAGTTGGTTTCTGAGCGTCAGCAGGCTGTTCAGTTGGTTTCTGAGTGTCGACGGGCTGTTGCTGTTTAATCACAGACTGATCCGGGTCGACGACTTCGACTTCAGGAGCGTCGGCGGGTGGGTTGCCAAATGGCTCATTGACTTCAGGAGCCGCCTCGCCCGTCGCAGACAGGAGCATTAACGCCGCCACCAACGCGGCTCGCCTTCTTCGCAAAAATCTTTTGGCTTTCAAAAATGAATCGCCTCCTAACTAAAATTTGAAACGTGCTTCTACGCTGAAGATATAATCCTTGCCCTCGCGTTCAACAGTCAAGCCTAAGTTGTCGTTGAAGTCATATTGGATACCGTAGCGATTGAGCTTGTGACTGCCAAAGCCGCGAGTGTAACGGATTGTAAATTTATCGGTGATGTGCTTGCCGATTTTAATGTTGTAGTCTTTGTAGTTGCTGTTGCTCTGCTCGGCGGGATTGTGTCGTTGCTCGAACATAGAGCCCGAACCCCTCGACACTGACAGCTGGTCGATGCCGAGCGTCCGTTTCAACACGTCCTCAATATCGGCAAGTATCGTCATCTGAAGTCCGATTGCCAATGCGTCCGCCGCCGTCAAATTATTTTCTCCGCCCTTCTGATACGCCTCGCGAAGAGTCAGTAGCTTGAGGATTTCTTCTTGCGTCATCTCTGGGCTTGAGGTCAGCCTAGGTTGCAAGTCTTTGTTCGGTAACCCGTCAAGGTTCAGGAAAATTTTCGTATTAGCAATCTTCGTATCGGCGGCAAGATGTACCGTCGGGAGGAACGAGCCGATTTGATTGAAATGAGCTTCGCCTTCGCGAATATTAAACACTGATTCCAAATAAGTCAAGGTACCGCCACGCTTAACTGTAATCATCCCAGAAGTTTTCGGTTGGAGCGTCGTGCCTTCAAAGTGCGCGTTGCCGATAAGGGGCAGGTCAATCATTCGCGATTTGTACAACCGAACCTTATCGCCGAGATTCAACGCCACGTCCAAGATAAATTCGGGTGGCGGTTCGTCGTCGTCGGGAATGTCAGGAATGCCCACGCGGCATTTATCAAGATTAATCGCGCCCGTGAGCTTCGGTAGTGTCCTGTGAAAGATGACGCCTTCGCTTAAGTTAAAGTTAGCGTTGAAGGGACCGTCATAAAGTTCGCTGTCGATATTGAGGTTGTCCGCCACGAGGTCGAAGTTATAATCCTTGAACGTCAAGCCGGGGAAGCTAAAACCGCCAGTCAAAGTCAAAGCTCCGCCGCCAATATTGCTTGAGAAAGTCTCAATGTCGAATCGCTCGCCCTTAAACGCCGTCGAAATATTTATGTGCTCAATCAAAGTTTTCATGCCCTTAACCTTGATTGAGCCGTCGTTCAAAGAGATTGAGCCGTTGACTTTAGGATTAGCCGTCGTGCCCGTGATTTTAACCGCGCCTTGCAAAGCACCGATGCCCCAAGCGATATGTTTGCTCATGACGGGTAGCAAGCTCAAGTCAGCACCGTCAAGCGATACCGTCAAGTTCATCTGTTCGTTATCGGGAAGATTCTCTTTTGTATCGGCAAGAAGAGCTTTAAGCGGGACGAAACCAGTTGCCCGTGCGCCGTAAATCTTGCCTGCAAGCTCACGTTGAACGCTAAGTTCCTCAACATTGATTAACCAATTCTTTAGCAAGAAGTGCCCGTGCAATAAGTCGAAGGTCGAACCCTTAATGCCGCCCGTCGCAGTCCAGAGCAATTCGCCAAAGGGATTATCAACCGTGCCGCCAAGCTTAGCTACGATATTCGACGTGCCAACCATCTCTAAATCCTTGTAGCCCGCCGCTACAGTGAACATGCCCAACGGCAATTCCTTAGTCGTCAACGTCAAGTCAAGCGGTCCCGTGAGATTTGCCGAGCCGAGCAAGTTGAAATTTCCCTTGTCGCCCTGATAGCCTTCAAGCTGATTGACATAAACGGTGTTGTTGATTAGGCGCACGTTAATTTGTATATGGTGAATGTCGTAGCCTGCGAGCTTGCCGCGTGGAATGTCTCCTATCAAAGAGCCTTGCGGTCGGCTTAGGGTGCCGCTGATTAAAATCTTGCTGTTTAATTTGCCGTCGATAAGGTCGTTCTTGTAGTCGGCAATCGTAAGCAAGTTAGCAATGTTCGCGTTGGTTACGTCCGCTTCGCCGTTGATTGACTCGCTGTCTAAGTTCGCATTGATTTGCATTTGGTAAGAGCCGTCGCCGTCATTGAAGTGGAAGTCATCAAGGAAAACATAGGAGCCGTTCGAGGCAAGGTGACCATAGACATTGGTAAGCGATATGCCGTTCAAAAGAATTTCATCAGACTTAAGCTCGCCATCGAAAATCGGAGTGGAAGGTGTGCCCTTAATGATTCCTTCAAAGGTCGTATGACCTTCTGCAACGTATTGTTCGGGTAGCTTGCTTTTGAAACGCTCCAAGCGAATATCCTTTCCCTGAACGACAAAATCCATAACCTGCGTTGTCTTATTAATCGTGCCGTTCAAAATCATATCAATCATCGGCGAAGTAATCTCGAAGTCTTGCAAGCGGAGAACGTCGCCTTCAAGGAAGTAATCGCCCGTCATGCCGCTGAGGAGGACGCCACGATAACTGCCACGATTAAACTTGATATTGCCGGCGATTTGCGGATTGTCGATTGTGCCGGTGATTTTAACAGTGTTAGTGACGTTGCCAGTTATAGGTTGGTCGGGTGCCACGAGTGCGGCGATGTCTTCGGCGCGGACTTGGGTCGTGTCGAGTTGCAGATTGATTACCTTGTCGCCCGTCAAGCTGACTTTGCCTTCAATGACCGTCCATTTCAAGTTGCCGTCCTTCTCAAGGTTAAATTTATCTACGTTGATGCCGTCAAGGCTACCAGACACCGCGAGTTGAATTGAATCGAAGGGCTGCTTAAAAAGTTTGCCCTTGAAGTGTTCGCCTTCGCGTTTGGAGTTGTCAACGGCGGAGAGTTGCAAATTTATGTTAGGATTATCCGTGTGACCGTGAACCGTCCCTTTAAAGTCCGTCAAGCCGCTCATGTCCAACGCGCTGTTAAACTGCTTAAGAATAGACATGTCGACGTGTGCGCCATAGAATTTCAAGTCAAGGTTGGTCGTGTCAGTGATAGTTCCTTCGACGCCTAGCGTGCCTCTGTTCGGGAGGTTCGCGCTTAGGTAGTCAATCGTCAAGTCGTCGTCAGTGAAATAAAAAGAGGCGTTCGCGTCGTTGACGTGCAGACCTTCAAAGTCTAGCCCCGTCGCGCCCGCGTTGCCGTAGATTTTAAGCTGTGCAAGCTCTTCGCGATTGCCGTTAATGCCGACGTCCGCCGAGACCTTGCCATTAACGATCTTATCGGAGCCGCTGAACTCACAAAGCGTCGCCGCGTCGAGTCCATTAGCTTTGACGTGTGCATTAAAAGAAAAGTCAGAGGTTTTGACTTCGACGGTGCCCGCGACGTTGCCGCCGAAGACATCCGCTGTGGTGTCGTTAAGGTAAATCATCTCGCCGACGTAGCGGAGCTTAGTTGAAATGTTCTGCGCGGAGAGATTGTCATAGCCGAGCCACGAGGAATAAATATCGGCGTCGACTTGAGGATTGGTCGCGGTGCC
>JACXWG010000061.1 GCA_014764605.1 Quinella sp. 1Q5 | reverse complement strand
TAGCCGCCGTCGGGTTCTTTGCAATGAGTTCGTCGCGTTCAGCAGGTGATAAGAGTAATCCGCCGCCGTCATTGGGCATACTTCCAAAAACCATTTGCGGCACGGTGTAAATCTGTTCGCCGAGCCAGCGGACGTAAGTTTGCTTGCCAGTTCGGGCGAAGTGGTTGGGATAGTCATTGCAGTAGAAATCTTTGACTTCAACCTCAATGTAGCCGGTCATTTCTTCATCATAAAGCTTAACCATGATTCCCTCCGCTCATTTGAAATGTTCGTTCCATTTGTCCACGACGAAATTTTTATTTGCCGCGAGCCATTGCATTATCCGATTTAAATCCTTAGCGGGGATTTGGCTTTTGTTGTGTTCCAAGCGCGGCACGTCCTCCAGCCAAATCTTAGTTGCGTCGGCAGAAGGTTTTCCCTTGCAAACGTGGACATGAATCGGTTCGTTATTCTCGTTCGACCAAAAGAAAATCAGATAGCCGAGCAACCTACACACTTGCGGCAATTTTATCAGCTCCTTCGCGAGCAATCTCCCACATCAGAAAAGCATTTGTCCGGGCATAGTCCAAAAGTCGCGTCGTCTCTTCCTTAGTGAAGCCGGAAGAATCTTTAACGTTAAGCGTTGGCAACGTCGACTCCAGAAAGTTGAATCCGTTTTCGTTGGGAGCCTCGAAATAAATCCTTATGAACTCCATGCCGTCGCGGGTGGCGTGTATATCGCTGAAGGTCAAAGTAATTTCGTCAATCTCAGAGAAGAAATATTTCATAGCTATACCTCCGTTAAATAGATTGGCTTGCCTCGAAAATGATTTTGCCGCCGAGTTGTTTTTGTTGCCACGCCGTAGAGATTTTCTGTTCGACGGTCTGGATAAAGTCGCGGGACAAGTCATTGAGCAAGAGCAAAAATTGATTGCGTCCGAGTTGTGTTACGCAGTCGCGCCGCCGAAGACTTTTAATCAGCACCTCAGGGAACTCGTCGCGGGCGTTGTCGTCGTTGGTATCTAGTGTGAGCCTAAGGAACTGCGCCGAGCCATGAGAATTTTCATTGAGCCGCGCCGCAAACTGATAAATCGCCTTGAACTTGTCGAAGTCCACGAAGAACGCGCCCGACTCGTGATTGCGTTCGTCTAGGAGCAGTTGCGTTTCGTAAATGGTTCGGCGTTCAGCCTCCGCCGCAATGTCATCGCCAAAGAACGCACAGCCGTGCTTGCCGTGGTGCTTGACTTTGTAAAGAGCCTTGTCCGCCTTCTTCAGGAGGGAATCGAAATCGCGCCCCTCATTAGGCACGAACACCGCCCCGACCGACGTTCCAAGCGGAAGGTTCATTTCCTCGCCCATGAAATTTTTCGCGCTGATTATCAGCTGTCGATTTAGGAAGCTAACCTTGTTGAAGATAATTTTTTCGTCGTGAACGTTCTGGCAAAAGACGAGGAATTCATCGCCGCCAATGCGCCCCGCCACGTCCGTTGAACGAATCACGCCCTTAATCAGCTCAGCAAAGCGCGTTAAGATTTTGTCGCCCATTGCGTGTCCGTACAGGTCGTTGACGAGTTTAAAGTTGTCTAGGTCTAGCCACATCAACACGCCCTGACTTATCGAACACAGCTTGCCGACTTCCCTTTGCGCAGAGGTTTTGTTAAGCAAGCCGGTCATCATGTCGAGGTTCGCCGCCGCCGTCAGCCCGCGTATCTCGTCTAGCTTGTCCAAAACATTTTTCACGCGGCGCAGGAGCACTTCAGCCTTTAGGGGCTTGCGAATGTAATCAGCGGCTCCGAGTTGGAAACCTTTGCTCTCTGATTCGTCGCTGTCGTCCGTGCTCATGAAGACTATCGGCACGGGCTCGGAGCTTTTCTCCTGTAGCAGTCTATGCAGTTCGTAGCCGTCCATGCCCGGCATAATTAAATCCGATAACACGAGGTCGGGTCTCTCCTTCTCGAAGAGTTCGATAGCCTCCTCACCCGACGCCGCGCAGATTGTTTCATAGTCCCGCGATAAAATTTTCGTCGCTATCCTCAGCATGATTCGTTCGTCGTCAACGATTAAGATTTTTTGCATTGCGTATCCCTCCGCCACTCTTCCAGTTCTTCGCGAACTTTTTTATATGTTTGTATGAAGTCGTCGTGATTGCGTTTAACGTCATCAAGTCGCCCGTCCTTAGCGGCGAACTCTTGAGCCTTAGCCTTGTCGCTTAATTCAACTGCCCCGATAACAAGAGCCGTCCCTTTTAAGGCGTGCGCCGCTATCCGATATTCTTTTAAGTCTTCGGCAGTCAATGCCGCGTTAAGGTCGTCGGTCTTGTCGCTGTTGATGAATTCGTCCGCCATCTCCGCGAAAAAGTCTTCGCTGTCCATACAGTTGCTTAGGGCGGTATCCAAATCGATTGACGGGCAAGAACTTTCAAAGCGGCGGCGGAAGTCGTCTTCGGGAATGAGCCACGCCCGCAACTCGTCGAGGACTGCCTTATACATCTCAATCAAGGCGTCGTGATTCTTCTTAATGTCGTCAAGTCTTCCGTCCTTAGCGGCTAATTCCTGAGCCTTAGCCTTGTCGCTGAGCTTAACCGCCCCGATAACAAGAGCCGTTCCCTTTAAGGCGTGCGCCGCTATCCGATATTCGGCAAGGTCTTCCGTTTGAAGTGCCGCGTTAAGGTCGCGGGTCTTGTCGCTGTTAATGAACTCCTCAACCATCTCCGCGAAGAAGTCTTTGCTGTCCATGCAGTTGCTAAGGGCGACTTCCATATCGATTGACGGCAAATCATCTTCAGCCTGCGCGGGTTGTTCATCGTCGTCTTCAAGAAGGATTTCGGGCGGCAGATACTTCGCAAGGATAGCCTCCAGGTCGTCAACGTCAATGGGCTTGCTCAAGTAGTCGTCGAAGCCCTTAGCCAAATATCGTTCGCGTGCGCCGCTTATGGCATTGGCAGTCAGCATGATGATTTTCGTTTTGGGCGGAAGGTTCATTGCTTTTAGCCGTTTTAAAGTCTCGACGCCGTCCATCTTTGGCATCATGTGGTCAAGAAAGATTATGTGGTAAAAATACTTCGCCGCGAACTGTAAGCACTTCTCGCCACTGTCAGCCAAATCCGGCACGATTAGATTTCTCTTGAGCAGTCCATTGATAACTTTTAAGTTCATGTTCATATCGTCGACAGCCAAAATCCTCGCAGCGGGTGCTTTGATAAAGTTCCTAGTCTCGACGCGTTTAATCTTGCGGTCGGAATGGTGTTCGCCGTAAATGCCCACGGGCGTTTTGTCTATAATCTTCTGCGGCAATCTGAACGAGAAAACCGAGCCTTTGCCGTAGACGCTCGAAACCTCAAGGCGGCTGTTCATCATGCGGAGCAACTCTTTGACGATTGAAATCCCTAACCCCGTGCCCTCAATGTTCTTGTTCTTAGTCTCGTCAAGGCGTATGAATGACTGGAAAAGCTTTTCTATATCCTCTTCGCGAATGCCTATGCCCGTATCCTCAACCGAGACGAACAGCATTAAATTTTCGTCGTCGATAATCTCGCCGCTCATCGTCAAAGTAACGGTGCCTTCCTCTGTGTACTTGACGGCGTTGCTTAGAATGTTCGTTATGACTTGCTTAATCCTCATGTCGTCGCCGAAGAGTACTTTTGGCAAGTGCGGGTCAATCTTGGTTATCAGCGACAAGTTCTTTTGGCTCGCCTTGTCGTAAATCATGTTGACGAGGTCATCAACCATGTTAAGCGTATCGTATCGCACAGGAATAATTTCCATCTTGCCATCCTCAATCTTGCTGAAGTCTAGGATTGAGTTAATCAGGTTAAGGAGCGTGCGACCCGCGCTGGCGATGTTCTCCGAGTATTCGCGTATGTCTTTATCGTTCGACTCGCGCAGAATCATTTCGTTCATTCCGAGTACCGCGTTAATCGGCGTTCTAATCTCGTGGCTCATCTGCGCTAGGAACTGTGATTTAGCTTGACCGGCGTTTAGGGCAGCCTTCGCCGCCTCTTTTAGTTTCTTCTGGACTTCCGTCTGCCAACGCAACAGCCGATTGATAAGCGCGATAACTAAGCTGACGCAAACAATGTAAATCGCAATGAAGATAGCCGGGAAAACGACGGCTTGCCCGTAAATATTATTCCACTTGTTAGCGACGACGACTGTAAAGCCCGACGGTTCATTTGTCTTAGCTATGCAGGTCATGTAGTCGCCGCTGAAGTCTTGCATTAGGAAATCCTCGCCCATCTTGTAAACTCTCTTGTACTCGGTATCGTCAATGCTAATCATCTTTTGCGGCGTCATCTGATAATCGGCGTGCGGGTGATTGATAATCATGCCGCGCTTGTCTACCAGGAACGCATAACCTTCGGCGTTGTAGGTGTCGTCTAGGATTTGAGTCAGTCTATCAAGATAAAAATCTATGCCGAATATGCCGATGAAATCTCCGTTCTTGTCTTTGACGACTTGAGCAATCGTCACGCAATAATTGCCCGTGCGCGAATCAAGATAAGGCGTCGACACCGTGAAGGCTTTGGAGGAGTTCTCCGTTTCAATATACCACGGACGCTTTTCGACGCGCCATTCAGGGTCGGGCGACTCCCAACTCGTATTCATGATGACTTGATGCGGCTTATCGGGGTTGGCAAGGTAGCAAACGGAAACTTCCGGATAATCTTGCGCAATGCCGTCTAGGAACTTCACCGCCTCGGCGTAATCGTTCATAAGTTCGGGACGCTCACTTATGACACTGGCGAACATGTTAAGGACAGTCCTTTGCTCGGTAATCCAATTTGATAGGCGGTGTTCGCAGGTCTCAACGTCGTGATTCATTTTGGTATCGCCCCAGCCCGTGTTCGTGTAAATCGAAATGCCGACGCGGAAGATAAGCGCAATCGTCAAGACGGCGATAATCTTAAGGCGAGCCGTTCGACTGACTTTGGACAGGTGCAAATTCTTTTCTGCTTTTTTATCAATCTCCGGGTCTTCCTTGATTAGCGTCGAGAAGGACAGCAGATTATTAATCATGTCCGACAGCTGCAGGGCACATTCACGAGCCTTAGCGGCACTTTCAGCGGGGTTATCGTCGCCGCCCAATACCGCCGCATTCGAGAGCTTCAAGATTCTTTGAATAGGTTTATGCAGTTCCTTCGATATGTTCGATAGGAATTCTTCCTTGGCACGCAGAGCCTTTAGAGCTTGCAGGCGGTTCTTCATGCTCTTTAGCGAGTAGAAAACGATGATAAGAATCATCCAAACGTTGACGGCAGAACTAAGCATTAGGTGATTGTAATCGTCGTGATAAAGTGCGGAGTCGTTGACGCAAAGAATCATATGCCAGCCATTGTCCGTCATGCTTGAGAAAACTGTACTCGATTGCCCAGCTATTTCCGTTTTAAAGCTGTCGTGTGAGTTTGACTTCAACACGGCATCGAGGATTCGTTGATATTCGGGCAGACGTTCTCTAAGGTTCTCGCCAACCAAACTTTTATCACGATAGCCGATAATCATTCCGTCCTTAGTGACGATAAGAGCCGTGCGGTCGTTGTCAATGTTCAGCTTCTCAATCGTCTTCTGCGCACTAGAAAAATTAAAGTCGAGGGCAATAACGGTATCCCTATCAGACAACATCATTGAAACGGTAAAGCAAAGACCATGCCCCGCCGCGTCGACGTAAGGTTCAGTCACGAAAACTTTGCCGGGATTCTTCGCCGCGCCCTTGTACCACGTCCTATCCGTCGTGCTAAAGTCATCAGGCAACGCGCCTTCGGGCAAGGCAATCCAATCCCTTTGGACAATGTAGACGTTAAAGCATTCGCCGTTCGATAAAATCTTCTGTTCGCGTTGTTCGTGCATGAAGAAATCCTTTATCACGTCCCGCGAGGCTCCCGACGATAGCATTTGTTCAGCACGCACCGCCACCCGTAAAGTCATTCGTTCGGCGTCGTCAATCGTCCGTTGCAGGTCGGAACGGATATTCTCCATTTGCAGTTGCCCTAAGCCTTCGGTTTGGTGCGCCGTCATTCGGAAGATAAAAAAAATGTTCATCGCGACGATTAGGATAAACACACCCATTATCGCCGCTATCGTCAAGAAGTCCGAACGTTTGCCCGTCTTCAAAATTTGCCACTCGTCTTTAACGCCAAGCATCATCTCAACCCCACGAATAAAATTTTGCGTTAATTTCTATTTGCCGCCGCTAATTTCCTTGCTTTAAAAAAAATCTTTTGTTACAATCGGCACAAACAGAAAGGGGGAAAACTTATGAAACATATCGGATTAGTGGCGAAGGACGGTTGGCTTGAGCCTTATGAGGAGGCAATTCGCGGTCGGCATGAGCACGCGCTCTGGAAGATTGGCGAACTTACTCAACACGGCAAGCGCACTCTCGCGGACTTCGCGACAGGACATCTTTACTTCGGACTTCACAAGACGACTGACGGTTGGGTCTTCCGCGAGTGGGCTCCGAATGCGTCCGCAATTTATTTAATCGGCGACTTCAACGGCTGGCAGAAAACTGAAGAATATCGTTGCAAGAGACTCGAAGGCGGCAACTGGGAACTCAAGCTTTCGGAGAATCAACTCAAGCACGGCGACCTTTATAAAATGTATGTGCGTTGGGACAATGGCGAGGGCGAACGAATCCCCGCTTGGTGTCAACGTGTTGTGCAGGACGAGAAGACGAAGATTTTTTCCGCGCAAGTGTGGAATCCACCGCAACCACACGTCTGGCACGACGAAGGCTTCAAGATTGACACGAACCCATTGCTTATCTATGAATGCCACGTGGGCATGGCGCAGGACGCCGAGAAGGTCGGCACGTATACCGAATTCAAGGACAACATTTTGCCTCGCGTAAAGCAGGCGGGCTACAATGCAATTCAAGTTATGGCGATTCAGGAGCATCCTTACTACGGCAGCTTTGGTTATCACGTTTCAAGCTTCTTTGCTCCTTCCAGTCGTTGCGGCACACCCGAAGAGCTTAAGGACATGATTGACGCGGCACATCAAATGGGTATCGGCGTCATAATGGACATCGTTCACAGCCACGCCGTCAAAAATGAAGTCGAAGGCTTAGGAAACTTAGCGGGCGACCCAAATCAATTCTTCTACGCTGGCGACCGCCACGAGCACCCCGCCTGGGATAGTCTGTGCTTCGATTACGGCAAAGACGACGTGTTGCACTTCCTCTTGAGCAACTGCAAGTATTGGTTGGAAGAATATCACTTCGACGGCTTCCGTTTCGACGGGATAACCTCCATGCTTTATTACAGTCACGGCTTGGGCGAGGCGTTCTGCGGCTACGGCGATTACTTCAACGGTCATCAAGACGACAACGCCATTTGCTACCTTATGATTGCTAACAAGTTGATTCACGAGGTCAAACCCAACGCCGTAACGATAGCCGAAGACGTTAGCGGTATGCCCGGCTTAGCTAGCAAGTTCGAGGACGGCGGCTTTGGTTTCAACTATCGCTTAGCAATGAACGTTCCCGACTACTGGATTAAGATGATTAAGGAAAAACGCGACGAGGATTGGAAGCCGTCTTCAATTTTCTGGGAGCTGACTAACCGCCGCGCAGACGAAAAAACAATTTCCTACGCCGAGAGCCACGACCAAGCGTTGGTTGGCGACAAAACGATTATCTTCCGGCTGATTGATGCGGATATGTATTGGCACTTCCGCAAAGGCGACGAAAATGACGTTGCTAATCGCGGCATTGCCCTGCATAAGATGATTCGACTGGTCACGCTCTCGACTTGTAACGGCGGCTACCTCAACTTCATGGGCAACGAGTTCGGACACCCTGAATGGATTGACTTCCCCCGCGAGGGCAACGGTTGGAGCCACAAATACGCCCGCCGTCAATGGCACCTGCTCGACGACCAGACACTTTGCTATCATGAACTGGGCGATTTCGATAGGGCGATGATTGCAGTCATCAAAGCGGAACCCGATTTTGCAAATCTGCCCGTCAGAGAGATTTGGCACGACGACGCCGACCAAGTGCTTGCTTATATGCGCGGGCGTCTGCTGTTCGTGTTCAACTTCTCACCGACGAAATCTTTCACAGGTTATGGCTTCCTCGTTCCCAAGGGCAATTACGATGTCATGCTCAACACCGACGATAAGGCGTTCGGCGGCTTCGGCTTGACGGACGATACGATTGTTCACGAAACGAATTATGACCCGCTTTACGACCGCGAAAACAAAGACTGGCTCAAGCTGTATATCCCGGCTCGTAGCGGCGTTGTCCTGTGGAAGAATTAATTTGCTAACGATAAAACTTTTTGCCCGACTTCGGTCGGGTTTTTTCTTGAGGAGTGATTACGATGATTCCCGTATTGATTGGAGCGGCAGTGGGTGCGGTGGCGGCTTACAAGTTCTTCGGCAAGGAACGGCACGACTTAGCATTGCAGGAGGAGACTTCGACGCGAATAATCTCTGAAAGCGAAGTCCCGCCCGATGTCTTGAAAGAAATTGAAGCTAAACGCCGCGAACGTCAGAAAAAGTTTTGATTGTTAAAGCGGCGTCCTTATGTTAGAATCAGCAAAAGATTTTTGATTGGAAAGGCTGAGGCTCATGACGGACAATTACTACAACCAGTTAGCTAAGAGGGCGACCACCGGCGAAGAGGCTTTCGAGGAGCTGTACGAATACTTCTTCCCGCGGGTTTATAACTTCATCTATGCGCGGCTGAAAAATTCTGCAGACGCCGACGACGTGACGAGTATAACCTTCATGAAGATGAACGAGAACCTTGACAGCTACGACCCGACCCGCGCCGCCTTCTCGACGTGGCTTTTCCGTATCGCGAACAACTCGTTAATCGACCACACACGCCGCCGCGATAATTCCAACGAGACCGAGTGGGAAGAGTTCTTCGACCCCGCCGCCCCCGACTACGAGGAACCCGAACGCCAAATCATTGCCAGCGAGACTAGTCGCGGACTTCTTAAAGCTTTGGACAAACTTAGCGAACGCGAACGCCGAATCATTGAGCTTAGGTATTGGGGCGAACAAGACACGCGGACAATCGCGGAGATGTTATCGATGAGCGAAAGCAATGTCCGCGTTACACTCCACCGCACGCTCGGTAAGCTGAAAAATATTTTGGGCGACATGTAACGAATTCCGCTCGTCAACGTATAAGCTTTAGAAAAAATTTTAGGAGTGATTACAATGACGCTTGAAGAAAGATTTGCACAAACGGATTTCTCGCAGTTCAGCAAGGTTAAGGATAGTCTGCTAATACGTTTGAAACTTCGCCGCCGTGCTATCAATGAGGAAATGAACCTTGACGAACTCGACCAAGTAGCGGCAGCAGGAAATCCCAACGGTTACAAGCCTGACAATAAATATCCGCCGCGTGCTTAAACTAAAAACCCCGCCGATTGTTTGGCAGGGGCTTTTTTTATTTATCGAATGCTTCTTGTGATTCCTTTGGTGCGTCGTCGTATTTATTCTTGACCGTTGCCACATCCAAAGATTTTGGCGATGACTTGCCGGATTGCTCCGCCTCCGTGTAAAGCAGAGCATCAATCGTCACGGGAACGCCCATTGCCTTTTCGAGTTGGGCGCGGCTCACGCTGTAAGAATAAAGCGCGGTGTAGTAATTGTTGCGGGTCTCGACGACCTTTTCTTGCGCGTTCATGACGTTAAGGTTAGTGTCTACGCCTTCGACGTAACGAATCTGAGCAATGGCGAATTCCTCTTCAGCCTTCGACACGGCGGCGGCAGTCACTTGGATATTTTGTTCCGCAGTCTTTAGGGCAATGTACGCGCTACGGACTTCAAGCTGAATCGTTTCAATCTGTTGCTGGGCTAGGGACTCTGCGCGGCGTTCGATGGCTTGCGCTTGATGAACGCTGGCGGAGGTGATTCCGTTGTCGAAGATATTCCAATTCATCTGTAAGCCGACTGCCCATTGCTCAGCGTTGTGATTGGAGCCGAAGACATTTTCGCCCGACTCGCTACCTTGAACGACTGCGGAAACGTTTGGACGATAACCACTCTTTGCGGCGGCGGTCTGTGCTCCGGCTTGCTTGACGGCGTAGACAGCGGCGATACCGTCTGGGCGATGAGCCAACGCATATTCCAAACAATCCGCTTCCGTCAAGCCGTAGTTGGTAAAGCTTATATCGTCACTGGTGGCAACTTCTGTATCGACGGGCAAGCCTAGGACGTTGTTGAGCTGGGCGACTGCAGTTTGATAATTTCCCTTCGCGCTGTTCAAACTCTGTTGACTGTTGGCAAGCTGAACAGTGGTTGCTAACATATCCGATTTGGCGACGGTGCCGACCTCGTATTGAATGGAGACTGTGCGCAAATGCTCCTTGAGAAGTTGAACCGCTTCTTCTTGCACGTTGACCAACGAGGCTCGCTGAAGGACTTGATAATAAGCCGATGCCGCCTGATACTTGACTTGCTGTCGAGAATTCTCTAACGTCAAATCCGCCGCGTTCAAAGCGTAGCGAGCCGCCTCCCGTTGATTTTCAAGTCGCCCGCCCGTGTACAGCGGCATCTGCAAGCTTAAGGAGTTCGTGTTCTCGTTCTCGTAGGAAGGGTAGAGGCTCATGTTCACATTATAGCCCGCATCCTTGGCGGCTTTAGCATCATCATGATTGTTGCGTCGACCACTCCTGCGATAGTATCTGCCGCCAATGCGATTGAGTGACGACGACCAACTAAGCGTAGGTCCTGACTGACGGCGGACGGCTGACAAGTTCCAACGAGCCGCTTCCCTCTCCTCGGCTGACTGTTCGATTAGTCGGTTGTTTTTGAGCGCAAGAGTTATCGCATCATCAAGCGTCAAGGTCACACCCTCGGCGGCGTAGGTCGTGTTCGTGGAAAGGAGAATTGCCGCCGCCATTGTCGCAAAAAATTTTTTCATGCTGAATCCTCCTTAAGCTGTCTGACGTTTAACTAGATTAGCGAAGATGCCGCCGCGGGCAACGAGTTCATCAAAGCCGCCTTGCTCGACAATCCGTCCCGCGTCCATAACCAAAATCCTATCGCAGTTCCGAATCGTCGACAGGCGGTGCGCAACGATAATCCGCGTGGCGTTTAGGCTGTCCAAACTCTTCGTGACGATTGCTTGCGTCCTGTTATCTAGGGCTGAGGTTGCTTCGTCGAAGATAAGGATTGCGGGCTTAGTGACGAGTGCGCGGGCGATTAGAATCCTCTGCCGTTGCCCGCCGCTAATGTTCGTGGAACCTTCGCTGATGACGGTTTGCATACCCATTGGCATCATCGCAATATCCATAGCAATGCCCGCCGCCTCAGCCGCTTGCCAGGCGTCCTCCTGCGTCAAAGCGTTCGTGCCGATTATGTTCGTGAAAATGTCGCCTTGCATAAGTTGCCCGTTCTGGAGGACGACGCCCATTTGAGTTCGCACGCTCGGCAAGTTCAAATCAGCTAGGTCTTGTCCGTCGAAGTAAATCGAACCTTTGCGCGGCGTCTCGAATCCTAACAGCAGTCTAACAAGCGTAGACTTGCCGCAACCCGAACGACCAACGATAGCCACGTTCTCGCCGGCGGCAATTTTAAAGCTCACGTCGTGCAAAACGTCTCGACCTTCCACATAACCGAAGGTTACGTTGCTAAGTTCAATCGCGCCGCTTAGGATACCAGAATCCGCCTTGTCGCCGACGCTTTCTGGGACTTCCTTAAGAATCGGGCGGAGGTTTTCAATATGCGGCTGAATGGCGAAGTATTGACCGACCAAAGGAATAATTCCGTTTAGCGTGGCATTGAAACTGGAGAACGCGCCTTGAAACGCAATGAACTGCGCGTAGGTGATGCCCTGCACCGTTTGACCGTTCGGTCCGACCTCGTTCATGCCATAGACTGCGATATAGTAAAGGCACATCGTCAAGATAAACGGTTGCACACTGCCGATAATCATGTTGTAGTTGCTCTGCCAGCGTAGTTTTAAATTCCACTTCCACGTTTCGCCGAAGACGCCACTCCACAGCCAGTAAGCTTGATTCTCCGCGCCGTGCTCTCGGAATTTGGCAAGCCCTTTGAATACCTGTTGAACAATGCCCGCCTCTTTATTGGTTGCGGCGATTAGATTGCGTTGAAAACCGATGACGCGGCGATAAATAAATGCCGTAATGATTGCATAGACGAACCAGACCGCCACCGCCGCCGCCGTGAGCTTGAGGCTGTAGTAGCACATCAGGAAGATTGACCAAAAGCTGAAGACGAATCCGAATAGCCCGCCGATAAAGTCCGCGCTGACCAAGCCTTTGATGACGTTGATACCTTGCATACGGCTTGCCAGTTCGCCCGACGTGAACTGCCTAAAAAATTTCGTCGGCAAGGTGAGCAGTCGTCCCCAAAGAGCCGCCTCGGTTGCCATGTTCATACGCGTTGTTATTCGCATTACGGCTATCGTCCGCACGATACCCAAGCTTGCTGTCGTAAAGCTCGTGACCATGATGACTTGCGTGACGGTTGCCAAGCCTTGACGGTCTAAAATCGGGATTATGTCCGCGAAGATTGTTTCCGTGACGAGCGGCATTGCCAGAGGAATCAGTCCCGCGATTAGACTTATCCCAATTACCGTTCGATAGTCGGCGAACCAACACTGCTTGAAGATGAACTTCATTAGGTCTAGTATCTTCAGCTCCCGCGCAGGAAAGCCCGCGTAACATTCAAACGCGCTTTTATAAATCTTAGCGGCGACCTCGTCAGTTATCGGGAAGCCGTCGGGGTGTTCGGTGTTTACGAGCTTGTACTTGCCGGGCGCGATTGGTACAAACGTCGATAAAATTTTTTCCGCGCCGTAGTAGCCAATAATAACGCCGCTATCATTCTTGTGCCAATCTTCGACAAGTTCAATCAGTCGCATTTGCATATTGCCCTTTTGAATCAGCCGCCGGAGCAAGCGTATCTGGTCTAGTTTGCGGACAAGTTCTGCTTCAAGCTTAATGTTATCAGTCGGCATGTTCAGAGCCATTGCCGCCCGCCGCACGATGAAGGTTGCCTCCTCCAGCTTGACGGCGCGTTCAGTCGTCTCGGAATAAGTTGTCGTTTCTTCGCCGAGAAGGTTGGCTATCGAGTTGTCCATTATGCGTCGCTGATTGCGTGTGCGGACTTCGACACGATTGGCGAATCTTTTATCTTCAGCCGTGAATCGCACACCCAACAGCATGGAAAAGATTTCTTCGTTCTCGCGGAAAGCTTGCGTTAAATCCTGCGCGTCCTCAAGGACTGTTCCTTCAAGCCACGGGATTAAAGTATCGTCGCCTTTATCTGCCATGAGTCGAAGCCACGGCAACTTTATCAGCTCGGCGAACCAACGACGCATAAAATTTTTCAGCTCGTCGGGTGAAACTTCATCGAACGACAAAATTTTTATCTGCGTGTCCTCGGCGGCGTAAAGGAGCGTCTCTGTCTGGTTGAACTCGTCAAGCAACGGGAATGCCACGCCGCCCGCCTCAAGCTCGCACAAGAACTGCTGACGGAAAGAACCTTCCGCACGTGTCACGGCGTAGACTTCAAGCTTGCCTGACTCAATCAATACCAAGCGTTCGCCGTCTTCCAGTCGAATGCGTTCGCCCGCCGTTAAAGATTTTTCAAAGCGGCTCAACTTCTTGGCTCCTCTCTTC
>JACXWG010000060.1 GCA_014764605.1 Quinella sp. 1Q5 | reverse complement strand
ATTGCTTTGCATGAATTTCAAGCCCACCAGGCGAGCATGTTCCTCGCCAACTGGTACAGCAATGGCTTGCCCCATGAAAAGGGCGAAAACCATCATCAAAAATAAAGACTTTCTCATAGATTAATAATTATTGTTGTTGATTCGATAGGTTTAAGGGTGCAAAGATAATATTATTGATTGATTATCACGACAAATCGAGGCAATTTTATTGCAATTTTAGACTTAAATTCAAGTTTTCTGCTCCTTTTTCTTTGCCGCAGGGAACAAAATGTTGTTTAAAATGAGCCGATAGCCCGGCGAATTGGGGTGCATGTCCAACTCAGTGGGCGGGTCGCCGACGATGTGCTGGTAGTCCTCGGGGTCGTGGCCACCGAGGAAAGTCCAAAAGCCGTTGCCGAAGTTGCCGTGGATGTAGCGGTCCTCGTCCAGGGCCGCATTGTCGCCCAAGACCACCACCGACGGCTTGACCGTCGACTTGCGGAAGGCCGTGGTCTGCCCCATGAAGCCCTTCACCAAACGCTCGTGGCATTGCGTGAGCATGGTCGGCACGGGGTCCCACTTGGCCGAGAAATCGAAAAGCAGGAAATAGTCGTTCTCCTCCCTCACCTTTTGCATCCGGCCTTGGGTGACGTCAATGTCCGAAATCTCGTATTCCTGCGGGTTGGTCGACACCTTGAAGTCGGTGAAGGCAAAGCAGTTGTCGTAGTTAAGGCGTTGCGGGTCGCCGCTGCGGATGGGGTCGCCGTCGAACATATAGTCGCAGATGTCGAGACCTTCGGCGGCAAGGGCCACGTCGAAGCTGTCGGGTGCCGAGCACATGGCGAACATATAGCCGCCGCCCGCCACGAACTCACGGATTTTCTTGGCCACGGCCAGCTTCAGCTGCGACACTTTCGTGAAGCCCCAGCGTTGCGCCGTGGCTTCCTGCTGATGCACATCCTCCTGATACCAAGGATAGTTGCGGTAGCGTGCCCAGAACTTGCCGTACTGTCCCGTGAAGTCCTCGTGATGCAGGTGGAGCCAGTCGTAGGTGGGCAGCACGCCTTGCAGCACCTCGTCGTCGTAGACCACGTCGTATGGGATCTCGGCATAGGTCAGCACCAGGGTGACGGCATCGTCCCAAGGCAGGTTGTTCTTGGGCGCATACACCGCCACGCGTGGCACCTTTTGCAGTTTCATCTCGTCCATGTTCACGCCCGGGTCGGCGATTTCGGCGAGGATGGCGTCGGCTTGTGCGTCGGCGATGACATTGTATGACACGTTGCGCATCTTGCACTCGCGCTCAAACATCTCGTGGTAAGGAATCAAGTAGCTCCCTCCCCTATAGTTCAGCAACCAGCTGATTTCCACCTCGCGTTGCAGCACCCAATAGGCCACGCCGTAGGCTTTCAGGTGGTTGGTCTGCGTGTTGTCCATCGGGACAAGGAGATAGGCGGCCTTTGCGGGAACAATCAAAACGGCAGTTCAACCTCGCTGATAATCGGAATATTTTTTTGAGCCGCCGTCCTCAGCAACGGAATTTTAATCGGAACGGCCGGCGACACAATTATTTTATCGACGCCGCGCAAAAGTTCTTCCGACTGCTTGCCGAGTTTTATTTCCACGCCGGGCAAGTCGACGTTGAGATTTTCTTTGCTGTCGCTCAAGATGACTTGTGCGCCGCTTTCGTGCAAAATTTTCGCCGCTGCAATTCCGCTTCGAGCCGCGCCGATTACCAAAACTTTTTCCATTTACAAGACTCCTTATAACATGCTCAAGCCGATAACGCCCGCGATTAGTCCGACCGTCCAGAAGACAAAGACGACTTTTACTTCCGACCAGCCGCCCAACTCGAAGTGATGATGTATTGGGCTCATGCGGAAAATTCTTTTGCCCGTCGACTTGAACGAGATAACTTGCAATATAACCGACAACGCCTCGCACACGAACACGAACCCCACGACCGCCAACAAAATTTCCGTGCGCGTCAAAATGCCGACCGCCGCGAACGCTCCGCCCAATGCAAGCGACCCCGTGTCGCCCATGAAAACTTTAGCCGGGTGGAAGTTGAATTTCAAAAAGCCTACGCAAGCCCCGACCGTCGCCGCGCAGAAAATCGCTAAGTCTTCGTGCCCCGTCAGCAAGCAAATCGCCGCGTAACAGCTCGCCGCAATCGCCACACAACCCGACGCCAAACCGTCAAGCCCGTCCGTCAAGTTGACCGCGTTTGACGCCCCGACCATTACAACGAACATGAACGGCAGATACAAAATTCCCGCGTTAATCGTCTCGTTGAGTACGGGTAGCCAAATCGTCGGGTTGAAGTCAAGCAAAAGCTCACTGGCTACAAAAGTTGTCACGACCGCGATTAAAATTTGCCCCGCGAGTTTGTACCGCGCTAGCAGTCCTTGATTCTTTTTGCGGACGACCTTTAAATAATCGTCGATGAAACCTAAGATGAAATGTCCGAGCAAGATGAACAGCGCAAGGAAAATTTCCGCGTTCCAGTCGGCTTGAATCAGCGTCGCCGCGACAATCCCCGCGATTAAAAATATCCCGCCCATTGTCGGCGTGCCGCTCTTCTTCTGATGACTCTTCGGCCCTTCCTCGCGTATGCTCTGACCGAATTTCAATCGGTGTAAAATCGGAATGCAAATCGGCGCAAGCAGGATAACCACGCCCGCCGCGATTGCCCCCGCTATTAAAAGTTTTTCCATTAAAAGATTACCTGCCTAAATAATTTTTAAAAGTAACTTCAATCAACGGTTTGGTCACTTTTTAAAAGTAACTCGTTGAGCCCGCTTGAAATTAAATAAGTCACCATTTGATTGAGATTGACGCCTTCACGCTTTGCACCTTCGGCAAGTTTTTTATGCAAGCTCTTCGGTATGCGCAATTTTAATCGTCCGTTATACTTGTCAAAGTCTGGTTCATCAATCGATTGCCCTAAATCTAATGCCGCCTCAAGCCAACAAACTTTTGCATCCTCAATCATTTCGAGAACTTCCGATTGAGTATCGCCTTGCGTTATGCAGCCGGGCAAGTCGGGTATCGTTCCAACGTAGCCGCCTTCGGGTGAATGTACAATCGAAATTTCGTAGGGCAACGCCGAATAGTATGCTAAATCCTTCTTTTCGTCCATAAAAAGTTCTCCTTTCCTAAGTTATAAACTCAATTCGTCAATAACCTTTTGAACGTAAACTTCATGGATATAAGGCTTGCGATGAGGAATCGTTATTGGATTTTTACCTTCTTTTCTGTAAGTGTAGTGACTTGAACCGCTACGCGGTTGTGCTCTTTCGTAGTCCGCATTCAAAAGTATTTTGTCGAGTTCTTCAAAGCGGACGCTCTTTGGATTATTTTTGATTCTTTGAAGAAGTTTTTCCAGCTTACTCATTTAAATCAGCTCGATAATTTTTTCCATGTGCATGACGTGCGACGCCTTAAATAAAATGGTGTCGCCGACGCGGACGAGTTCCAGAATTTTTTTCGCGGCAGCCTCGTGTGTGTCGAAGGTGTAGACGTTTTCCAAGCCCGCCTCGCGTGCGCCCGCCGCTATGAATTTCCCAAGCTCGCCCAATGTTATCAGCGTGTCAAATTTATTCTCGACCAGTTCCGCGCCAATTTCTTTGTGGACGCGCTCGGAAATGTCGCCAAGCTCCAACATGTCGCCCAAAACCGCAATCAGTCGCCCGCCGTAAACTTCAGACATCGTTTTAATTGCCACGCGCATTGACGCCGGACTTGCGTTATAAGCGTCGTTTACAATCGTCAAGCCGTCGCGGCGAATGACCTCGAAGCGCATTTTGGTTGTCGTCAAAGTCGAAATGCCGCGCTGAATTTCTTCGACGCTCAGCCCGACCGTCAAGCCCGCCGCGATTGCCGCCAAAGCATTCGAGACGTTGTGCCGACCAATCATCGGAATTTCAAAATCGTAATCCTTGCCGCCGTAGCTCAACGTAAATTCTGTCGCAACGCTCCCGATTAAAATATTTTTCGCGACCAAATCGGCTCTGCCTTCCAAGCTGTAAGTCACGACGTTGACGCCCGCGCCCGCCAATTTTTTCATCGCGGCGGTGTGGCGGTTGTCTGCGTTCAAAATTATCGTGCCGCCTGTTTGAATCGCCTCGACCAATTCGCCCTTCGCCCGCGCAATATTTTCTATCGAGCCCAAAAGCTCAAAATGCGTCTCGCTGACGTTGGTGACGATTCCTATTGTGGGCTTGACGACTTCGGCGAGCGATTCAATTTGCCCCAGCCCGCGCATACCGATTTCAACGACGGCGGCTTTGTGTTTATCGTTTAGTTCAAGCAAAGTCATCGGGACGCCGACTTCGTTATTAAAGTTGCCGGAAGTTTTATTGACGTTGCCCAAGCCGGTCAGCGCGGCGGCAGTTAAGTCTTTGGTGGTAGTCTTGCCGTTCGAGCCGGTCACCGCGATAATCGGAATGTCAAAGCGATTTCGCCACGCGCCCGCAATTTGACTGTAAGCCGTCAACGTGTCGTCGACCTTCAAGACGACGCCTTCGGGAACTCTCTTGGCGGTTTTGCTGACAAGGACGGCCGTCGCTCCGTTTTTGAGTGCGTCTTTTGCAAAAGATTCGCCGTTGAAGTTTTCGCCCTTGAGCGCGACGAATAACATATTGGTTGTAATTTTTCTGCTGTCGGTCGAGACGCCGTCGAAATAAATTTCCGCGTCCGAATTCTTTTCCGCGCCCGTGACTTGCGCGACTTCTGCCAAACTCAATTTTTCCATTTCTCTATTGCCTCCTGCGCAATCTCTCTGTCGTCAAAGTGAATTTTGCCTGTGTTTAAAAGTTGATACGTCTCGTGCCCTTTACCGAGAATCAAAACGATGTCGCCCGCCTCCGCAAGTTCAATCGCTCTGAAAATTGCCGCGCGTCTGTCGACAATGCGTTCGTGAGCTTTATCACCCAGCCCAAGCTCCAGCTCGTCCAAAATTTTTTCGGGGTCTTCGGTGCGCGGGTTATCGCTCGTGGCAATTACGACGTCTGAAAACTTTCCGGCAATCGCGCCCATAATCGGTCGCTTTTTGTGGTCGCGGTCGCCGCCACAGCCTATCACCGTAATAATTTTTCCCTTAGCAATCTGCGCGGCGGTTTCCAAAACATTTTTGACGCCGTCGGGGGTGTGCGCGTAGTCAACGATGACTTCAAACGGAGCCGCCGAAAAAATTCGCTCGAACCTGCCGGGCACGCTCCTGAAATTTTCCAGAGCGCGTTTGATAACTTCGGGCGAAATGTTTTCAGACAACGCTGCGCCCGTCGCCGCCAATACGTTGTAGACGTTGAAAATTCCCGTGAGGTGCAGGGCAAGGGACAAGGGACTAGGGACTAGGGACAAATTCATTCCGTCGGCGCGAATGTCTAGGGAAGTGGCGCGCAGGTCGGCGGAATTCTTCAAGCCGTAAGTTATCTTCTTGCAAAGGCAATGCTTTAAAATTTCCGCGCTCGCCTCGTCGTCGACGTTGATTATCGCCGTTTTATTTTGCTTGCGTCCGTGCCGCGACACCATGTCGAAAAGCTTGGACTTCGCCCGCAAATAATTTTCCATTGTCCCGTGAAAGTCTAAGTGGTCTTGCGTGAGGTTCGTGAAAATCGCCGCGTCGAACTCCACGCCCGCCACACGATTTTCCGCAAGCGCATGGCTTGAAACTTCCATGACGACGACTTCAACTTTCTTTGCGACCATCTCGACCAAAATTTTTTGCAAGTCGATGACGTTGGGCGTGGTGTTGCGCACGGGAAAACTTTCGTCGCCGATGAGATTTTGAATCGTGCCAATTAAGCCGACCTTAAAGCCCGCGCAAGTAAAAATTTCTCGGAGCAGATAAGTCGTCGTGGTCTTGCCGTTCGTACCCGTGATTCCAATGACGCGCATTTTCCGCGCCGGATAGTTGTAAAAATACGGGACGACAACCGCCAGCGCGTCGAGCATATCCGGAACGATAAGCGCGGAAATATTTTTGGGCGGGACGAAATTTTTTCTGGTCGTCAAGACGGCGACCGCGCCCTTGTCGGTTGCCTGCCCAATGAAATTATGTCCGTCAACGTGTGCGCCTTCCATGCACACGAATAAATTTCTTGCCGTGACCTTGCGCGAGTCGTGCTCAATGCCGCTGACTTCCACGTCCGCGCCGATAATCTTCGCGTCGGGAATCAGCAATGCAAGTTCGCTGAGTTTTTTTATCAAGGTCTCGCCTCCCTTCTGTTTGACGCCAATTATAATTGAACTTTGCATGAAAAGACAATGCCGCAGAAAAATTTCTTGCAATATTGTTTGCTTGCCCTTGAAAGGAAATAGTGTTAAAATTTGCGAAAGTTTTTTAAGCGGAGGCTTCGTGATGAATGGCAGTGAGAATTTTTACGCAGGCGCATTATTCTTCGCGCTGATAAGCTTGGGCGCGGCTTTGAGGGTCGACAACTTCACGGGCTTGATAATCGGCGCGGGCGCAGCAATTTTGGCGGCGATAAGTCTTCGGCGCGCGCTCAACAAATCCGCGCAAGCAGTCGAAGAAAATCATCAGCGCATGGAAGTTCAATTCCAACAGCTCCGAACAAAAATCATCGAAACTTCTTCCGCCACCGTCAACGCAATGAACTCCCTAAGCGACGTTACGCAACTCCTTCAAGACAACTTGAAAATTATCCGCGAGCAATCGACGAGCCTGGACAGCTTAATAAACCTCGTCAAGGACGCCCAGTCGATAACGTCATTGGTCGCCAGCCTCGAAGAAAATTCCGCCGCGCTAAACGTCGAACTCGAAAAAATTTCCGCCGCCATTCAAGCGCAAGAGAAGTTCTCCGACTCCGTCGCGCTCAAAAATTTAATCGCTATCGAAGACACTAACAAGGCAAACCTCCAGAGCGTCCTGAAAATTTTGCAGACCGTTTCGCAGACAATGAAGGCTCCGGCTTACGCAAAGTCTTTCGAGAAAATCAACGCGGCGATTGAAAAGCTCGTTGCTCAAAGCGGGAAGAATCCTCCTTACACCAAAGAGCTTGCCGGAATTCGTTCGTCGCTTGAAAGTCTCGACGCACTGAAAATTTCTGCCGCCGACGCCAATAAAAATCTCTCCGAGCTGGTCAAACTCAACGGCGCGCTTTCTAGAAGTTTCACGATGACCCTTGACGACTTGCGCCTTGACATGGTTAAACTTTCCGCCAGACTGGAAGAACTCAATGACTTGATAAATCGGAAGTTAGAAAAATAAAAATGCGCCACTCAAGGCGCGGAAAATTCAAAAGGAGCGGACGAAATGATTTTACCTGTTGAAGTCGATGTTTTCGGCATCATGGAAGAGAACGCCTATTTCTTTATCGACGACGAAACCCGCAGCGGATTTTTAATCGACCCAGGCGCAGAAGCCGACGAACTTTTGAAAATCATTAGCCGTGAAAAGTTCGCGGTGGAAAAAATTTTGCTGACGCACGGGCACTACGATCATATTGGCGCAGTCAACGAGATTCAACGCGCTTTGAAAATTCCGGTCTGCATGGGCAAGGGCGGCAACTTCTACGCCCGCGACCCAATCAGTAACGGCTCGAAATTTTTTGAGCAGGAAATTATTCTCGACGACGTGACGATTCTTGACGACGCCGCCGAAATTATTTTGTCCGCCAACCCGAACTTCAAACTGAAAGTTATCGACGCGCCCGGTCACACGCTAGACGGCACGATTTACTACAGCGAAAAAGATTCCGTTGCGTTTGTCGGCGACACGATTTTTTATGGCGGGCACGGGCGCACCGATTTGGCGGGCGGCAACGAGCGCGACTTGATGAACACCATTAGGAATAAAATTTTCGCGTTGCCCGACGAGACAACTTTACTTTGCGGGCATGGTTCGCCGACCACCGTCGCCGCCGAGAAGTCTCGAACTTGGTATTACTTTTAAATATCGGCCTCGACGCCGTAACTGTCGAAGACGCCTAGAATTTCGCGGAGCTTAGTTTTCTTGGGATTGTAATCGATAGTTGTTTCGCCGTCGTGGGCGTGAATGTGGACGTAGAGGACGCCCGCCAAGCCGAGCAAATTTTTTTCGACAGCCGCCGCGTTCTCAGGCGTATAACCTTTGGCGGTGAATTGCAAGCGGGTATTGCCGCCGCTCTCGCCGCAACCGCATTCCTTACACATTTAAAACACCTCGCAAGAATTTTTACCGCCGAATTATAGCACAGGGACTAGGACTAGGGAACGGGGGCTAGGGGATTGAGATGACGAAAATTTTGTTGGTCTTCATAGGCGGCGGGTTGGGCGCGGTGTGCAGATTTTTATTGTCGACGGCTTTGGCGGGCAAGCTGGGCAACTTCCCGCTCGGCACGCTGACTGCAAATTTTTTCGGGAGCTTGCTAATGGGTTTGGTCTTGGGGATTTTGGCGGGGCGATTCGATTCCGTCAGATTGTTCGTCGCGGTAGGATTTTTGGGAGGCTTCACGACGTTTTCCAGTTTCTCGGCTGAAACTCTCGCGCTGATTCAGAACGGACAAATTTTCGCGGCGACGGCAAATGTTGTGGTAAGTGTTGCGGCAGGCTTAGCGGCTTGCGCAATCGGATTAAAAATAGGAGGCTAAAAAAATGGCAAAAGCATTGATAGTAATTGACATGCAAAACGATTTCGTGACGGGCGAGCTTGGCACAAAAGAGGCGCGAGAAATGTTGCCGCGTCTCGTGAAGAAGTTGGAGGCAATCGTCGAGGAAGGCGCGGTCGATTTAATCTTCACGCAGGACACCCACGCCGATAACTACCTCGACACGCAAGAGGGAAGAAATTTGCCCGTCCCGCACTGCATAAAGAAAAGCGACGGCTGGCAAATCGTCCCCGAACTCCAAAACTTTACGACGCGAGCCAAAGCCGTCATCGAGAAAAAAGCATTCGGTTCGACGCGGTTGCCGTCACTGCTCAAACCTTATGAGGTCGTCGAGTTCGCGGGCGTCTGCACCGATATTTGCATTATCTCCAACGCGCTTTTAATCAAGGCGTTCTATCCCGAACAGCGCATTCAAATTGACGCGGCGTGTTGCGCGGGTTCGACGCCCGAAGCTCATCAAAAAGCACTTGACATAATGCGGAATTGTCAGTGCAGGATTATCAACGAATGATTTACTGGCTATTATTTTTCGAGTTCGCAAAGATAAGCTTAGTGTGCGTGGGCGGCGGCTATGCGTCAATGCCGTTGATACAAGCGGCGGTTGTCGACGGCTATCACTGGCTGAGCCTCAGCGAATTCATTGACATTTTTACGATTTCGCAAATGACGCCCGGCCCGATTGGGATAAACGCGGCGACGTTCGCGGGCATGAAAATTGCGGGATTGGGCGGAGCAATCTGCGCGACGGCCGGTTTCGTGACGCCTAGCATTTTCCTTTGCATTGCGCTGGCGAAGATAATTTTCAAGTACGGCGACTTGGGCGCGATTCGCGGAATTTTGAACGGGCTAAGACCGGCAGTCATGGCGTTAATCGCGGCGGCTTGCGTGAGCTTTGTCCTGCTTGCCGTGTGGAACGCCGAGAAGATGCCCGAAGATTTTTCAGCGACGTTTGACATACGCGGCGCAGTGATTTTGATTGGAGCTTTGGCGGCGGTCAGAATGAAAATCGGCGTGATAAAAGTTTTGTTGGCAAGCGGCGTTGCGGGATTGCTTTTCGGCTTAATAATGCCTTCCTAATCCCTAGTTCATACGGAGTGATTTAATTGGGCGACGTGATAATTTTAGCGATGGTTGTCTGCATGATTTTATACGCATTTGGCGACGACCTCTTTGCGGATTGAAAAAGAACACTTCCAATTTCGGAGGTGCTCTCAGACTGTAGACAAAAAGCACCTTTCATAGTGAAAAGAGCCGCTCCAGCATTGACCCTATCAGCCTCTTCAAAATCGTTTTATATATCAGCGAACTGATTGGAATATTCGTTCACAGAGCGTCCACTGCTTGCCTTTGCATGTCTGGCATAAGATATAGTTATCGTTGTATTGTTGAATGGTGATAACTCGCGATTGCAATCCCCACTCCCTGATTCTCATTGCAATCCGAACCTTTCTTTTATCTCGGCGAGGTGTTTTAATTTTCCGTCTTGAACAATGGCGTAAATTCTGCCGGCTGTATGCGAAAATTCGGGGGCTTTAACGGAGCTGCTTTCTTTGACTAAAATTTTAACGTTATCAAAGCCGCCTATAACTTCCAAAAAGCCCCGTCGGTTGACGAGGATTTGTTAATTTCATGTGGCGCGTCCGGCGTGACTCGAACACGCGACCCACGGCTTAGAAGGCTTAAAGCTTGAATTTTAGCCTTCCATAAGTCACGTTAAGTCTTGATTTTAAAGGGCTGAATCAATTTTTCCGTCGCATCCTTTCCAAGAATTTCGCCCGTTTTTTCTGCTAATGCCCCACTAATTGCCCCACAAAAATTTATTCTTCAAGCTCAATAATGTTCAACATCTCACGCGGCGTAACTATAAATGTTCGTTGTGGAAAATGCTTTAAATTCCCTGTAACCAAATAGGCGTCGTGCTCTTTGCGAGATTCCATTACAATTTCGTAAAACACTGCGTCTGTGGGATCGGGAAAGAATTCCTCTGTCTTAACCGCATCGATATGAATTGCACGGGATATTATTCCGGCTATTATGACCTCAACGGTTTGATCGTCGAATTTGAATTTTTTTCTTCGTAACACGTCGTTATATTCCTCAAGAATTTCAGCGTTCACAAGCGGAATAATTTTTCCTTCGAGTGCGTGAGTGACAACTGCTCCCGGCACTGATTCTTTGCGTATAAGCGCGGACACAAGTACATTTGTATCAAGCACGGCGTAATAGTTCATTTTGCGGCGCGAGCCTCCCTTTCTCGTCGCGAGGCAATAATCTCTGCGTTAATATCATCCAACGTCAAATTGCAAACACCATTGATTGCACAAGCGTCGCTCAATTCTTGCATGGCGCGAACAGCACGCTCCGCTTTGTAATTGCGTTTGGGCAAAGTCATGTTGAAAGGAATTCCGTTTGCCAATACAGATCTTTTCAAGAAAATTTTTATCGCTGTCGAAAAATCCAGCCCTAACTTTTCAAATACGTCCGTTGCCGCTCGTTGCAGTTCTTCATCCATTTTAATTTCCACCGACACGTTTGCCATGCTATCACTTCCCGTAAAATTTATTCACAGTCGAATTTTAATGAACTTTTCCGATTCGGTCAAGAAGTTTTGGCAGGTAAAGAAAATACAGTTGTCGAATCTGTCAGCCATTCATTATAAGGACGTGTGAAAAGTGCAGAAAATAATTATTCATAACTTCGGACCGATAAAAGAATGCGAAATGGATTTGGCTCAATTCATCGTCTTGACGGGCGCACAAGCCGCAGGTAAGAGCACAATAGCTAAAGCCATTTATTATTTTTCCTTGGTAAAAGAACTTTGTTTTGATTTTATTACCGGGAGCAAAGTTAATGATGCCGGCAAGTCGAAAAGTGATATTCTCGGTGAGTTTTTACTTCATACATTTTACGAGCTCTTCAGCGATACGCTTTCCAAATCCGTTGGTTGCTCATTGGAATATGTTTACACCGAAAATACGAAGATTAGGATTTACAGCAAAAAATTTTCTCCAACCGATATTGAACTTATCATTGACCTCAGTGAAAATATTGATGAATTGGTGGAACGCTATGCAGACCGTGACATATCTTTTTGGGCAATCTATGAAAATAGTCAGCAGTTAAATTACGAGCTGGAAAATCTCTTTGACTTACCTTATACGCCAATCTATATTCCGGCAGGCAGGAGCGTCGTTACACTGATGACAGATTTTATGGGCGAACTTCTTTTGTCGAGTGGCGGCATTAGGCCTCGCAGTGCCATGCAAAATCTTGATTATGCTACTCAAAGATACATTAGAACTGTTTTGCTGTTGAGAAAATTTTTTGCAGAAGGGACGTCCAACCGACTTTATAAAGTTCGTCGAGCATGGGGAGGTTCCAAGATGTCGTTGATGAAAAAATTCTTGTTGCTGTCCGAAAAGATTATCAAAGGCGAATATTTCTACCGAGAGGGCGCGGAATTTCTCCGTGTGAAAAAATTTGACGGTGAGACCGCTGATGTTTGGATAAACTTTGCTTCGTCGGGGCAACAGGAAATTTTATGGGTGTGCAACATTATGTTTTATCAGCTGTTTCACGGCGACCGCGTGTTTATCATTCTGGAGGAGCCGGAAGCTCATCTTTACCCCGATTCCCAGAAATATATCAGCGAACTGATTGGAATGTTCGTTCACGCGGGAAATCGAGCGATTATAACGACGCACAGCCCTTACATATTGGGCGAGTTTAATAATTTGCTTTACGCCAACGAGATACAAGGCGTTGATGAGCAACGTAACGAAATCGTGGACGAAGAAAAAATTTTGCCCTACGATAATTCGCGGGCATTTTACGTCGCGGACGGTTTTGTTAAAGACGCAATGGAAGATCATTTGATTATCAATTCACTTATTGATGGTGCCTCCGACGAAATTAACACGGAAAACGACAGACTTATTGAGCTGAAATGGTCGACGGAGGAGCAGAATGAAAATTAACCTTTCCGATTATGAAAATCTTTGCAAAGACAAGCGTCAGCCAATTATTGTATCGCAAGACCGCAGAAGCGATTGTCAACATCGGGCGCAGAACGTTGTAAAGCAAAATAATCTTCGCTCTGTCGTTCGTCAGTATAAAATTGACGGAAATATAATTACCGTGGGGAACAAATGTGACTATCTCGTTTTAAATGACGACCTGAAAACTGCGTATCTGATTGAATTGAAAGGTAAGGATATCAATCATGCAACAGAACAATTAGACAATACACTCAAAATAATGAAAGCTAATCTTCCTGACTACACATTTTTTCTCAGGATAGTTTATAAGGGAAAGTGCACTCACGCTGTCCGCGACCACAAAACTACTCGTTGGAAGGACGGACACGGGAAATCTAAAGACAGAGTTGCCATAGCTGATATTGGGCGTTCGCCTTATGAAGAAAACATCTGAATCAGTAAAAAAAGAAGTACCCGCAGAATCGAGCACTTCCGGTTTCAAAAATTATTTGAAGAGTTCGCGCAGAGCGTCCACTGCTTGCCTTTGCATGTCGGGCAGGACGTGGCTGTAAGTGTCCATTGTAACTTTGATTGAACTGTGACCGAGACGCTCCTGAACGATTTTGGGATTGACGCCCTGTTGAAGAAGTAGCGTCGCGTGAGTGTGTCGCAAGCCGTGAAACGTAAAGTCGGGGTTGATGTGACATTCCTTTAGCAACGGCTTGAAATATCGTCGTGTAAAATTTGTCGGGCTTATCGGCTCGCCAAACGGGCTGGTAAAAATTAGACCGTTTCGCGCAAATTTATCGCCTAATTCATCGGCGTAATTTTTTTGCCATTCGCGATACTCTTTCAGAGATTGAACATCTTCCGGCATGAGCAAGACACGCCGTCGGCTGTTTTTGGTTTTCGGTTCCTGAAAAACTGCGCCGCGTCCTACAACATGGGCAAGCGAACGCCTTATGAATACGCACGAATTTTTAAAGTCAACGTCTTCCCACTTGAGACCGAATACTTCGCCTTGCCTCAAACCTGTTTTGACCGTGAACGATAAAATTTCCGGCATCATGTTCCTCATAAATTCATTGCTGATTTTTCTTGCCGCTTCGATTAGGGTTGTAACTTCATCTCGTGTCAACACGACAATTTCTTTACGTGTCAACTTTGGAGATTTTGTTAGGGTGTGTTGGTAAATTAAAGATGGCGAATAAAAGCGGCAAGAAAAATGAAATTCAAGAAACAAATATCGAGCTTGTCGAATCTGATTGCGATGTGACGAAATTCTTTAATGCGTTGGAAAAAGCGTTCGACAACGTTACGTTGTTTGTAAAGTTGAGCATCGAAATCATGTTTTATGACAGCATTACTTTTGTCGGGGATGCAAACAATCGCGCCATGACCGGCAAGATAGTCAC
>JACXWG010000059.1 GCA_014764605.1 Quinella sp. 1Q5 | reverse complement strand
GAAGACAGAGATGAAAATTTAATTTTGATTGTCAACAGCGACGAACGCAACTTGAGTATTACTAAAATTGTTTTGGAGCGTGGCTTACCTGATTTTAAAATCCTCACAGCGAATAATCCCTTGACAGCGATTAATACGCTCGTCAGTCGAGAGATAGGTCTTGTCGTTTTGGACGCGGATTATAATGGGCTGGACATGTTGCGACGTATTCGAGACGACGAACGTTTTAAAAATTTGCCCGTGATGATGATGTCGGGTTCAACGCGGCGAGAGGTCGTAGCGGATGTTTTTTCACTTGGTGTACAAGACTATGTTACTAAGCCTTGCGCCCCAGCAGATCTCATCAAGCGTGTCAACAAATTGCTCAACATTGAGGAAGAAGTCAAACCTGTCACCGACACTAAACAACAGAAAGCGTCCTTCCGTATCATGCTTATCGATGATGATATTTTCGACCTGCGGCAAGAAAGGGAACGGCTCAAGAATCGTTTCCCCTGCCAAATAACCACGGCACAAAGTGCGGCGGAGGGCATGAGGCTTTTGGAGCAAAACGGCGCAGACTTGATACTTGTAAGTTTGGATATGCCGTTCGTCAACGGATTGAAGTTTTTATCGCTCGTCAACAGCAACGCTAAGTTAAGCAATATCCCCGTGATAATCATGACGGACACGCGAGACTTCTCCGTTATCAGCGAGATTAACAAGTCATCAGCGGCCGGACACGTTCGCAAGCCAAATATCCCAGAAGACGGACTTACCTTTATCGAATCGAAACTCCGTAATCCCAGATAGGCGAGGTGAAGTCTTTTGGCGGCTGATAAGAATTTGTTTCTGTATGACGTGGTGATTGTCTCGATTTTAAAGAACGAGAGACATTACCTTAAAAAGTGGCTCGACTATCATTTGCTTGCCGGAGTCGACCACTTTTATCTTTATGACAATAAATCGGCTGACGGTTAGCTTTAAGGAGTTGAGACTTTGCTTTTAGTAATTGACATTGGCAACAGCAATATCGTTATGGGTACCTACAGCGGAAAAAATTTGATGAAGCATTGGCGAATTTCGACAGACAGACAGAAGACTGGCGACGAATACGGTATGTTGATTAATGACTTATTCCGTTATCAAGGCGTAAAGATTTCCGACGTGAAGGACATAATTATATCGTCAGTCGTGCCGCCAATGGTGGTGCCTATCGTGAAGATGTGCGAGCGTTATTTCAAGATTCGCCCGCTAGTCGTCGGGCCTGGTATCAAGACGGGTATCAAGCTCAACTACGAAAACCCGCGGGCAATCGGTGCGGATAGGATTGTTAATGCGGTTGGAGCCTTCGAGCAATACGGCGGACCGCTGATTGTGATTGACATTGGAACGGCAACGACCTTTGATGTTGTATCGGAAACGGGCGACTTCCTCGGCGGAGTGATTGCGCCGGGCATCGTGGCGAGTGCGGATTCTCTTTTCAACTCTACAGCGAAACTTCCACGCATTGAACTTATCCCGCCAAAGAACGTCATCGGGCACAACACGACGGCTTGTATGCAGTCGGGAATCATCTATGGCTACGTCGGGCAGATTGATACGATTGTCGAAAAGATTCGGGCGGAAATGGGCGCGGATTGGCACGCAAAAGTTATCGCGACGGGCGGACTTGCTAAGATGATTTATCGCGAGTCTAAGACGATTGATAAGATTGACCACTTCTTGACGCTTAGCGGTTTGCGCGTCCTGCACGAGCGGAATTCCCAATGACGGTCGCGGAAATTTTTAAGCTACCAATCTTCCTTGCACCTATGGCAGGCGTCACGGATACGGCGTTCAGGGTTTTGGTTCGCGAGCTACTCGACGACGATTTTAAAAGCTTGCTGATGTTTTCGGAGATGGTCAGCGCGGCAGGCGTCCATTACCGCAACGCGAAGACGCTAGCCATGCTTAGGACAGTCAAAGAGGAGCGACCAACGGCAATTCAAATCTTCGGTTCGGAACCGGCAATTTGTGCTGAGGCGGCGGCTTACGTTGAAGAACTCGGCTCGGCTGCCGTCATTGATTTTAACTGCGGCTGTCCTGCGCCAAAGATTTTCAAGAATGGAGAAGGCTCCGCACTTATGAAGAACCCCGCGTTGCTAGAAAAGATTTTGTCCGCGATAAGACGAGCCGTAAGTTTGCCCATAAGCGTAAAGATTCGGCTCGGTTGCAATGAGATTAATGCCGTCGAAGTTGCTAAGCGTGCTGAGGCGGCGGGCGTCGACTTTATAGCGGTGCACGGCAGGATGCGTGAACAATTCTATTCGGGGGCGGCGAACTGGAAAGAGATTGCCCGCGTCAAAGCCGCTGTCAAAGTTCCGGTCATTGCCAATGGCGACGTTCGAGACTTCGACAGCCTAGATAAGATTTTGGCGACGACGCAAGCTGATGGCGTGATGATTGGTCGGGCCGCGCAGGGTAATCCGTGGCTTATCAATCGTCTGTTGAAATATTTTTTAACGGGCGAACGCCTTCCACCACCAACCATAGCCGAACGAGCCGCCGTCATGCGTCGCCACCTAGAAAAGATTATTTTCTATAAGGGTAAACGCGTCGGCGTCTGCGAAATGCGGGCTCATGCCGCGTGGTACACTAAGGGCTTGACGGGCGGCGCGGAGCTTAGGGACCTGTTCAACCGCGCCGAGACTGCTGACGACTTCTTAAGGATAATCGAGGGTATCAATGGACGATAAGACACTTACCGCGCAAGTCTCCGAACTTAGGGAACGATTGCGCGAGTGGAAAAGACTTCAAACAGAAAAGGAGAAACGTAAAATGGCTGAAGACAAGGACAAGAAACCTTCCGTATGGAGCACCTACACTGACGACGATAAGGCGGCTATGGAAAAATTGGCGGCGGGCTATATCGACTTCATAAGCCGTTGCAAGACCGAACGTGAGAGCGTCGACGAGACGATTAAGCAGGCGGAGGCTGTCGGCTACAAAAACCTTGATGATGTGATTAAGTCGAAGACGCGGCTTAAGGCGGGCGACAAAGTTTATTGCGTGTGCATGAAGAAAACCATTGCCCTTTTCCAAATCGGGACGGAGCCGCTTGAAAACGGACTAAAGATTTTAGGCGCACATATTGACACTTGCCGACTTGACCTTAAACAGAACCCGCTTTACGAAGACGGCGGGCTTGCTTACTTGGACACGCACTACTACGGCGGCATTAAGAAATATCAATGGGTGACGATGCCGCTTGCTATGCATGGCGTCGTTGCCAAAAAGGACGGGCGCGTTATTGAAGTCGTCATCGGCGAGGCGGAAAGCGACCCTGTCTTTTGCGTGACGGATTTATTGATTCACCTGTCGCAGGAGCAATTAAAGAAGACCGCCGATAAAGTCATTGAGGGCGAAAAACTCGATGTGCTCGTTGGCAACTACCCACTCAAAGAAAACGACAAGGAGTCAATCAAGAAGGGAATCCTCAAGTTGCTTAAGGACAAGTACGACATTGAGGAAGAAGACTTCATGTCGGCGGAATTAGCATTGGTACCGGCGGGCAAGGCTCGCGAACTCGGCTTTGATAGGAGTATGGTGCTCGGCTATGGGCAGGACGACCGCGTTTGCTCTTACACGTCTTTGATTGCAATGTTGGAGGCGGCTAATCAAACTTTTGGCAAGACGGCATGTTGCTTACTCGTCGACAAGGAGGAGATTGGTAGCTACGGCGCAACGGGTATGCAGTCGTTCTTCCTTGAGAATACGCTTGCCGAAGTCATGAACGCTTGCGGGCAATACTCGGAACTTGGGGTTCGTCGTGCGCTTAGGAATTCTTTCATGCTTAGTTCGGACGTGTCCAGTGCCTTCGACGCCCTTTACGCTTCGGCTTACGAGAAAAAGAACGTAGCCTACCTCGGCAAAGGCATGGTCTTTAACAAGTTCACTGGCTCGCGTGGTAAGAGTGGTTCAAGCGACGCCAATGCAGAATACGTCGGCAAGCTTCGCGCAATCCTCGACAAACACAACGTCAAGTATCAGTTCAGCGAATTGGGCAAGGTCGACCTAGGCGGCGGCGGCACGATTGCTCACATGATGGCTAAGTACGGTATGGAAGTTATCGATAGCGGCGTTGCAGTCCTGAGTATGCACGCGCCTTGGGAGGCAACCAGCAAGATTGACATCTACGAGACTAAGAAAGGATATGCCGCGTTCCTGACGGAGGTTTAAAAATTTTCAAAGACTACAAAGCTTGGGTTCTCGACTTCGATGGCACACTTACTAAGTCATGGCTTGTGCGGTTGTATATGGCTTTATGGCTGGCGTGCTATTATTTCCTTCGACCGTGGCGGCTGAGGGAAATTTTTATTTTGCGGGATTGGCGGCGACTCAGGGAGGAGCGGTTTTGCACGGCAGAGGAAAATTTCTACGAGTTGCAACTTGCGGAACTTTCTCGGCGATACCAAACGCCTGCAGGACGTGTCGAAGAAATTTTGCGAGCGTGGCTGACTATTCGTCCGAAAAAAATTCTTCGGTTCTGCGTGCGGAAAAAAGTTCTAGCCATCGTCAAAGCTCATCAACTGCGCGGTGTGAAGATGATTGTTTACTCGGATAATCCCGTTCGAGAAAAGTTGAGCGCGATAAACTTTTCACCCGACGCAAGCTTCTGTGCTGATGAACTTCGTTGCATGAAACCCGACGCCCACGGCTTGATAAAGATTTTAACGACGCTTGAGCTTGCTCCCGATGACGTGCTTTATATCGGCGACCGTGACGACCGCGACGGACTTTGCGCAAAAGCGTCAGGCGTGAATTATCTAGACATAAAAAATTTTGAGGCGTTACTATGAACAAAAATTTCAATCTCGCAGTCACTATGCTAAGTCTTGGTTGTTTCATTGCGAATTGGTTCATGCTCGGAGAATTGAAAAAGCTTTGGGACGCGGCGCAAATTCCATTCTTCGATTTTCACGGGCAATGGGCGTTGTGCGCTTACACCTTGCACGGCATCGACCCATATGCGATAACGGGTTTGGCATCTCCAACAATCAAAGAACTTGGAATAATCCCCGCCGCTTGGTCGACGACGCCTTGGGGGCTTATCCTCGGAAATTTTTTCTATCCTGGTTTCTTGAGCTTAGAACATGCGATAATTTATTTCTTGATAATGAATTTTTTCTTCTTGATGATAATGGCGCACTTCCTTACCAAACATTTCTACTTCACGTTAAAGGCATTGCCAGCATTCTTAGCGAGCTTTTTAATCTCCACGCATTTCGGGAACGCGGGCGCGGTCATCTGTTGCATGTTAATCCTTAGTTGTCTTTTGGCAGAGGAGAAACCGATTTTGTCAGGCGTGCTGTTAAGTTTGGCGATGATTAAACCGCAAGTCGCCCTGCCGATATGCTTTGCCCTGTTGCTAAGAAAAAACCTCAAAGCTTTAATTGTCGCGGCGGTGATTGACTTGTCGGCGTGGGGCATTGCCGCTTTACTTACGAATCAAACACCGCTAACCTTGCTGACAGAGTTTTTATCAGTGGACACGGGCGGCGGCACAGCTTTTGCTGGGTTGTTTACTCTTGCCTTCCAAGAAAATTTATCGCTCGCTATGGGCTTGAGTATGTTGGCTGGCGTGGTGTTCGTATGGTTAACGTTTAAAGACGAGAAATATTTTTGGGCGTGCCCTGCGTGTTTAGCAACAACTTTTTTTGCGTACTCCTTCCACAACGAATTCTTTATTCTAGTATTGCCCGCGTTACTTTGTATAAAACTTGCCCGCACAAAAAGTCTTTGGCTTGCCGCGTTTGTCTTCATGGCGATAGCTCCCTATGTCTTGTTCTTGCTTATGAAAGCATTCTTTCCAGATTCCTTGACGGTGTTTTGGCTCAGCCGAACAATATTTGCCATTGTGCTAATAGTTATCGGTTTTCTAATACAAAGAGCGTTGAATTGTCAAAAAATTTTCGGTTAGATTGTTGCAACTTTGATTGTTGATATGTTAAAATGCAAGCGTTGTTTAGGAGGGGTTCAGTCCCCGCGAATCTGTGAAATATTTTTAGGAGGTAATGTTAAATGCCATTGATTACAACCAAAGCTATGTTCCAAAAAGCTTACGAGGGCGGTTTCGCTATTGGCGCATTCAACGTCAACAACATGGAAATCGTTCAGGGCATCACCAGTGCTGCTGCCGAACTCAACTCGCCAGTCATCCTCCAGTGCTCTGCTGGTGCAAGAAAGTATGCAAATTCCCGTTACCTCGTGCACCTCGTTCGTGCGGCTCTTGAAGTTAGCGATATTCCGATTGCTCTTCACCTTGACCACGGTCCGGACTACGCAACTTGCAAATCTTGCATCGACGACGGTTTCACGTCCGTTATGTTTGACGGCTCGCACTATTCCTTTGCTGAAAACATTGAGAAGACTAAAGAGGTCGTCAAATATGCTCATGCTCACGGCGTAGTTGTCGAAGCTGAACTTGGTCAGCTCGCAGGCGTTGAAGACGATGTTAGCGTTGATGCCGACAAAGCCCACTACACCAAACCCGAAGAAGTCTTCGAGTTCGTCGAAAAGACTGGTTGCGACTCCTTGGCTATCGCTATCGGCACCAGCCACGGCGCATTCAAATTCACGCCCGAACAGTGCACCCGCAATCCTGAAACTGGCGTCCTTGAACCGCCCGAACTCCGCTTTGACATCCTTGCCGAAATCGAAAAGAAGATTCCTGGATTCCCGATTGTCCTTCATGGCGCAAGCTCCGTCATTCCGAAGTACGTTAAAATTATCAACGAGAACGGCGGCAACCTCAAAGACGCTGTCGGCATTCCCGAAAACCAACTCCGCAAAGCTGCAAAGTCGGCTGTCTGCAAGATTAACATCGACTCTGACCTGCGCCTTGCAATGACTGCAGGTATTCGCGAACATTTTGTGCAACACCCCGAACACTTTGACCCGCGTCAATACATTGCTCCTGGTCGCGACTACATCAAAGAACTCGTTGCTCACAAGATTAAAGAGGTTCTCGGCTCCGAAGGCTCTGCACCTGCTATCATGGAACTTGCGAAAGAACTTAAGTAAGATTCGTTTAGTCTCGAATAAAAAGACCGCTCTTCAATCCGAGGAGCGGTTTTCTTTTGCAAATATATTTCGCACGTGATACAATCTGCAAAATCTTTTGGAGGCAAGACGATGATTAAAATAATTTTTTCTGACATGGACGGAACGTTATTGACCAGTGAAAATAAATTGCCTAAAGGCTTCGATGAGATGATAGCTGAACTCAAGCGACGCAATGTGATTTTTGCTCCGGCAAGCGGGAGGCAATTCTTTTCCCTGATTCGTTCGTTCGATAAGTATCGCGACGATTTTTTATTCCTCGCCGAGAACGGGACACTTGTAATCTATCGCGGCAAAGAGGTCTTCAGTAGTCCAATCGGTTTTGATGCGGCAAGGAAAGTTTTGGCGGCTAGCGAAGACTTCGGAGATATTTTGCGCGTCTATTGCGGCAAGAAGGACGCTTACATTTTGCGCACGCAGGATACGCCCGAATATCAAGCCGAGCTTTTTAAGTACTACACGCACGCAATCTTTGTTGACAGTTTTGAGACTGTTGACGATGTGCCGTTGAAGGTTGCCCTCTACGACAAGACAGGACATGCCAAGGAAAATATTTATGATAAGCTGGAGCCGTTCCGTAACTCGTTGCAAGTGGTCTTGAGTTCGGATTATTGGGTTGATGTCATGTCGCCGAGCATTAGTAAGGGCGTGGCGGTCAAGAACATTCAACGCGTCATGAACATTAAGCCTGAGGAGTGCGCGGCGTTCGGCGATTACCTAAACGATTTCGAGATGCTTCAAGCTGTCGGCTATGGTTTTGCTGTGGCGAATGCTCATCCTGATTTAAAGGCGGTTGCCAAATTCGAGACGACGAGCAATGACCAAGCGGGAGTTATCGTGGGAATTCAGCGGCTTATTGATGACAGCTTGATTTGAACGGAGGAATTATGGTTACGGCAGTCTTCCCCGCCGCAGGCTCAAGCAAGCGCATGGGTGGCGGCGTCAATAAAAATTTGTTGGAGCTTGCGGGCGAACCGATTTTACTTCGGACGCTGAAAACGTTCTCTAAGGTCGAGCGGATAAACTTCCTAATTGTAGTTGTCGCCGCTCACGAGGTCGAGACGGTCGAAGGACTTATGCGTAGCGCAAGAGGATTAAAGCCGTGGCGGGTGACGGTCGGCGGCAGTGAACGGCAATATTCTATCGCGAACGGTTTAAAGCTCCTGCCCGACGACGCGCAAATAGTTTTGGTTCACGACGCGGCAAGACCCCTAGTCACGGTGCAGACGATTAACGAAGTCATCGACGCGGCAGAACAATTCGGCGGAGCAATCGCGGCAATCCCTGAAAAGAACACAATCAAAGTTATCGACGCGCAAGGGTTCGTCAAATACACGCCGCCACGAGCTGAACTGGTTTCAGTGATGACGCCGCAAGGTTTTCGCCGAGAAATTTTGTTGCGTGCTTACGACAAGGCGGCAGAGGAAAACTTTTTGGGCACGGACGATTCAAGCTTAGTCGAGCAGCTGGGCTTTCGGGTAAAGGTCGTGGCGGGCGGCTATCAGAACATAAAAATCACGACGCCCGAAGACATTCGCATTGCTGAAACTTTTTTGGAGGAAAGTAAATGATTCGATTTGGTATCGGCTATGACGTGCACAGGCTCGCACCAAACAGGAAACTAATCTTGGGCGGCGTGGAGATTGAACACCCGCTCGGATTTGAGGCACACTCGGACGGCGACGTTTTGATTCACGCAATAATTGATGCGTTGCTGGGCGCGGCGACACTCGGAGACATCGGACAGCATTTCCCCATGACGCCGGAATTTAAAGACGTGTCAAGCGTCGAACTGCTAAGGCGGACATGTGAGCTAATCTCGGCGAAGGGATATTCCGTCGGCAATGTGGATTCGATAATCGTAGCACAACGCCCGAAGCTCGCGCCGCATATCCCGACAATGCGTGAACGTCTTGCGCAAGTCTTGCAAGTCGAACTGGACGCCGTGAGCGTTAAGGCTAAGACGGAGGAAGGGCTTGGCTTCACGGGCAACGAACAAGGAATAGCAGCATACGCAGTAGCAAGTTTGGAAAGATAATCAACAGTCGAGGTGGCGGCAATGAAATTTTTTTCGCGCATAAAGAAAGATATACGCGTTATCTTTGAACGCGACCCTGCGGCAAAGAGCGTGCTTGAGGTTGTCCTATGTTATTCGGGACTTCACGCGATTTGGTTGCATAGAATTTCGCACACCCTCTTTAAACGCGGTTGGATAGTATCGGCGCGGTTGGTGTCGAACTTCTGCCGGTTCTTAACGGGGATAGAGATTCACCCTGGCGCGACGATTGGCGACGGATTGTTCATTGACCACGGTACAGGAATTGTCATCGGGGAGACGGCGGAGCTTGGACGAAACGTGACACTTTATCAGGGCGTGACTTTGGGCGGCACGGGCAAGGAAAAGGGCAAGCGTCACCCGACGATAGGCAATAATGTAGTCGTGGCGACGGGCGCGAAAGTTCTCGGCTCCTTCAAAGTCGGTGACCATGCTAAAATTGGTGCAGGCTCGGTTGTCCTTAAAGAGGTTCCGCCCCATGCAACGGTTGTAGGCATTCCTGGACGCGTTGTCGTCTTGCATGGCAAACGCGTTCACAATGAGGAAGAATATCGTGAGGTCGTTGCAGAGCTGTGTAAGGCTCGTGGCTATGACATAAACGACCCGAACGTCCGCGCTGAGCTAATAGAAGAACTTGACGTTGATTTGAATCATGACATCTTGCCCGACCCCGAACGCGAGATGATTGAAATTGCCCTGCGACAGATTCAGCGGCTTGAAAGTCGAATCAGCGAGCTTGAGAAAGAACTTGCCGCCGCCCGTGCAGAAATTTCCGCCGAAGCTATGCGCACTTCGTTCCTTGAAGTCACCTTGACGGAGAGCAAAGTTGATTTGAATAAAACAAAGGAGTGATTGCTTATGATTAAAGTTTTTAACACGATGAGCCGAACTAAGGAGATATTCAAGCCGCTAGTAAAGGGCGAAGTCAGTATCTATTGCTGCGGGGTGACGCCATACAACGCGCCGCATATCGGCAACGCTAGACCGTTCGTAACGTGGGATATGATTCGTCGATTCTTTGCTAAGAGCGGCTATAAGGTTCGCTACGTGCAGAATTTTACGGACGTGGACGACAAGATTATCAATACCGCTAATGAACAGGGCGTCACGTGGAAGGACGTTTCCGAGAAAAATATCGCGATTTACTTCAAGAGCATGGACGCATTGAACGTTCGCCACGCAGATATTTATCCGAAGGTCTCCGAGACGATGGACGATATTATCAAGCTGATTCAAACGCTGGTGGACAAGGGCTTTGCTTACGTTTTGGAAAATGGCGACGTGTTCTATAGCGTCGAAAGAGATACGAGCTACGGCAAACTAAGCGGACGCAAACTCGAAGACATGATGGCGGGTGCCCGCGTTGAAGTCGACAAGCGCAAGCATCACCCGATGGACTTCGCTCTTTGGAAGGCGGCTAAGCCCGGCGAGCCTTCTTGGGAAAGTCCTTGGGGCAAGGGGCGTCCGGGTTGGCATATCGAGTGCTCGGCAATGTCTTTGAAGTATCTGGGCGAGAAATTCGACTTTCACGGCGGCGGCTCCGATTTAATCTTCCCGCACCACGAGAACGAGATTGCACAAAGTCAAGCGGCTCTCGGCGACGAAAATTCTTTTGCACAGTATTGGTTGCACAACGGCTTTATAACTGACGGAAATGAGAAGGTTAGCAAATCGAATAAGGAAATGGTCAAGCGGAACAAGGGATTTTTCACGGTCGAGGAGGTTTTAGCGAAATATCCCGGCGAAGTGATTAGATTATTACTTTTGCAGACGCATTATCGCAATCCTTTGGAGTTCAACGAGGCTAGAGTTATCGAGGCGCAAGAATATTACGGGAAATTAGCGAAAGCTTATTGGCAACTCGACGAATTGGCAAGGCTGATTCATGCAGGCGAGTTCATAAAGGACACGGGCGAGAAAAATTTTGCGATAACGGTAAGTCCTGCGGGCGGTTTGGTCGAGGAAGGCGAACGGCTCCTATCGAACTTCTACGCGGCAATGAGCGACGACTTCAACAGCGCGTTGGCGATAACGCACATGTTCGAGCTTGCTAAGGAGGTCAACAGCTATTACGGCGAGTTCATTAGCGGAAAGATTTTGCCCGTGACTATTGACGGCGACATAATCTTGCGCGTCCGCGATATTTATTTGGAGATGGCTGAGATTATCGGGATATTTGAACAGCCCGTGCCAGTCGAGAAGGTCGAGAAGACTTCGGACGATTCCTCCGAGCTTGTCAATTCGCTGATGAAAATTATTTTGGAACTTAGGCAGGAGGCACGCGCCGCAAAGAATTGGTCAGCGGCAGATAAGATTCGTGACGAACTCAAAGCGGCGGGGATTGTCGTCGAGGACACGCCGCAAGGTGCCGTATGGAAAAAGATTTGATTAAGACGTTATCGCCTTTAGTCTTAGCTCACGTCGGCGACGCTTATTTTAGTCTTTACGTTCGCACGCGCCTTTTGCAAGTTACGCACAACATTACGCACCTACACGACCTTAGCGCAAAGATTGTCTCGGCTCCCGCGCAGGCGAAGACTTATCACGCGATAGAAAATTTCTTGACGGATGACGAACGCGACACTTTCCGCCGAGGACGCAACGCCAAAAGTCATGCACCACGCAATGCAACAATCACTGAATATCACGCGAGCACCGGCTTTGAAGCTCTGCTCGGCGACTTGTTCCTTAGAAAAGATTTCACGCGGCTTGATGAGATATGCGAGCTTGCATTCAAGGAGGCTTTGACTTGGAAGATTTAATCTTTGGACGCAACGCCGTCGCTGAGCTTTTGAAGTCAGGACACAGCGTCAACCGGATTTTAATTGCGGAGGGCAGTCGGGACGGTTCAATACAAAAAATATTTGCGCTTGCCAAAACGGCGGGCGTTGTTGTAGAATTTGCAAGCCGTGACAAACTCGACAAGCTGTGCGGCGGACGTCATCAAGGCGTTACGGCGTTCGCGGCGGCGGCGGATTACTCGACGCTTGAAGAAGTTTTGGAGCTTGCTGAGAGCAAACACGAGCCGCCGTTTATAATCCTGCTTGACGAACTAGAAGACCCGCAAAACTTTGGAGCAATCCTTCGGACGGCGGAAGCAGTCGGCGTACATGGCGTGATAATTCCAAAACGTCGAAGCGTGCAACTCAATGCGACAGTCTTTAAAACGTCGGCAGGCGCGGCGCAGTATGTCAAGGTCGTGCAGGTCACGAACGTAGCTCAAACATTGAAACGGCTACGCGAGGTCGGCTTAAAGGTCGTAGGCTCCGATATGGACGCGGAGATTGACTTTAAGCAGGCGGACTTGACGGGCGGGCTTGTCTTGATAATCGGCAACGAGGGCAAAGGCATGAGGCGACTGACGCGGGAAAGTTGCGACGAGCTGATAAAAATTCCGATGGTTGGCAAGATTAATTCTCTCAATGCGTCGGTGGCGGGAGCGTTGCTCATGTACGAAATATTTTTCCAGAGACGGTATTCACGATGACAAAGAAGCGACCGCATTATCTTGTTGACGGCTACAATCTGATTCACGTTTGGCAAGAGATTAACACGAGCGACTTGGCGACGGCGCGTGAATTCTTGATTCGGAACCTGCAAGAGTACGGCGCATACGAGAAATTTGAGATAACGCTGGTCTTCGATGCCGCACGCAGCGAGGACGAGGAAAGCGTTGAGGTCTACGACGATTTTTTCCGGGTGATTTACAGCGGATTTGGCGAGACGGCTGACAGCGTCATTGAGCGGTTAAGTTATGAGGAAGTCCGCAAGCGGCGCGAGGTTCATGTTGTAAGCTCGGACGCCACGATTGAGACTGTAATTTTGGGGGCGGGCGCGTATCGTCATCCTTCACGGGAATTTTATCGGGCAGTCAAACGGGCTAAGCAACATTTGCGCAAAGAGTATCTGGGCAATGTGACACTACCAGTCAAGCGCAATGAAGTCGGCGACAGAATCGACGCAGAGGTTTACGCTAAGTTGGATAAACTTCGGCGCGGCAAATAGCAAATTTTTTTTACTTTAAGGAGTGTGATTATCTGTGGCAGTAACGAAAAGAATTTTCCAAATGGCTAAGGAGTTCGAGTGCGACGAGAAAGAAATCATGAATTTCCTTGCCAAACAGGGGGTCAAGGTCTCGAATCGGCTTAGCGCAGTCAACGAGGAAACTTATAACATGTTGAAGGCAAAGTTCATGGCACCGCCGCCCGCCCCCGAACCGGAGCCTGAACCCGAACCCGAAGTCAAAGAGGTCGCGCCCGCAGAAACGTCCGCCGAGCCGACTGAACAACCTCAGCCTGCACCCGGCGGCAAAAAGAAAAAGAAGAAGAATAAACAGCCGCAACCCGCCGAACAAAATTCGGAGCAAGCAGAACAAGCGCAAGAGCCGCCTCCAATGAAAGTGGTTTCCGAGGAAAAAGTCGCGAACATGGGCAAGCGGACTCAAACTGCGCTCTTTGAAGGAATCATGGCGGGCAACGAATTCATTCAGAATTATACGCAGGATTTCGGAAGCGTCGTTGAATCTGATGGCAAGAATAAACCGAAGCCGGTCTTGTCGTGGAATATGGACACGTGGGGCATTCTCTATAACATGAAGTTCGATTACCCCGACTCGTCGCCCGTGCGCTATTGGCAGTCCGTCGCTAAGCTGATGACTAGGGCTTTTAAACTCCTTAACGCGTTCGGAGTGAAGAACAAGGAATCCTTAGCTAAGATGCGGGACGCGATGAGCGAAATCGGCAAGCCGTATCAGCCGCGGGAAATTTTCACAGACGAAGAGAATCAAAAGTTCGCCGAGCAACAGCAGTTGCTTTTCCAGACGTTCGGACATGGCGTGGGGCTTGTCAATGATAACCTTTACGACCTTAAGCTCAAAGCCGAGCGCATGAAGGTTCAGTGCGAGCGGGCGAACTTCCTTGACTACGCCACCAATCCGAAAAACGAGTTCAGAGGCAATGACTGGTTGTGGGTGCCCTTCGACCAGTTGTTTGAAATGGTTGTTTTCAGTATTCGTGGCGTCGTTCGTCGGTTCAAGTTCTATTACGCCAACAAGGAACGCATTGACAACATCAACAAGAGTTTCTTTGAATGGCTCGACGGCTATGCAAAGCTTAAGGAGCAGGGAGCCGACGCCGCGAAGTTGGAAAAGTACCTTGAGCTTGAGGAAAAGTTCGTAGCGATTGCCGAGTTCATGTCCTTTGATAATAACTTGATTGATTATAAAAAGGTAAGGCAGGGCAAGCCGACGGTCTTCGATACGGCGGTTGAGCTGTTGCAAGCTTATCGGG
>JACXWG010000119.1 GCA_014764605.1 Quinella sp. 1Q5 | reverse complement strand
TCGGCGTGGGCAAGGACAAGGCTCAATCGCACGTGGGCATTGACGAATACGCTATGTTGCTCCTAACTCGTGCCGTCAATGACTTGTCGGGAACGCTTCCCCTTGTCAATGTGCAATTCAATCGCGGCGTGGGCGGCAAAACCATTCCCGATTACTCCGACGAACCCATTGCTGATTCGATTCGCGACGAGATTTTAATTGCTGGCGGCTACTTCGTGAACAATCCCGCACGCGCCGATTTTGTTTTGCTAGTCAACACCGCCTCCAACGGCGAGACTTGCGAGAAACATAATTCCTTGCCGCCGCAGACCCTTACCAAAGGCGAGCAAAAATTCTTCCGCCGCAATGCTAAAAGATTCTCGTCGCTTGTCGAAGAGGCGGTCAATAAAAATTTTCTCGTCGGCGTCGCGGACATCACCTTTGCGAACGGCTCCGATAACTTCTTGATGACGCAACTCCGCGATAAAGATTTGTTGTTTAAGTTGCAGGCTTACGGCGGCTGGAACACCGCGACTAATTCAAGCGGCTTTGCATTAGGCACGGGTATCCTTGCAAAAAAAATGAGCCGCAAGTCAATCGACCGGCTCCTTGCTTATCGTTACCTTGATGACTGGGCTTATCAGGCGAATGTCCGCACACAGATTGCCGAAGAACTTTCCACACGCCCCAACGCCTTGCAAATCTATCTTCACCTCGGCGAACATGAATCAGAAATCGTCAAACGCGAGAATGAACTTATGCAATCGTTCGTCAAAGAGAACTTGCTGCAGATAAAAAGTTTCACGCTGTCTAATCCGTGGCACCGTATGTTTGAATGCCGGATTGATTTCTGACGTTTGCAGGAAAATTTTTCTTCAAGCCGAAATGCCTTTGACGTTGCAGAAAAAATTAAAGGCGGGGAAAAGTAGTGAGACTTAGACAGAAATTCATGACGTTGGCTTGGCTAATGGGGGCGGCGATTGCGCTCGTTTGCGTTATCAGTTATTGGTTCGCCAGTGAGGAACTTGAGAACAGCACCGACAGCGAATTGCGTTTGACGGCTACCAGAGAGGCGACGCAACTAAATGGTTGGCTCGAAACTAAGCGGGCGTTCGGCGAGAGTACTTCCAATGTCCTAACGAGTTTAAACGGGAACATGACTTTACTAAAATCGCGGGAGGTTTTAGGCACCATCACTTCAGACAGAGAAATTTTAGACATGGCGTTTGCTCTGGAGGACAAATACATTGCCTGCTACTACGCGGGCGACATAACCGGCAAGCTCGACCCGACGACGCGTGCTTGGTTCAATAATGCCCGCGACCTCGATAAGGCGTTCTTCACTGCGCCCTATGTCGACGTGAACACGAACGCTTATATCGTCTCAATCGGCGTGCCCGTCAAAGCGAACGGGAAATTTATCGGCGCGACCTGTTTGGATTTGTCGTTGGAAGTTTTATCTAAGCAGGTTGAAGCGATGAACTATCACGGCGAGGGCGCGGGCATCATCACCGAGGCGGACGGAAATATTTTGGCTACGGCGCAGTTCGGCGAGCCTACGAAGAACTTCAAGGAGATTGACGGCATAGGCAGTCACTTCGATGAGATGGTCAGGCAGAGCAACGGCTACTTTGAAGTCACAATCAACGGCGAGGACATGGTTTTTGCTTATTCGACTGTTCCGGCGACTGGTTGGCTTATCGGGATAACCGTTCCGAGTTCAGCTGTCTTTGCTCCGCTCAAGAATTTGCGGATACTTTTCGGGGTGCTTATTGTCGGCGGCTTCCTTTCTGCCTTTGCGATATGTCTTATCTTCTCTAGCAAAATTACTGCGCCTGTCGCCCGTCTTGAGGAATACTCGATTAAACTTGCCGAAGGAGATTTGACGATGGCGAACTTGCCCGTTGCCTCCAATGACGAAATCGGCGCGCTTACTCGTGACTTCAACGGCATGAAGGAAAATCTCCAGAAACTTATCGCTAAAATGACGACGAACTCCGAACACGTCGCCGCCTCGTCACAGGAATTAACTGCAAGCTCCCAATCGTCGGCTGATGCGTCGGTTCACGTGGCGGAGACTGTCAGCGAAGTTTCAGACGCCGTAAGCAAACAAATGCAAGCTATCGACGCGGCTAAAGGCAATGTCGATACGGTTTTCAAAGATATTAAAGCGGTCGAGGAGAAATCCCGCGAAGTCGCTACCACTTCCAATCAAACAGCACAAGCCGCGCAGAAAGGTTCCGAACTTATGGGCGCGGCGGTCGAGAACATGGGTAGGATTGAACGGAGCGTCATGACTTCGGCGGACGTGGTTAAACGGCTCGGCGAGGATAGCAAGCAAATCGGGCAAATCGTCGAATCAATCGCGGCTATCTCCCGTCAGACGAACTTACTTGCACTAAACGCGGCAATCGAGGCGGCGTCGGCTGGTGAACACGGTAAAGGCTTTGCGGTCGTCGCGGAAGAAGTTCGCAAGCTTGCGGCGCAGTCGCAGGAGTCCGCCGAGCAAATCCAAGTTCGTATCGATTCCGTTCAAAAGGACACTGAAGAAGCCGTAGAGGCAATGCAGACTGGCACTGATGAGGTTAAGGCAGGCACGGGAGCCATTCGCGAAGTCGGCGAACAGTTCGGGCATATCCTCGACATGGTCAACGGTATCAAAACGCAAATGGACGCGATTAATTCTTCCGTGCAGACCGTGACCAACGAAACGGCGGAGATTGTTAAAATGGTGGATTCAATCGACGAGATAAGCAAGAAGACTGCCGATAATATGCGTGCGATTTCCGCGTCTGCCGAGGAGCAATCCGCCTCTAACGAAGAGATTGCCGCCGCCAGTCAAGCCCTTGCAAAAATGGCGGAGGACATGCAAGAAGTTGTTGGTCAATTCAAGGTGTGAATGAATCTTTACGATAAAAAAATCCCTCGCTGATTGTGGGGGATAATTTTTTTGCCTGTGTCCCGTGAGGACACCAATTTAAAAACGCCGTGTGCTTTAATAAGCTAAAATTTTTTCTAGGAGTGAAGGCGTCATGAAGATCAGATTTCGGGCTATGTTCTTGAGTGCGTTGGCGTTGATGATTCTTTTGACGGCGGGTTGCACTCAGACGGCGAAATATGATGCTGACGTTCGGTTGGTGCGTGAAGGTTATCTGCAAATGAATCCAAACGTTCCAATCGGCAAGGCGTTCGACCAATTCTTTATCAACGACAGCTGGAAATCCTTTATCTCAACCGATAACAAGAAAATTGTAGAATTCAACGGCGAATGCACTTTCAACGACGAACCAGCGACTTTGAAAGTCCAATTTGAAATTTTCGGCAACGAATTCAGCGTTTATCATGTCGGGCTTAACAAAGTCCCGCTTGACGATTTGGAAGGGTTAGGCGTTCTGGATAAAATTCTTTCGGAGTATCAGCCTTAAGCAACTGGAGGAGGTTTTTGATATGGAAAAGCTTTTAGTAGCTGGCGTTATGTTTCTGGTCTCAATGTTCGCTTGTACTATGACTTGCAAAATCGACACGGGTTGGAATTTTTCAAATGACGAAGACAGCCAAAATAAAGAGGTCAAAAATTGGACACCGCTCGGCATAGGAGTAGCTGCCACGATTATTTCAAGTTATTTAATCTCTCTTAGCGATTTGACTTACGACGGGCAACCAGTCTCGGAATTCATCATGAATACAGTTATTTTCGGCGTCCTCGAAATTATCAGTTTCGCTATCATCTTTTATATTGCCTATGGAATTATGTCGGCGGCTAAAGTCAGCGGCAACGACGAAAAGGCTCGTAGGAATTCTGCGGGCTGGGTGACAGTCGTGCTAAATATTTTGTTGACCTTGGTCGCCTTAAAGCAAGGAATATAAATCTGAAGCCAAGGAGGTTTCTTTATGGACTTCATAATCTGTGGAGGCGCGGCGATTTGGTTGACGGTCGCGGCGTTTAAAATTTTCAGCTACCCGATAATCAAAGAGGGCGGCGGCATATTCGATTACACGCCGATGACATGGGCAATGTCTGTTGTAAATTTTTTTGACGCTTATAACCTGCGCTACGAAGGCTACAATACGCTTTT
>JACXWG010000058.1 GCA_014764605.1 Quinella sp. 1Q5 | reverse complement strand
TTTTCGTCCAGTGAGTGAAAGTCGACGCCTTCAGGCACTGTGATTATCGAGATTGCCGGACGCTTGACAGCATTATTTTGCGCGTGTGGAGTCGCTAAACCGTTCGCCAGTCCCGTCGAGCCTTGAGTCTCACGCTTTAGGACGTCGCGTTTGACGATAGCTTTGTCCTTAACCGTGCCAGCCGTCATAAGCAAATCAATCAGCATGTCGATAGCTTCGTTCTTGTCGGTCGGGTGCACGTTCAGCGCGATTGACTTCTTTGAGATAAAGTTTGTGATTTTCATAAGCAACACCGCCTTTGTCGAATTTGGCAAGGGGTAATTATTCGAGAGATTTAAGCAGAGCTTCTACCTCAGGACGCGTGGCAAGATTTTCCGAGAACGCCGACGCCGAACCGGTGCACAGTCCCATTTTGAAGGCGCGCTCATAATCGCCGTTGCTTTCAATGTAGCCTGCGACGAATCCCGCAACCATTGAATCGCCCGCGCCAACCGAATTGACGAGCTTGCCTTTGGGAGCCGGTGATTTAAAGTAAGTCGTGCCGCCTTCGGGAACGAAGATTGCACCATCGCCCGCCATTGAAATCAAGACGTTGCGTGCGCCTTTGTCCTGAAGTTTCTTAGCGTGTTCGACAATCTCTTCGTCAGTCTTGAGCTTGACGCCGAACATATCGCCGAGTTCGTGATTATTCGGTTTGATGAGCCACGGATTGAACTTCAAGACTTTGAGCAGAAGCCCCTTCTCCGCGTCAACGACGAACCGAATGCCTTTGCCTTGCAAGCGACTAAGCGTTTGTTCGTACATGTCATCGGGCAAGGTGTTGGGGATTGAACCGGAAAGAATCAACGTATCGCCATCGCCGAGCTTGCCGAGTATCTGGAAGAGTTCTTCGCGCTTCGCCTCGCTAATCTTCGGACCTTGACCGTTAATCTCCGTCTCAACGTCCGCTTTGATTTTTACGTTAATGCGGGAGAAACCGTCGTCGAGTTTAACGAAGTCATCAGCGGCATTGAAGGCGCGCAGCTGGCGAACAATCTCATCGCCCGTGAAGCCCGCCAAAAATCCCGTAGCCGTCGATTGATGTCCGAGGTTGCCCAACACGATTGAAACGTTGACGCCCTTGCCGCCGCCGAGAACCTGTTCATAAGTCACGCGGTTAATCGCGCCAGTGGTGAGCTTGTCGAGCCGAATGATGTAATCAATCGCCGGGTTAAAAGTTACGGTGTAAATCATTTTACAGTTTCCCCCTTGCAAAAAATTGATAGAAAATTTTCGTTGCGATTATACAACACGTTCTTAAGCTTTTCAAGGCAACGGCGCGGCTTTTTTATTCCTGTGCAAGCCGCAAAATTTCCGCGACGACCTGTTCAATCGTTAGGCTCGTCGAATCCAATAACACGGCGTCTTCAGCTTGGGCGAGCGGTGCAATCTCTCGTTCGCTGTCCTGTTTATCGCGAAGGGTAATTTCCTTCTTTATTTGTTCAAAGTCCGCCGCAAATCCTTTTTCCTTAAGCTCTGCGAACCGACGCCGCGCCCGTTCCTCAACCGTTGCCGTCAAAAATATTTTCAAGTCCGCGTTTGGCAAAACCTGTGTCCCGATGTCGCGTCCGTCCATTATGACCTTGCCTTGCGTCGCCATTGCCTGTTGAAGCTCCGTAAGCTTTTGCCGGACGAATCCGAACTTAGCCACGTCCGAAGCCCCGCGACTTACTTCAGGCGTGCGTATTTCTTTAGTGACTTCACGTCCGTCTAGGAATACTCGCGCCGCCTCGTCTAACTTAATGTCAATGTCTTGTATCACGTCCTCGGCGGGCTTGCCGCTAAGTAAGACCTTCAACGCGACCGCCCGATACATTGCGCCCGTATCAATGTAAGTATAACCGAGCCGAGCCGCCACGATTTTTGAAACGGTGCTTTTGCCCGCGCCCGCTGGTCCGTCCACCGCAATTATCTTCTTCATTATCTGATTCTCCTTTCCTTAAAACTTATAACACCGCATGAAAATTTTTGCAACGCCGCTAATTGTTGACGAAAATTTTTCATGATATAATCGGCGCAAAATTTTTTTTGAAAGGGCAATAAGATGTTTAAGTTATACAAGACATATATCCAGCTGGCGGCAATCTGCGCGGCGGGAATTACTTTAAATGTTATCGGCGTAATCTTTGCTAAGGGATTGAACCTATCGATTTATCTTGACGTAGTGGGCACGGTTTTTATCGCGGCTCTGGGCGGCTATGTTCCAGGGATTGCCGTCGGGTTCCTCACGAATTTGATTGGTGCGCTGTTTGACCCTGAGGAGATATATTACGGTAATGTCAGTATCTTGCTAGCGATAATGACGGCTTTTTTGGCGGGCAGAGGTTATTACGATAAGTTTCCGAAAATCCTTTTGACAATCCCCGCGTCAGTTCTGCTCACCACTCTCGACGGCACGATTATCGAAGAAACTTTGCGCGTCTCCAGTTCTTGGGATAATTGGGCAAGAGTTCAAGAAAACTTCCTGCAACATTTGAATTACGAATTTCCCGATAAATCTTTGGCGATTATGATTAGCTTCTTCGCGCTGAAATTTGTTCCGCCTGAAATCAAAGAACATTTTAAAACCTTAGGCAAGATGCAAGCTCCCGTTTCGCCAGAAATGCGCCGGGCTATGAATTCGAGTAGCAAATTTATTTCCTCACTGCGCACGAAGATGCTTTTCAACCTAATGGCGATAACTATCTTTGTCGCCTTATTTATTTCCGTCATAAGCTACACGATGTATCAGGACTCAATCATAGAAGACCGCAAGAGGATTGCCGACGGGATAGTTTCAATGGTCGTTAATGAGATTGACCCAAAACGCGTCGATGAATTTTTAGAGAAGGGCTATCAGGCGGAAGGCTATAAGGAAGTGGAGCGGGAGCTTTACAAGATTCGCGCCAGCAACTCCGATATAATCTATCTTTACGTCTACAAGATTATGGAGGACGGTTGTCACGTCGTCTTTGATTTGGATACAGCTGAGATGGAAGCCTCTAAGCCTGGCGATATTGAAGAGTTCGACGAGTATTTTAAGAAGTACCGCGAAGATTTGCTTGCAGGCAGACCGATTCCGCCGATAATAGGCGATGAAAAATACGGGCACTTGCTTACGATTTATAAGCCCGTTTACAACAGCGTGGGGCAATGCGTCTGCTACGCGGGAATAGATTTTTCTATGGAAATACTCTACGACAACGGCAGAATGTTTATCGCCAAAGTCGTCGCGATTTTCTCTGGCGCGGTCATTTTGATTTTCGTGCTCGTCTTAACGTTCGTGGAAAACAACATTATCTTGCCGGTAAACACGATGGCTTATTGTGCTAGAAACTTTGCATACGACAGCGAAGAGGCACGCAAATACAATGTTAAGCGCATGAGGAGCTTAGACATAAAGACGCAAGACGAGATAGAAAATCTTTATTCCGCGTTCCTAAAGACGACCGCCGATAGCATGCACTACTTTGAAAACTTCAATAAGGCAAAAATTCAAGCCGAGGTCATGCATGAGCTTGCCCACAAGGACGCCTTGACCGGGCTTAAGAACAAGACTGCCTACACCGAGAAGACCGCCAAGCTTGATAAAGACATTGCCGCCGGGCGTGCGGAGTTCTGCATAATCATGATTGATATAAACTTCCTAAAGCGCGTCAACGACACTTACGGGCACGAGTACGGCAACATTTATCTTATCAATGCGGGCAAGCTTGCCTGTTCGGTCTTCGGCGAGGAAAATGTTTATCGTATCGGCGGCGATGAATTCGTAGCCGTTTTCAAAGACAATCAGCTTGCTCTCGTCAATGACAGCGTCGCAAAGTTCAGAGGCATGGTTGATAAATTCAAAGACGATGGTACCCTTGAGCCGTGGGAAAAAGTTTCGGCGGCGGTTGGCGTCGCTTACTATGATGAACTTCACGATAAGACAGCGGAGGAAGTCTTCAAGCGGGCGGATGCGGACATGTATAAGAACAAGCTGGCTATGAAGGCGACGAGAAAGGATTGAGCTAATGAACTGCGGCTTAATAATCCCAACACTGAACGCGGGCGAACAATTCAAAACGCTCCTTGAACAGCTTGCCGCGCAGACTTTGCCGACAAGAAAACTAATAGTCGACTCCGAATCAACCGACGGCACAGCAGAGCTTGCAAAGTCTTTTGGGCTAGAGATTCTGACAATCCCACGCAAGACTTTTAACCACGGGGCGACACGTCAGCTAGCCTTGGAAAAGATTTTGCCGCTCGACGTGATAATTTTCTTGACGCAAGATGTTTTATTCCACGACGACGAATCACTTGCCCGGCTTGTAGAAGTCTTCAGCGATGATTCAACAGTAGGCATGAGTTACGGTCGGCAACTGCCACACGCGAACGCTACCAACGAGGCGGCTATCCTTAGAGCCTTCAACTATCCGGCGGAAAGTCAGTTGCGCTCCTTCGACGACAGAAAAATTTACGGGCTGAAGACTGCGTTTGCGTCGAATTCATTTGCGGCTTATCGCGTCTCTGCTCTGCAAAGGGTCGGCGGCTTCCCATCTAAAGTTCCGCTCTGTGAGGATATGTACGTTGCGGCGAAGATGTTGCTTGACGGTTGGAAAATCTTTTACGCGGCGACGGCTCAGGTTTATCACTCGCATAACTACACGTCGGCTCAGGAGTTTCGACGCTACGTTCAGATTGGAAAGTTCCACGCGCAAGAAAGTTGGATTCGGGAAACATTCGGCTCGGCGGAGGGCGCAGGCAAAAAATTCGTCTTGATGAAACTTTCCATGTTGGCAAAAAAAAATCCCCTCGATTGTGTGGGGGCAATCTTCAGGGACGCCGCTAAGTTTCTCGGCTATCGTATCGGCAGGCTCGGTTGAGCCTCATTTTTTTATCCAACCGAACTCTTCAAAGCTCTGCCGCCAAGCAATTCGTTCGTAAAAGTCTTTCATAGTGTTTTGCGCCGTGTTGAATATCGGGACGCGTTCCAAGGCGAAGAAGTTACTGCCCTTATCGACTACGCCATATTTTATCGTGAACGCGCCCTTATAGCCGCAGTCCTGCGCAATGCCGGCGATGTGCAAGTTGTAAGTGCCAGTCGGGTAGGCTAGGAACTCGACGGGGTGACCGAGATTTTCTTCAAGCAAATTCTTAGAGTTCAAAAGCTCGTTCCTAATCTCGTCGTCGGGCAACTCCTCAAGTTTCGGGTGGGTTAGCGTGTGCGACTCAATCGTTATGCCGTTGGCTTCCATCTCCTTTAGCTGTTCCCACGTCATGTAACCAGGATAAGCACTCGTGAAGGCTGGGATAATAAAAATCGTCGCCCGCAGGTTGTACTTCTTGAGAATCGGGAAAGCGTTCGTGTAGTTGTCAATGTAGCCGTCATCGAAGGTGATGAGCACGGGCTTAGGCGGCAGTTCAATTTCTCCATTGAGTCCCGCGTACAGTTCATCGGGCGTTATCGTGATACAGCCGCTGTCCACGAGGAATTTCATCTGCGCCTCGAAATTGGCGGGCGACACGGCTAGCGGATTCGGCTTGTTGTCGACTTGATGATAGTTGAAGACGATGATTTTAGGTCCTTCGGCAATGGCGGTTATCTCGTCGACGTTTTGCGCTTGCGAGTGATAAAAGCCTAGCCCGATAATCATCACTGCGATTAGAAAAACCTTTCTCATGTCAATCAGCGGGACGTTCGCCGGTCTTGCCCGTGAACTTGTGATAGGCTCCGCCCTTGCGACGCTTCATCAACTCCGCGAAGAGGTCTTCGGGTTTAATGCCATGCCACGCCAAAAGAACTAAGCAATGATACCACAGGTCGCCCATCTCGTAGATAATCTTATCTTTGTCGCCGTTCTTCGAGGCAATGATAGTTTCTACAGCCTCTTCGCCGACCTTCTTTAAAATCTTGTCGTGCCCCATGTTGAAAAGATAATTGGTGTAGGAGCCTTCGACGGGGTGCCGCTGACGGTCTTTGATGACAGAGTAAAGCTCATACAGGACAAGCGACAAGTCTTTAGGCGGCTGTTCGACGACTGCGGGAAGGTTTTTATTCTCGTCAAGGCGGCGACCGCTAAAGCAGGAATATGTTCCCGTGTGACACGCCACGCCTGTTTGATGAACCTTAACAAGGAGGGTGTCGCCGTCGCAATCGTAGTAGAGAGCTTTGACTTGCTGAACGTTGCCGCTTTGCTCGCCCTTCTGCCAGAGCGTCTGACGACTTCGGCTATAGAACCACGTGTAGCCCGTCTCGATTGTCTTCTTGAGTGATTCTTCGTTCATGTAGGCAAGCATGAGAACCTGTCCGCTTTCCTCCTGCACAATCGCCGGAACCAGTCCATGCTTATTGAATTTAATCTTGCTGATGTCAATTTCCATATAAAGAGACCTCCTTTAACTTGCCTATTGTAGCGAATTTTTGACGAAGTGACAAGGAAATTAATTAATTTTGTAGTCATAGGGATTGCAATCCTAACGAATATATTTTATACTTCGTAAAGCATATGCATTCGTGGATATTTAAGGAGGTGAAAAAATACTGATCCGTCGGATGTAGAAGATAAGCTGGTTTTAAATTTGTGGGAGGGAATTATATGACTACAGTATCTTTGAATAGCTCTGCTAATAAATATTTTGCAAGCGACGAAAGAGAAGATTACTCAATCGACGGCGGCGCAGGCAATGATACAATCGCAGGCAATGACGGCAACGATACGATAATCGGCGGAAGAGGCAATGACAGCTTGGCAGGCTGTGCTGGTGTCGATACATTTATCTATGCAAACGGCGACGGCAACGACATCATTGATGACTACGAAGAAGACGATTTAATCAAGATTACTTCTGGCACGGTAAGCAAAATTTCAACCGCGAGCAATGGCGATGTCATCTTCAAAATTGGTTCGGGCAAGATCACTGTTAAGAACGCCGGAAATAAAATCATCACTTACGAAGACCCCAATAGCGAAAAACATTTCTATCCCGTCAACGTCAATGCGGCGGGCACGTCGGCGACGCTCTTGGCTGAATACGGCAAGGACGAATTTAACGCTGTGACATTTGACGACTCCGAAACCCTCAAAAATATTGATGCCTCGGCAGTTAAACATGACATGACCATTACTGGCAACAAGAACGCAAATAATATCGTCGGCACAAGCGAAAATGATTCCATTGCTGGCGGCGCAGGTGCTGACAAGATTGACGGCGGCGACGGCAACGACACTATCGAGGGCGGCACGGGCAATGATGTCCTTACAGGCGGAGACGGAGCAGATGTTTTCGTTTGGAATAAGGGCGACGGCAACGATAAGATTCTCGACTACGCTAACGAAGACACGATAAGCATTAGCGGCGACACCGTCAAAGGCACCACGACAATCGGCGAAAATATCATCCTCAAGCTTGCTAGCGGCAAAAATATCTCTGTCATTGGCGGCAAGGATCATTTCATCACCTACATTGACGAGGACGGCGAACACGTTTATCCCGAAAATCCCATTGTCGTTAATCCTAAAAAAACAGCAGTTACCTTGTTGGCTGGTTATTCGGCAGATACCTTTGATGTCACGTCTTATGATGACTTCGGAACGACAGCTCGGTCGATTGACGCCTCGGCGGTAGATCATGACCTTACCATTACTGGCAACAAGCAAAAGAATGTAATAATCGGTGCTGACGGAGACAATATCATCGACGGTGGCGCAGGGGCTGATAAACTCTACGGCGGCTCTGGAAACAATACTTTAATCGGCGGCAAGGGAAATGATACTCTCGAAGGTGGCACGGGCAGTAATGTCTTCGTGTATGAAAACGGCGGCGGCAATGACGTAATCACCAACTACAAGAGCGGCGATGTTATTCAAGTTTCGGGCACAGTAAGCGGTGCTGGTTTTAACGACAACGCTCCCAATGATTACGTCTTCACGGTCGGCGAAGGCAAAATTACTCTTAAAGACGCTAGGAACAAATATATCAAGGTTATTGATGACACTGGCAGTTATTGGTATCCGGAACCTCCCGAAGCGCAACTGGTTTACTCAAGCGGCAAAGTCGAGATAAAGAAAGGCTATAAAGGCGATACTTTTGACGTTGCTGACTTTGAAGACGGCTTCCCGGGCAAAGTTTACACGATTGACGCCTCGGCTGTTCAGCATTCCCTCAGCATTATTGGCAACAAAGAGAAGAATGAAATTATCGGCACCGACGACGATGACTACATCGACGGCAAGGCAGGCGCGGATAAACTCTTCGGCGGCGACGGAGACGATACGATCGTTGGCGGCACGGGTAATGACTACTTGACAGGCGGCGACGGAGCTGATGTTTTCGTCTGGAACAAGGGCGACGGCAACGATAAGATTCTCGACTATGCTAGCGAAGACAAGATAAGCATTAGCGGCGATACCGTCAGTTCAGTCAGGACGAGCGGTGATAACGTCATACTCAGACTTGCCAGCGGTAAAAACATCTCTGTCATTGGTGGCAAGGATTATGTTATCAATTATACTGACGATGAAGGCGAACACAGTTACCCCGAAGACCCCGTCATATTTAACAAAAAAGGCACAGCGGCAACCATTCTAGCCGGCTACACCGAAGACATCTACGATTTCTCTGGTAACAGCAAGCTCGTATCCCTTGACGCTTCGGCAGTGGAACATTCCCTTAGCCTCACCGGCAACAAAAATAAGAATGTGATTATCGGCACTGAGGAAGACGACTACATTGCTGGCAAGGCAGGAGTTGTTTTTTTCAAGCAGAAGACGGCATACGATATTATCGAAGGCGGCACTGGTAATGACTCCTTGACGGGCGGAGAAGGTGCTGATACGTTTGTCTGGAATAAGGGCGACGGCAACGATAAGATTTACGGCTTCGCTAACGAGGACAATATCAGCATTAGCGGTGCTACTGTCAAATCAGTCAAGACAAGCGGCGACAACGTTATACTCACAATCGGCAGTAACAAAATCTCTGTCATGGGCGGCGCGGATAAAGTCATCAACTACTCTGACGATGCTGGCGTTCATGGCTATCCTGTAAATCCTATTGTGGTTAATGCTAAGGGCACGGCAGTTACTCTTTTGTCTGAGTACTCGGCAGATACCTTCGATGTCACAGCTCAAAAAGAGTTCGGAACGACAGCCCGGACGATTGACGCCTCAGCAGTCGACCAAGACCTCAGCATTATCGGCAACAAGCAGAAGAATCTTATAATCGGCGGCGACGGCAACAACACTATCGACGGCGGCAAGGGCAATGATACTCTCACTGGCGGCACGGGTAGCAATGTCTTCGTGTATGCTAATGGCGGCGGCAATGACGTAATCACCAACTACAAGAGCGGCGACGTTATTCAAGTTTCGGGTACAGTAAGCAGTGCTGGTTTCAACGACAACGCCCCCAATGATTACGTCTTCACGGTCGGCGAAGGCAAAATTACTCTTAAAGACGCTAGGAACAAATTTATCAAGGTTATTGATGACACTGGTAGCTATTGGTATCCTGACAATCCCGAACCGTATATCGTCTATTCAAGCGGCAAAGTCGAGATAAAGAAAGGCTATGTAGGCGATTCGTTCGACGTTGCTGATTTTGAAGACGGTTTCGCGGGCAAAGTCTATACGATTGACGCTTCGGCTGTTAAGCACTCCCTCAGCATCACTGGCAACAAGCAGGCTAATGAAATCATCGGCACTGGCCAAAAAGACTACATCGACGGCGGCGCAGGTGCTGATGTCATCTATGGCGGCAAGGGCAATGATTCCCTCGTCGGCGGCGATGGCGCAGATGAATTTGTCTGGAACAAAGGCGACGGCAACGACAAGATTCTTGACTATGAAGACGAAGATACCATTCGTATCGTTGGCGATACCGTCAAATCCGTCACGACTGCCAAGAACGGCGAAGACATTATCTTCACGCTCACGGGCAAGAACAAAATCACTGTCGTTGGCGGGGCAGATAACATTATCAGCTATACCGACGATGATAATCCGGAGCCTATCACTTACCCCGATATCAATAAACCAGTTATCTACAACGAGGATTTCACGGCGGCAACGCTTACCTCGAATTACAATAAGTCAAGCTTCGACACAACCGATTACAGCGCATATGTCGGCACGCTCGCGACGATTGACGCCTCGGCAGTCACTCACAGCATAGACCTTTACGGCAGTGGACTTGCAAACCAAATCACTGGTAGTGCGGAAGACGACTACATTGACGGCGATGCAGGCAAAGACACACTCTATGGCGGCGAAGGAAATAATACTCTCGTCGGCGGCGCAGGCAACGATTCACTCTTCGGCGGCTCTGGTAACGATTCGCTCTGGGGCGGTGCTGGCAACGATACGCTCTTTGGCGGCGAAGGCGAAGACATTTTCGTTTATAAGGCGGACGGCAACGACGTTATCGCGGACTTTACCCGCGGTGATACGATTATGATCCTTTCTGGTAATTACAGAAGTTGGAATGCTAAAGGCGGCGATGTTACTTTCAACTTTGACAGTAGCAGTAAACTTGTCGTCAAGGACGGCGCAGACAAATACATAACCCTCGTAGATTCTTCCCACCGTCCTATCGATCACTATGAACCCTAAGTGACAACTTGATTCGCGAAAGATAATATTTTCTGATATAAATTTGGGCAGTCGTAGAAAAATTTTGCGGCTGCCCTTCTTTTAAAAATGGATTGGAATTTCTTTTCGGAAGGAGCGGGTTTTTATGAGAGACTTTGTTTTTGACCTTCAACGCTTCGACAATATCAGCAATGACACGTCGAATACTTTGGTCAGCGGAACGAGCGGCAACGATTCCATTTACAGCGGTGGCTACTCGTCAGTGACAATTGACGCAGGCGCAGGCAATGATTGCATTGAAAACGACTATTGGACCAATAAAAACATTTCACTGAACGGCGGCGCAGGCAATGACACTCTTTATACTAGAAGCGACGGAGGCAGAACGCTAACGGGTGGTACAGGCTATGACCTCTTCTGGTTCTATTACGACAGCGACACTATATACGGCACCGACATTATCACAGACTACGCCGAAGAAGACACGATAAGGATAGACAATGTCGAAGTGAGTTCGATTACGACGAGCGGCAACAATGTTATCATCGCGGCGGGTAATAATTCTTTAAGAATCAATAACGCCGTGGGCAAAGTCATCACTTACATTGATTCGGACGGCACGCAAAAGACTTATGGTGAAGTCTCGAAACTCATCAGAGGCACGAGCGGCGCGGATTCCATTAACAACACAGTGGAAGGCGCGACGATAGAGGCTCTCGGCGGCAAGGACACCATTAACAACAGCGGCGATAGTGTATTAATCGACGGAGGCGACGGGGCTGATACTATTTACAGTAACGGCTATTACGTAACAATCAACGCGGGTGCAGGTAATGATACAATTGACACCTATAACGGCATACGCGTGACAATCAACGCGGGCGACGGCAACGATTTCATTAACAACAGCGGCACCAACGCGACAATCAACGCAGGCGACGATGATGATTACATTTACAATAGATATTATGGTGGAACACAATCACTAAACGGCGGGACTGGCAATGACACGCTTCACACTAATAGCGACGGCGGCAAGACGCTAACAGGCGGTTCAGGCTCTGACCTATTCTGGTTCTACTACGACAACGATACTATGTGTGGCACCGACGTCATCACCGACTATGCCGAAGGAGACACAATCAGGATAGATAATGTCGCGGTGAGTTCGATTACAGAGAGCGGCAACAATGTTATCATCGCGGCGGGCGATAACTCCCTAAGAGTCAACAACGCCGTTGGCAAAGTCATCACCTACATTGATTCGGACGGCACACAAAAGACTTATGGTGAGGTCTCGAAGTTCATTACGTTGACTTCAGGCAACGATACTTACGGCAACTCTGTTAGCGGCGTGACAATTAGTGCTCTCGGCGGCAACGATTCGGTTAAGAACTTCGATGTCTCGGCAGTTTCAATCAACGGCGGGGCTGGCAATGATGACTTGAGCAACAGAGGAGGCAATAACGTCACCCTCACAGGCGGCGATGGTAAGGATTCTCTTTGGAATGAACCGAACGATGGTGGCGAAGATGCTTTGAACATCTCTATAGTTGGCGGCGCGGGTGATGACTCAATAAACAATTTCGGCAACAAAGCAACCTTATCAGGCGGCACCGGCAACGATACAATCCGCAATTATGGTGCGGGCTACAGAGATGGTGAACTCGTATTTGACAGCGTCGGGCAGAGCGTGAAAATTTATGGAGATGACGGAGACGATTACATTTTTAACAGCGGAGACAACGTGACAATCAACGCAGACGCAGACAAGGATACCATTCACAACGATGGCTCCAACGTATCAATCAATGCGGGCACAGGTAACGACTACATTGAGAACAATGGAGCCAGTGTGACAATCAGCGCGGGGGATGGCTCCGATACTATCGACAATAGCTATGTCAACAATATCTTGGTAAATGCGGGCGCGGGCAACGACTCGATAAGTAACGACTCTGCATGGTACAGTACGATTAATGGCGGCGACGGAAACGATACCATTGTCGTTCCTTACAGAGCTTATCAAGATTCGATAAATGGTGGAGCTGGCAACGACAGAATAAGTTTGATTAGCGGCACAGGAGATGGCTACTATGGTAACAACACGGTAAAGGGCGGTACGGGCAACGATACCATTTACGGCAATGCAGATGCTACTGTCGGTAGTGTTTACCAATACTCGCAGGGAGACGGCAAAGATATAATTTACGGCTTACAGGAACTTGATTTGTTTGTTGTCGGCAACGGTAGCTCGGATACTTTTTCTTCGGTGAAGAGCGGCAACAATATCATAATCACGGTCGGCGAAGGAAAGATTTCTCTAATGGGAGCGGTTAGCCTTTCGACGGTCAATATTTTGGGCACATATAAAAATCCGCTACTCATCAGAGGCACGAGCGATGCAGACTCTATCTACAACACCCTAGAAGGCGCGACGATTAATGCGCTCGGCGGCAACGACACTATTTTAAATGACGGCGGCGCAAGCGTTTCAGTTAACGGCGGCGCGGGCAATGATTCGATTTACAGCCTTCTGAAAGGCACGGTTCATCCTGACAGTTGCACCTTAATTGGCGGTGACGGCAACGATACTATCTGGAACGACGGAGAAAAAGTTCCTTATGGCGGAGTAAAAGTTTTAATCGACGGTGGTAATGACGATGACAACATTTCTAATGACGGAGAAAACTCGACAATCCTCGGCGGCTCAGGCAACGATTATATTTCCAACTGGGGCGCGAAAAGTTCTATAGATGGCGGCGACGGTAACGACATAATTCATAACCAGAACGACAGCACAGAGAAAACTGCTTCAAAGGTCACAATTACAGGCGGAGTAGGGAACGACTCTATTAAAAATTTCGGCTTAAACGTTACGATAAACGGCAACTCCGGCGACGATACGATTCGTAGTTATGGTGGTGTTTTGTCGAAGATTTATGGCGGCACCGGCAACGATTGGATTCTTAACGGCGGCAATACCTCTAACAATAATACTATATGGGCCACTCAAGCGACATTGAGCGGCGGCGACGGCTCGGATACTTTCTACAGTTGGAGTGATTCGGTATCGGTCTCAGGTGACGCGGACAATGATTGGATTTTTAACAATAGCGATTATGTCACAATCACGGGCGGGGCTGGCGATGATTCCGTTAGCTTGACTGCCGACGCCGAGAACAATTTGATTCTCTACACGGCGGGCGACGGCAACGATTCAATCAGCGGCTTCAATTCCACGACAACGCTTCAAATTGGCGGTGGCACTGGCACTTACTCTTCGCAAACGAGTGGCAAAAACATTATCGTCACAGTTGGCAAGGGCAAGATTTCTCTAATGGGCGCGGCGAGCTTGTCGGCTGTCAATATTGACGGCAAAGAAGCAACTAAGAACGAATGGAAGCTCGACGGCACGACTGCTACTTACGGCACGTCAAGCAATACGTTAATCAAGGTCACGAACGTTAAATCACTCGCCGGAATCAATTTAAGCGGAAATGTCGTGACGATTGCTAAAGCCTCAGTCAACGCTAAGAAAATTACGTTGACGGGTAGCGGCTACACGCTTAAGCTAGCTGATGACGTGACAAAGCGTGAGACTAAACCAGCGGCTTGGTCTTACAGTAGCGGTACTGCCACTTATAAGAGTTCATACAAGACGAAGGGTTATCTTCTCGCTAGTAAAGCTAAGTCTATCTCCTATTATTCCAAAGCAACGACGGCTTCAACGCTCGCAACGGTTAAGGGCGTCAAGTCTAAGGACGGGTTGAACTTAAGCGGAAAAGTTATCACGGTTGCTAAAGCCTCGGTCAATGCCAAGAAGATTACGCTAACTGGCGACGGCTACACGCTCAAGCTAGCCGATGATGTGATAGCTCCGACTACTAAGAAGGCGGCGTGGTCTTACAGCGGCGGCACTGCCACTTACAAGAGTTCATACAAGACGGCCGGTTATACGCTCGCTAGCAACGCTAAGTCTATCTCCTACACTAAAGCGACGACGGCTTTAACGCTTGCTTCGGTCAAAGGTGCCGTATCGAAAACGGGATTATCCGTTAGCGGTAAGAAGATTAAGCT
>JACXWG010000118.1 GCA_014764605.1 Quinella sp. 1Q5 | reverse complement strand
ACTGATATTTGCAAATCGATTGAGAGTGATTGTTATAACAACGCGCAGTTTGCTGATGTTATGTTGCCGCTGTATGAAAAAGTTTTTGAGCGCGGTTTCACTGTAAACAAGATGACAGCTTATCCCTCACCCCGTGTGAATTTCTGTTGTGCTGACTATGTTAATTCGTTTGTTGTTGATAATCGCGGCGAGCTTTATCGCTGTTGGAATCATGTTCAAGACGCGGCAAGCAGTTGCGGCAATGTCAACGATGAATTACGTATAGAAAAAAATTATTTGTCGTGGATACAATGGAACCCGATTAAGCACCCTAAATGCCGCGAATGCAGTTGCTTGCCGATTTGCATGGGCGGTTGTCCTTATCTAATGAAAAAATCTGCGGACAAACAACCCGTCTGCAGAATGGTAAAATTCAACCTAAATGAGATTTTAAGGCATTATTACGAACAATTTAAGAGAGGTGATCTTCTTGAAGATTAAAGGTAGCGGAAATTATGTTGATGCAACTGGCGCGGCTCATGAAGTCAAAGGAATGGGAATTATATTAGACGATACAGCTTTGCAAAGTTTGAAAGTTTCAGGCAAATTGGAGTTCGAGAAAATTTCTTGTGATGATTTAAATGTATCTGGCAAGTGTGTTGGGGGCTCGATTAGTGCAAAAACGTTTTCCTTTAAAGGTAAAATCGAAGTCGACACCATCACAGCGCAAGAGGGTATCATTAACTCGCGCTCTGGTTCTATCGAGATGATTAAGTGTTCTAAGCTAAAAATTTTTAACAACGCTAATGAAGATGCTATGGCGTTCATAACGAGGATTTTTGGTGAACCGAACGCTAAAGGCGATAACAACTCGCGTCTTACAATTAAAGAGATAGACTCCGAAAAAATCGAGTTAGAAAATTGCCAGGTCGAAGCCGTTCATTGTCACGATATTCAAATCGGCAAAAATTGCTTGATAGCCAAACTCCTTGTTGCAGGCGAGTGCATTGTTGATGAAGATTCAACTATTGGTGAAATTATTCGTGAGTGAAAAATTTGAGGAGGTATTAACATGAGGTTTTTGATTAAGCCGAAGAAGGTCGACAAGATTTTTAGGGTCTATATGCGTGGCTGTACTCTTGAGTGCGGTTGCGATGACTTTAGCATTGGTTGCGTTTATGATTAAAGTTTCTTTGTATTAAAAGTTTTATAAACAAAAAGTCGAGAGCCTTTAAAGACTCCCGACTTTTTTTGTTGCTAAGGGAAAGTATCAGATTGCGCCGAATGCCGAAGCGACAATGTAAGCGACAGCCGCGCCGACGAGAGGACCTACAACCGGAACCCAAGCATAGCCCCAATCGGAGCCGCCTTTGCCGGCAATGGGCAGGATAGCATGAGCAATGCGCGGACCGAGGTCACGAGCGGGATTCATCGCGTAGCCCGTGGGACCGCCGAGCGACAAGCCCAAAGCGATAATCAAGATACCGACCATGTAAGGACCGTAGCCAGGAACGAGCTGACCAACTGCTTCTCCGAAAATCATCCAGATAACGAACATAAGGAAGAAAGTAGCAATCATTTCGCACAGGAAGTTAGCAATGGGGCTACGGATAGCCGGACCCGTCGCGAAGACGCCGAGTTTAGCGGCGGGGTCTTCAGTCTTTTCCCAGTGCGGAAGGTATGCGAGCCAAACGATAGCCGCGCCGACAATCGCGCCGACGAGTTGCGCCGCTGAAGTCGCGATGAACTGTCCAGGCGTGTAGATGCCGACCATAGTTTTAGCGAGTGTGACAGCGGGATTTAAATCGCCTTGGGGAGCACCGAGCGTCGTGGCGGTGAAGACGCCGAGCGTAACTGCAAATCCCCAGCCGATAGCTATGCAGACCCAGCCGCCGCCTTGACCTTTAGAGTTAGTCAGCGTCATGTTCGCGCAGACGCCGCAACCGAAGACAATCAGAACCATTGTCCCCATAAATTCGCCGAATAAATTATCCATGAATAATACCTCCTCTAGGAGACGGGAGGCGATTTCCCGTCCCCCAAAAAATTTTTAAACCGTGAAACTGTTAATCGTCGTTGAGCCAATGCATTGCGTGCTTAACCGCCTTGCGCCAGCCTTTATAAAGCGCGTCTGCCTCGTAGCGTTTCATCTCTGGTTCAAAGCGCGTTTCGAGTTGCCACGCAGATTTCAATTCCTCTTTATTCTTCCAGACGCCAACTGCTAAGCCCGCAAGATACGCCGCGCCGAGTGCAGTAGTTTCGACGATTTGCGGACGGTCAACGGGAACGCCCAGCAAGTCAGCTTGGAATTGCATCATCAGGTTGTTAGCGGACGCGCCGCCGTCGACCTTGAGCGCGGAAAGTTTATTGCCGCTGTCAGCCTCCATTGCCTCAAGAACGTCGCGAGTCTGATAAGCAAGGCTATCGAGCGTGGCGCGGACAATGTGAGCCTTCGTAGTGCCGCGAGTCAAGCCGATAATCATACCGCGAGCATTCATATCCCAATAAGGTGCGCCGAGTCCAACGAACGCAGGCACGAAGTAAACGCCGCCAGTGTCCTTGACCTTCTTAGCAACCCATTCGGAGTCGGGCGCACTGTCTACCATGCGCACGCCGTCGCGGAGCCATTGAATAGCCGAGCCAGCCACGAAGATTGAACCTTCAAGCGCGTATTCAACTTTGCCATCGAGACCCCAAGCAATCGTCGTTACCAATCCATTCTTAGACTTGTGAATCTCGGTGCCGGTGTTCATGAGCATAAAGCAACCGGTGCCGTAAGTGTTCTTTGCCATGCCGGGTTCAAAGCAGTTTTGCCCGAAAAGAGCCGATTGTTGGTCGCCAGCCGCGCCGCTTACGGGGATTGCCGCGCCGAGGATAGTCGGGACGGTTTCGCCATAAACGCAGGACGATGGCTTGACTTCAGGAAGAATCGCTTTGGGTATGTCGAGATATTTAAGCAACTGTTCGTCCCATTCAAGCGTGTTGATGTTGTAAATCAGCGTGCGCGATGCGTTGGAATAGTCGGTTACGTGAACTTTGCCGCCCGTGAGTTTCCAAATCAGCCAGGTGTCAATCGTGCCAAAGAGAAGTTCGCCCGCCTCAGCCTTTTCGCGTGCGCCGTCCACGGTGTCGAGTAGCCATTTAATTTTCGTGCCAGAGAAGTAAGCGTCAATCTGCAGTCCGGTCTTGTCTTGGAACTCTTCGGCGTGCTGAGCCTTGAGAGCCTCGGCGATGGGAGCCGTCTGGCGGGATTGCCAAACGATAGCGTTGTAAATCGGGCGTCCAGTCTTCTTGTCCCAGATAACAGTTGTCTCGCGCTGATTGGTTATGCCGATAGCCGCAATGTCGCTACCGTTAAGGTCGGCGTGTTCCATTGCCGCTTTCATGACGGCGACCATCGTGCTCCAAATCTCGTCGGCATCGTGTTCAACCCAGCCAGGTTTCGGAAAAATTTGCGTGAATTCACGTTGCGCCACGCCGATAATCTTAGAGTTCTTGTCGAAGATGATAGCGCGGTTACTCGTCGTGCCCGCGTCCAAAGCCATTACGTATTCTTTTGCCATTCAGATACCCCTCCTCAAAATGTTAAACGCAATTTACTGTCTAAAATTATTTTTCCAACGCATCACCTCCTTAGTAAGCTTGGGCAAGAATTTCAATCGGGTGAACGGGTTTGATGTCGGTGCCGTGATGAATTTGCATACGGCAGGTACCGCAATCGCAGATGACCTTGTCGAAGTCGTATTGCTTGACGCGCTCGAAAAGTTTCGCGCCAATCTTCATGGAGATTTCGTACTTGTCTTTACGGAAGCCGTAGTTGCCGGAGATGCCGCAACAGCCAGCATCAGCAAGATTGACATTTGCGCCGGCTTCTTCTAGTAAGTCCTGCGCGGGAAGTCCAATAGCTTGTGACTTCAAATGGCAAGGCACGTGGTAAAGAAATCGCTGGTTGAGAGGCTTGAAATTGGAATTGAATTCGCCGCGCTCCTGCAAAATTTCCAAGAACTCGAAGGCGTCGAAAACATTGGTAGCGGCTTCGTGGAATTTATCATCGCCGAAAAGTTCGTGATACTCTTCCTTAAGCATGAGAGAACAACTGGTGCACGGTGTAACAACTGGAATGCCTTTTTGTTTCCAGTCGAGAATCCTGGCAACGTTTAAATCGGCGTGTTGGCGAGCCTCGTCTAAAAAGCCGG
>JACXWG010000057.1 GCA_014764605.1 Quinella sp. 1Q5 | reverse complement strand
TCCGATAAAGTTGGTCTTTAGCCTCGTCCGTGAAGTAGATGACGACGTTGCGGCAGAGAATCAAATCAAAGTTCGTCTCGAAACGGTCTTTTAAAAGGTTGTGGCGGCGGAAGTCGACGGGCATTTTAATTTCGGGCTTGATAGCGAACTTGCCGTCGGGCGTCTTGGTGAAGTACTTAACTTTGCGGTCGCCGCGCATGGACTTAATCTCGTCGGCGGTGTAAATGCCCTTCTTAGCCTTGCCGATAATCTCAATGTCTAAGTCCGTGGCAAGGATTCTGTGACGTTTAGTGGGCGTCAATTCCTTCATGATGATTGACAGGGTGTAAGGCTCCGCGCCGATTGAACAGCCCGCGCTCCAAATATTCAACGAGTCATTGCGCTTCAAGAGGTAAGGAATAACATCGTTCTCGACTTGGTCGAACTTGTCAGGGTTGCGGAAGAACTCCGAGACGTTAATAGTAAGATACTCGATGAAGTCGGCAAACTTCTTCTTGTCCTTAATCGCGTCACTAAAAAAGGTCGTGTAACTCTTAAACTGCGTCTTCTGAATGAGGTTGTTGATACGGCGGCGCATTTGCTGTTCCTTGTAAAGCTGTAAGTCAATGCCAGTCTTGCGGTTTAGCATTCCTTTAAACTGTTCCCAATCTTTGTCGTCCATAATTTTTCCCCCTTACGTAATAATCTTGCCGCATTGTAGCAGAGGCAAGGAATAATTGCAACGTAAAAGCCCCCGCGTTGAACGGAGGCTTTGGAATTTCTTATTTGGTCGGAGCAACAGGATTTGAACCTGCGACCCCCTCGTCCCAAGCGAGGTGCGCTACCGGGCTGCGCTATGCCCCGAACGCCTTGCATTTTAATCAATCGCCTCTAAACTGTCAAGCAATGATTTATCAAGAACAGTCAAGATAACGTCGAGTTCGCCTGGAAAACTCTTTATCGCCTGAACAGCAACGCGCAAGGCATCGAACTTAGGATAGCCGTAAATGCCGCTTGAGATTAGCGGAAAGGCAACGCTCCTCAAGTTGTGTTCGACGGCACGTTTTAGGCTGTTCGTGTAGCAGTTAGTCAAAAGCTCCTCTTCGCCAGAGTGTCCGCCGTTCCAAATTGGTCCCGCCGTGTGAATGATAAACTTAGCAGGGAGATTAAAGCCAGGTGTGATGACTGCTTCGCCCGTTTGAATCGGCGCAAGCTTATCGCACGCCGCTTGCAACTCTCGATAGCCCGCCGCCCGAAAGATAGCTCCGCAGACGCCGCCGCCCGCCAAAAGTTGAGTATTCGCCGCATTGACTATCGCATCAACCTTTAACGTCGTGATGTCCGCGCTTAGAATTCTTAACGCCATAACTTAAAGCTCCAAACTCATGAACGCTTCGCCAGTGTCGAGGTCAAAGATTTGAATCTTATCGTCGGTGATGAGTGCGACGCTCGTCCGCTTGTCGGGCTGATTGGTTAGGTAAGGCGAGACCGTGCCAGGATTAAGGAAAATCGTATTGCCGCGACGTTCCAAAACGGGCTTGTGAATGTGTCCCGTGATAAAAATATCTGCGCGGAAGGTCGCCGCTATCTTATCCTTGTCAGCGTCGGTCGGCAGTAAGTGCCCATGATTTACGACAATCCGCTTGCCATTTGCGAAGACGTGAGCATAAGGAATCAACACGGGCGTTTCAAGTACAAGCTGGTCGACTTCCGAATCGCCATTGCCGCGAGCGATAACGAACGGAACTTTTGACGCGTTGATAAAGTTCGCTAAAGCCTTCGGGTTGTAGTCGTCGCCCTTGTAGTTGGGGTTGTTCGGTCCGTGATAGCAAACGTCGCCCGCGTGCAGAATCAAATCCGCGTCGGCAAAAAATTTCTCCACAGCCAACTTAACGCGTTCGTGATAGCCATGAGTGTCTGACATAACGCCAATCTTCATGTCGCACGCCCCTTACTTATTCTCCAGAGCCATAATCTTATTGACGCGCCGTTCATGACGCCCGCCAGCAAAGTCCGTAGTCATCCACGCACGAACAATCTTGCTTGCCACGCCGAAGCCGATAACTCGTCCGCCCATTGCCAAAACATTAGCGTTGTTGTGTTCGCGACTCATCGCCGCCGAGTAATCGTCATTGCACAGCGCACAGCGTATGCCGTGAATCTTGTTCGCCGCAATCGATATGCCAATGCCCGTGCCGCAAAGGACGATACCCCTATCAGCCGCGCCGTTCACAACGTCCGCGCAGACCTTCTCGGCAATATCGGGATAATCAACAGCCTCGGTGCCGAAGGTGCCAACGTCCTTGACTTCGACGCCGTCGAACTCCGCCAAAACTTTCTTGACGACCTCTTTAAGGTCAACTGCGCCGTGGTCACTACCAATCGTTATCTTCATTGCAACCGCTCCTTCCAAAAATTTTTAAGCAATTATATTTCGCCGCTGGTAATTTTTCAAGGCTTGATGTCGTCGAAGACCGCCGGCAATTTCTTGACGAGGATTTGATAAATCTTCAATGCGACCTCCCGCATTTGTGGATGAGCCGCCTTCGCCGTCCTTAGCTTGAGGAAATGTCTTAGCTCGCGTAAATTCATCGTCACGAAAATTTCCGTCTTGAGTGAGTTGGGAAGGATTGAGCGTGCCTCTTCGGGTTTAGCTCCTTTCGCTCGCATTGCCAGATAAGTTTTCTCTAGCTGAGCCATCGTAGCCTTCCACAGCAAAAAATTTTCGTCGTCATCTTGCCAGAAGCACGGCTTAATAAAAGTCAGCTCGCCGCCGAATTTCCCCGCGCTGTAGTCGCAGAACCTAGTTGATTCTTGGGAATAAGACGCCCCGATTCTATGTCGAACAAGTTCATGGGTTACGCCGCGGTCACAGATAATCTTAAAAGAAACCGTCGCGTGCTCAATAACCGACTCATGCCCGCGCTTGATTATCCCGCGAATGAATTTCTCCGCGCTGTCAGCTTTGATGTTGCCCTCGGACTTGTAGCACACGCGCCCCGCCCGCTCAATCTTTTGCATAATCGCCGCCGCGTCGAAGTCCTCTACAAGCTCAACGCTCGGTTCGATAATTTTCATTGCTCAATCTCCTCCTGAATAAAAACTTTCTTGTCGCGCACGCTAAGCGAATTCCTCAATGCCACTCTCGTAATCGACGCGCTCTTGCCGATGATTTTCCGTTCAAGCAACAGCTTATGGAAAATCTCAAGGGGCATTCCGTCCACGAAAGGCACTTCAAAGGGGCGTCCGCTGTGCTTGATATTAATCGTCTGGACACTAGCTACATTCATATCAAGATACTTCCCGACGCTATTGGGCGGCTCTTGCAACATCTCTAGTTCGTCTTCCGTCATTAGAAAAACTTTATCGTCGCGCACGGCTAGCAAACTCTTAGCGGCGGTATTAAAGGGTGAGGCACCCTTCCCGATGATTTTTTCCTTGCGAAGGTGCCTACCGAAGATTGCAAGCGGCATTCCATTGACGAAAGGCACTTCCGAAAGTTTATCGTTGTGCTTGATAAAAATCTGTTGAACCTCCGCCGTGTGGTCATAGAAATATTTATCGACCTCGTCTAGCCCATTGTAATACGCCTGCTCCAATTCATCTTCGGTCATGAGGAAAACTTTATCTTCACGCACGGCGAGCAAGCTCTTCTTTGCAACCTTCCTAGCCGCCATAGCGTCGCCCGCAATGTTATTTTCCTTAAGCATGTAGGCGAAGAACTCAAACGGCATTCCGTCCACAAAGTCAAAGTCAGAAACGTTTTCGCCGTGCTTTAGAAGAATTTTCCTAACGTCGGCGGCGTGCTCTGTGAAGTATTCTTTCAGACGTTCGGCGGGTCTCGGCTCGACTAGCTCCTCTTCCGTCATGAAGTAGACGCGACCATACTTGAGCTTCAAAAAGTTTTGTTCGATGAAGTTCTTTAGCCTGCTTTCCAAAAGTTTCAGTTCGCGACAGAGCCGCCCGAAATAGTATGAGCCCATGCCGTCAACGAAAGGTATCTCAATCAAATCCTCCCCGCGCTTGACAAAGATAAACCGTAGCTTGTCCGCGTTGCTCATAAAAAATTTTCTCATGCCTTCCGTAAGCTTAGGGAAGAACTTCGATAGCCGCTCAAGTTGTGGGTCAAAGCTAAGGTGGAAGTCTTTAAGCTCAATTGCTGCTGGTGGAATCTGTAGCCTTTGTAACTGTTCGATTAATCTTCTATGGCTTGCGCCGTCTGATACGAAGATAATTTTCTTGTCGAAGTCGACAGCGAACTTTATCGCGGGCAAGAAGTCTTTATCGCTCGAAATGATGATTATCAGCTCAAGGTTCGGTTCGTCGATTATCGCCCGCACCATTTCCAAGCAAAGCCACGTGTCCGCCGAGTTCTTGCCGTAGAAACAATTTTGTATGCGGTAAATCGTCTCGTCGAGGTTGCGATACTTATGAGCTAACGTCTCTTCCTTACCGAAGTGCGCGACGACCTTGAAGGTCACGTAGGGCGGAATATTCTCTGCGTCAACGAAAACATGTGCAATCAAATCGAAACTCCTTTCTTGTCCGCCAATTCTATCACGGCGACGAATTTAACTCAACGCAGGATTTTAGACGCTTAGACCGAATTAACTAATCCAGTTCAAATAAACGGAGTGGAGAAGGATGAGCGAAACGATATTGAATAAAACGTGTGAAGAGATTTTAGAGGGCGTGCTTGCCGAGTTCGCACGGCTTGCGGAGATTCCGCGCCCGTCGAAGCACGAGGAGCAAGTCAGCAATTTCTTGAGGGATTTATTGACGGCGTGCGGCTTTGAGGTTGTGCAGGACAAAGCTAAGAACGTAATCGCCGACGTGCCCGCTAGCCCCGGCAGAGAGGATTCGCCGCTTACGATTTTGCAAGGGCATATGGATATGGTTTGCGTGGCTCGTGAGGGCTATGACTTCAATCCGACGGCTGACCCGATAAAGTTAGTGCGCGACGAAAAATTTTTGACGGCGGAGGGCACTAGCCTTGGCGCGGATGACGGCATGGGCATTGCGGGGATTATTTATCTGATTAAGAACCTCAACGCCTTTACACACGGACGGCTTAGGATAATCTTCACGACCGACGAGGAACAGGGCATGAGCGGCGCGATTAGCTTGGACAAAAAATTTGTCAGCGACGCGAGCTATTTAATCAACTGCGACTCGGAGAAGTTCGGCGAGATAGTGGTTGGTTCTGCGGGCTGTGTGCAAGCGACCTTCTGGCGTGAACTTCATTATGTCCGCCCCGATACCAAACTTGGCACGAACATGACGATAACAATCAGCGGACTGCGCGGCGGGCATTCGGGCGAGGAAATTTTTTCGGGGCGCGTCAATGCGATTAAACTTGCCCTCCAAATCATGCGGGCAATAACTAAAAGCGGTAAGATTAGATTATCGCGTTGGAGCGGTGGCACTGCCTTTAACGTTATCCCAAACAGCTCGGAACTCGTCCTTGCCACGGACTTAAAGCCTACCGAAGTTCAAAGCATTTGCGCGGAGATGGAGCGGCGGGTTAGGAACGTCTACGGCGTGACCGAACCCAATTTAAAAATCGAGACGAAGGTTATCAAACGTCCCGATAAAGTCTTGCACGCCAAGGACTATGATTTGCTCACGAACTTTGTTGAGCTGATTCATAGCGGCGTTTATCTCATGTCGCCCGAAAACCCCGCACAAGTCATGGCGTCGGCTAATCTGGGCATGGTGCGCATGGACGATAACATTGTTGAGCTTAAGCTTTTGCCGCGTGGGAATGCCGATGAGCTTGTCGAAGAGTTTATCGAGGGCTTCAATCAGGCGGCGCAACTTTGCGTTTTCGAGAGCAAGTTTTCTACGCCGTCGCCCGCGTGGACATTCAATCCCGACAACAAACTTTTAAAGCTAACTGAGGAAGTTTTCACTAAGCAAAATGGACACGCGCCCGAAGTCAAGATACTTCATGCGGGATTAGAGACGGGGCATTTCATCCAGAAAAACCCCGCGCTTGACATAATCTCAATCGGCACGACCAACGAACACATTCACAGCCCAAACGAACGAGTTCACCTAGAGACCGTCGCGCCGCAGGTAAAGTTTATCGCGGGCTTGCTTGAAAGAATTTCTGCCACGACAGCTTAACCGATAAATTCACGGCAACAGTTAAGACGTAGAAGGCTAAAGCGTTCGGAGCCGTCATGATTAATCCGAGCTTGCCCATTCCTAACGACAGGTAATGGATTGCGAACGGATGAGCTAGGTACACGAAGTAAGAATTCTTGCCTAATGCACTTAGGAAAGTCTTCAGTGACACGGGGAGCTTGCCGAATTGAAACCACGTAAACCAGAAGATTGACGCGGCGATTGTGTAGAAGATGCCGGGCGGCGAGAGTTGATGCGCCGTGTTGACTGCCGCCTCAGGTGACAGGTTGCGGACGATGATTAGGAAGTAGTACCAGCCAAGCAAAGTTATCAGCGTGATTAGGAAAGTCGCGCTGATAATTTTTTTGTGCGATTGACACCACGTGAAGAACCTTTGCGAGTGAACCGCCAGCACCCCGCCTAAGACGAATACGAACACGTAATGCAGGACGAGCCAATTAAGTCGCCACTTCATGAACAGATTATCCGACGTGCCCGCGCAATAACTCGACCACCAATCAAACGCAATTTGAGCAGCGAGCAATAAAAGCAAGCGGGCGGGCGTCATGCGTCTGACTAAGGCAATCCAAAGCGGCATCAGCAGATAGAACCAAATCAAGATGACTAAGAAATAAAGATGATACTTCGCCAGCCCAAAGAAATAAATCTCCGTCGCGTAGTCGAAATCGGGGAAGAGTTGATAGCCGTAAAACCAGTTATCATGCACAAGATATAGCGTCGACCAGAGAAGATAGGGCAAGAGCACCGCTTTGAACCTTCGACGCAGAAATTTTCCATACGAGAACGGCTCCGCTAAGTCCATGCGATAGAACAGCCCGAACGCCGAGATAAAAAAGAAAATCGGCACGCTGAACCGCGAGACGATTTCAAACAGGGCGACTAGGTGGATATTAGGCGTGGGGTTAAGCAAGTATTGCGAGCCAGTGTGAATTGCCACGACCCCAAGCATTGATACGCCGCGAATGTATTCGATTGAAGCAAGCCACGGTTTATTCATCTGCTGATTTCAAATTCGACGTGGACGCTAGCCGAGCATTGAAGGGTTCCGCTTTCAATCGGCGTTTCAATTCCAACGGCGGCATCTTCAGCCATTGCGCGAGCCATTTTATAATTCTGCGGCGCGGCGACCCGACTTGAATTAATCGACACGTTGTGGACGTTCACAATACTTTTGCCCAATGCACGAGCTACAATCTCCGCCTTGTGCTTAGCGTCTAGGATAGCAAGTCTCAATGCCTCGTCTTGATAAGCGGACTTATTGCGCAATCCGAAGTTCAAGCTGTCGACGTGATTGGCTCCATGACTTAAAGCCGCGTCGATGACTTTGCCAACCAAATTTAAGTCGTCGACGATAACCGTCACGGAATTGGTAGCCTCGTAGCCTTCGAGAATTCTCTTGCCGTTGTCCGTGTGGCGATAACTCGGATTGAAGTTGTAGTTGCCCGTCGAAATGTTTTTGCGTTCAATGCCGAGCGCAACGATTGAATTGATGACGTCGGAGGCGGCTTTAGCATTAGCGGCTTGCACGGCGGACGTATTCTTTTCGCGAGTGATGACGCCAACAGAAATTGTTGCACGGTCTGGTTGAGTCTCGACTACGCCTTCACCACTCACGGAGATTATCGGCGGGAGTTCTTCGGCAAAGGTCGTCGCGCATATCATCATCAAAAGCATCGTTAAGCTAAAAATTCTCTTCATATTAATCACCTCGCGTCGATTTTATTACAAAGCATAAACCTAATCAAGCGCGATATTTTATAGTCAGTCTTGCGGTTGAAAACTTCGTAGGCGTATGATACACTTCAACAAAATTTTTTGGAGACAACGTTGAAAGATTTCCTAAGACACGAACTAGACGAGCTGAAGCAGAATAAAGTTCGGGCGATTGCGTTGGGCGTGTGCTTCGTCGTCTTGCTGATATTTTGGGCGACCGATGACAGCTCCAGTGGCGAAGAGATTATCCTAGACGATAAACCGCCGTTGACGAAGGATTTGCCCGTTAGAGTCTTGCCGGTCGAGAAAAGCTCCAACGGCGTGACGCTTGTCCTTGGGGCGAATGCGGACGAATTATTAATCGGCGACCCGTTCGCGGGCGAAGACAAACCTAAACCGCAACCTAAAACAGTCGTCGCACCCGTACCGCCGACTGTGATTCAACCTCCACCGCCGCCAGTCGCGCAACCTCAGCAACCTAAGGAACGAATCATCTTAACGGGCACGGCAATTAGCGGCGAAGTCAAAACGGCGATGTTCCTGCGCGATAAGGAAACGTTATTCTTGACGGTCGGCGAGGAAATCGGCGGGAAAAAAATTTCGGACATAAGCGCGGAGTTCGTGACATTCGAGGACGGTCAGAGAGTTTATTTGCAAAAGGAGCTGAGATGATTGAACTGGAAAAGATTTTTGCCGCTCATAGCTTCAGCGGCTTTTTTTATGCCCGCGCACAGTTCAGCCGCGCCGATGACCCTAAGCGTACACGAGGCAGACCTAAGGGCGACGATAATGCTTGTGGCAAAGACGGGCGGGCTTAATGTCTCGGTTGATGATTCGGTTAAGGGGAACATTTCAATATCGCTAACGGATGTCGAGCCGCTCAAGGTTCTGGAAATCATTTCGCGGACAAAAAGTCTTCAGCTCCTGCGCGAGTCAGGCGTTTATATCATCACGGCTTCGAGCGTCGAGGCAATGCAAAGCTACGTTATCCCGATTAAGTATGGTGACGCCGAGACCTTGCGTGACGCGGTGATTATGTCGCTTGACCCTGACACCGAACGCTTGCCCAATCAGACGACGCGAATCAAGAACGCGGACGGCTCCTATACTTACCGTTATACCTACCGCGACGAGGACGGCTCTGACCGAGGCGACTATTCGGAGGACATTAAGCGCAAGGATAGAGTTTATGTTAATCCCGAAGTCAATGCGCTTGTCCTGTTCGGGACGCCCACGGAATATGAACGCGTCAAAAATTTGTTGGCGTCGCTTGATGTGGAGCTTAAGCAAGTCACGGTCGAGGCGAAGATCTTAGCAATAGAAAAGGAAGCAACTAAAAATCTTGGCGTGGAGTGGGCGTGGTCTTCGATTGACGGAACTTATTCTGCTCAGTCAGGAAGAAGTCGTTACTCTGAATCTTCAAGCGGCTACTCTAATGAATCGTCACGAGGGCGGTCGACGCAATCTGGATTAGGTCTTTCCGCCTCAGAAAAATATTCGACTAAGGACGATTACTCAAATGAGGGAGAAGCTAGCATTCAATTTGGTCTCGCAAATCAATCACTGAACACAAACATTTTCAACGGCTCCAGCTTGATTCAGTTCGGTCGTTCATTAACTTCCGTTACGGGTTTGAATTGGACGTTAAGTGCTCAGATTAATGCTTTGGTCACTGACGGCAAGGCGAAGATTCTTTCCCGCCCGAACGTTACGACGATTCAGGGGCGCGAGGCTGTGATTAACGTCGGTAGTTCGGTGCCAGTTCCAAAAGTTTCAAGCACAAATACAAGCACGACGACTTCGATTGAGTATCGCGACGCAGGAATCATCTTGAGATATACGCCACGAGTCAACAGCGACGGCACGATAACGGCTAAGATTCATACGGAGGTAAGCACGCCGCAATATATCCCCGACATGCAAGCTTATCGATTCAATACGCGTTCGGCTGAAACGACCGTGACTGTTCGCGACGGCGAGCCAATGATTATCGGCGGGCTAATCGGGGCGGAGGAGGCTAAATCCGTCAGCAAGATTCCGTTCCTAGGTGACCTGCCGATATTGGGCGCATTGTTCAGGAATCATCGCAAGAGCAAATCCGAGTCTGAGCTGATAATCTTCTTGACGGCGCATGTTCTTAGAGGGGCGAGCAATGAGACTTTATCCGATAAACCTTGACATAGACGGCAAAGCTTGCGTAGTGATTGGCGGCGGCGAGGTTGCGCTAAGGAAGATACGCGGACTGTTAGCGGCGGGCGCACGTGTCAAAGTCATTGCCCCGGAAGTCTGCGCGGAAGTCGAAGAGCTTGCCCAACGTGGAGAAATATCTTTGACGCGGGAAAAGTTTTCGGAAGACATGCTCGGCGACGAACTGATACTAATCGCGGCTACGAATAATTCCGAAGTCAATCGGCGGGCGGCGTGTGCTAAAAATATTCTCGTCAACGTGGTAGAGGGCACGGGCGGTAACTTCAACGTTCCTTCTACGATAAGGCGCGGCGAACTCCTGCTGACAATCTCGACGGGCGCGAACTCTCCCGCGTTCTCAAAATTTATCCGGCAAATGCTAGAGGCGGAGTTTGATGAGACCTTCGGCGAGGGCTTGGAAATAATTTCGCGGTGGCGGCGGGAACTCAAACGACGTTTGCCGAATCACACGCAACGAAAAATCTTTTGGCAGAGAGTCTTGACGCAGGAAACGTGGCAACTTTTGAAGCAAGGACAACTTAACGAGCTGGAGGACAAGATAAATCATGCACTTGAAAGTTTTGGGCTTGAATCACAGGACAGCACCCATTGAAGTCCGAGAACGATTTAGCATAAGCAAGGACGCCCTAAAGCACGGCTTGGAAAATCTTGACGGCTACGACGGCTTGAGCGAGGCGGTTATCCTTTCGACGTGCAATCGCAGTGAGATTTACGCGGTCACGGCTGAAGGTTGCGAGTCGAGCCTTCATCAATTCCTAAACGATTTAATCGGTGGCGTCATTGACAAGAAGTTTTTGTACGAGTTCGACGGCGAGGCTTGCGCCGAACATCTCTTTGAGGTCGCGGCGGGTTTAGATTCATTGGTTTTGGGCGAAGGTCAAATCTTGTCGCAAGTTAAGGAGGCTTACACGACGGCTAAGGCTCAGGCGGCGACTAGCACAATCCTAAACACGCTATTTAATCGGGCAATTGCGGCGGGCAAGAAGGTTCGCACGGAAACCCGAATCGCTTATAACTCGGTATCGGTGTCGTCGGCGGCGGTGGAGCTTGCAAATAAGAAATTGGGCGGGCTGGTCGACAAGAGCGCATTAATTTTCGGGGCGGGCAAGATGGCTCAGCTCACAGCGCAACATCTCCTGTCACACGGGCTGAAGAAAATCTTCGTGGCGAATCATCACTTGGAACGGGCGCAGGACATGGCGTCTAAAATCGGCGGGCAGGCGGTCGCGTGGGAAGACGCCTTCACGAGCGCGGCTCACGTCGACATAATCATCACGTCAACGGGTGCGCCGCATTACGTCGTTAAGCCGTGGCAAACTCAACAGCTAATGACGCGTCGAGAAGGTCGCGGGATATTTTTCATTGATATTGCCGTGCCCCGTGACGTTGACCCAGAAGTAGGCAAGATTAAAGGCGTCACCCTCTACAATATAGACGACCTTGAATCAGTCGTGGAAAAGAATTTGCAGGCTCGTCAACGCGAGGCAGTCCTTGCAAAAAAAATAATCGCCGAAGACGTGGTGGCAGTCATGGAACGCTTTAAGTATTTGAATTTTCGTCCGCTTATGGCTAGCCTGTCCGAACGTGCAGAAAAAATTCGTCAACGCGAAGTTCGGAAAGTCTCAAGCAAGCTACCCGACCTCAGCGACGACGAACGCCGAATCTTAGACCAAATGACACGCCGAATCGTCCGCAAGCTGTTGCGTATGCCAATGATGAAGCTTAACGCCTCGGCTGGCACTGACGCGGAAACCTTTTACACGCAGGCGATTACGGCACTTTTTACTGACGAGGTGAAATCCATTGCTCAAGATTAAAATCGGGACGAGGGCAAGTCGATTGGCACTTTGGCAAGCGGAGTTCGTTGCGGCTCAGCTTAGAAGATTTTTCCCCGCGCTTGAAGTCGAACTCGTAAAAGTTCACACGACTGGCGACAAAATCCTTGACGCGCCACTTGCTAAAATCGGCGGCAAAGGACTATTCACCAAAGAGCTTGAACTTCAGTTAGCGGACGGCGCGATTGATTTGGCAGTTCACAGCTTAAAGGACGTGCCCAACGCCTTGCCCGAAGGTTTCAAGCTCGCGGCGATAACCAGACGTGCTCAACCGTTCGATGCATTCGTTAGCAATCACTTTCCGACGTTCGCAAGCTTGCCTAAAGGCTCAGTCGTGGGAACGTCAAGCCTAAGGCGGGCGGCTCAAGTCTTGTCGTTGCGTCCAGACCTTGTGATAAAAAATCTTCGCGGCAACGTCGAGACTCGGCTGAGGAAATTGGACGCGGGCGACTTCGACGCAATCATATTGGCGGCGGCGGGCTTGGAGCGGCTCGGCTACTCGTCACGAATCAACGAATTCTTGACGGAGATAATCCCGGCGGCGGGGCAAGGCGCATTGGCAATCGAGATTCGCGCAGATGACTACGAAACTTTTTCCCTTGTGCAGAGATTGAACGACGCGGCGACAAGTGCGGCGGTTGCAATCGAGCGGGAATTCTTAGCGGAGGTTGGCGGCAGTTGTCAAATCCCCGTTGGAGTCTTCGCGACGATTAACGGCGGGCAAGTGCACATCAAAGCATTAATCGCGTCAACGGACGGTCAACGCCTCGTCAAAGCCTCGAAGGTCGCGCCGCTAGGAGAAGTTGACTTAGGCAAAAAAATAGCCGCCCGGCTGCTTAAAGAGGGTGGCAGAGATATTCTTAACGCTATCAGCTTATGACGGCGTTTTTTTATTTGAAGAGGTTCTTGTGCTTGCTGATGAGTTCGCCGATTAACATTTTGCCGCGAATGTCGGGATGAATGCCATCAACGGAAAGGGAATAATCCATCGTGCCCTGCGAGTCGTAGAAGTAAGGCTCAATGTCTATGAAAAATTCCTGCCGCTTGATGTAGTCGTTGATTTGCTGAAGTTTCATTTTCCAATTCGGGTCGGTGGGCGTGTGGAAGGCGTTCTGCAAGTTGTCTGGGTTAATCGGCATGAGCGTCAGGAAAATCGGACGGATATTATTTTGTCGGCAAAGGTTGTTAATGCCCGCCATGTCAGCGATAACGTCTTCAGCGGATATGGTCGCGTCGCGTAGACAGTTCGCGCCCGTCGAGATGATTAGGTTCTTCGGCTTGAGCGGCACAACGTCTTGATTAAAACGTTCCAATGTCGTGCGGGAGGTGTCGCCGCTCTTAGACAGGTTGACTACTGGGAAGTCGATAAAAGTTTCGTAGCTGTACTGCAAGGCTCGCGGGGAATAGCTGACTGCGCCGCCGCCGTGACTTATGCTATCGCCCAAGACCGCAACATCAACGCCCTTAGTGTAATCGTCGACGATAAACTTTTCTGTTTTCGACCAGGTTCCAATAGGTTGATTGTTTTCGTTCAATGCCCGCACGCGCCAATAATACGCGCCGGCATATGGTCTGCCGTATTCGTCGTAGCAACTCGCCACGTCGTTGGAAATCATGCGCCAAGCCGCCTCGCCCTCAGGTGTAGTCGCAAGTTCCACTTCATACTTAGCCGCCTCGTTCAGCGGTATCCAATCGAACACGTGATAAATCGGCTGCGGCAAGTAGTCCATGAAATCAAAGTTATTAATCAGCGGGGCATTCGGGAAGGGCTGACTTGTGTCGACGATAATTTTTTCCGCCTTAGAGAATTCGCCAATCGGTTCGTGATGAAGTCCTAAGGCTCGTGCCCGCCAATAGATTTCAGACTTGTTGAACGGTCGCAGGTCAGCTTGATAGCCGTTAGTATAAACCTTGCGCGTGCTGAAGAGACTGTGCCCCGCCGATAGAGCAATGCCGCCTTCGACTTCGGGCGGCGCGTCTAGGAGTTCGATTTCATAGCAGACAGCATTTGGGACGGTATGCCACACGAGGAACGGCATTAGGCTTGCGGGATTATCTTTGCCGTAATGATAAATGCTCACGGGTTGCGGCGGCGTCGGGAAGTTCGGATTAGCATAAATCTTTTCCGAACGATAGATTTCGCCGAAGAGCCCGCGAGCCGTTATGAAGTAATAAGTTGGTATCGGGGCACGCGGCACGATGTAGCTTGCCGAACGCGTCTCCTCCTCTTTTAAAATGTGGAAGGGCGGCGAGTCCTCAACTAGTCCAGTCGTGCGGCTTATCGTCGTGATTTTGTAGACGCATGGATAAGGTAACGGTCGCCACGTCATCAAGGTATCGTCGCCTTCCTGAGTGAAAGTTACTTCGAGCGGTCGCCCGTTGAGCTGCAAAACGTCGGTCTTTTCGGCTATGTACATTCCGAATATCGAGAAGAATCCCATTAGCGCGGCGATGATTGCGAAGGTAAAAAAGTTTTTCATAAGCTAAAATAGCTCCTCAACAGATTTATATCTCCGAAGCGAACGAACAAGCAGATTAGAATTATCAGGGCGGCGAAGAAGTATTCCCTCCACGAGCCGACCTTGAAGAGCTTTACTCCGTATTTCTTATGCGGCGTGAATATTGGCACCTTTCCGCAGATACCGTCTTCGGCAATATGTAGCAAAGCTCCGACTAGTGCATAAGTTATCAGGTTCAAAGCAAAGGCAAGCGTCGGTTCGGGGTAATAATCTTTGGCGACCTGCGCGGCGGCAATCAAGGCTAAGTAAATCGGCGGATAATGCGACCACGTGCGATGCTTCTTGCGCCACTTCCAATAGGCTGAACTGTCTTTGGGCGGCGAGCCCTCGACCCTGTCTGGAATGACCGCCCCGACGATACTAGACGCCGTGAACAATGCGTCGTTTGTCGCCGTGCAGACTATGAAGCCCGTAACGATTTGATGATTAATCCACTTCAAGCAATTCGCTCCTTTAGTCTTAATACCGTTTGATTATAACTTTTAGCTTTACGAATAGCAATGCCGCGTAAAAAAATCCTCTCCGCACGTCCGGAAAGGAA
>JACXWG010000056.1 GCA_014764605.1 Quinella sp. 1Q5 | reverse complement strand
AAACGGCATTATACAGCGTCGAACTGACTTGACAGACGCCTCCGCCGTAATCTTCGGCTGGTCGCCCATTAATAATCACGCCCGCGACTTTATAACCCGCGTCCCAAGTCCTTTCGCCGACCGTATCGTTAAAAGAGAACGTCCACGACGGTTTAACGATTTTATTTGAGATAGCGTTCGCCGCGAGCCAAATATTATCGCCGCGGTCGCCGGGATAGTAATAAGTGCTGAACGAGCCTAGGACTGAATCAATTTCGGCAATATCTTCGGTCGTTATGAAGGGTTGAATGTCTTCTGGGACTAAATCAATCGCTCCGCTAGGCAAATTCAACGTTGTGAGCGGAGCTTTCAAATTTTCGGCGATTTCTTGAGTATTAAGCTTTTTACCGATGACGCCAGGGAATTTTTGGATTGCGCCGTCCGAAGACAACTCAACAACGGCGTTTACGGGGTCGCGATTGACTTTAGCGGCGATTTCGTTAAGTTTTTCGTCAAGGAGCGTCGAATCGTATTGAGCGGCGAGTTGAACGCTACGACCGTTGAGCAAACACCTAATTTGGTCGTTAAAATTGCTGATTGTCGAACCGCCGCGCCCAAAACTGAACGCATCTTGCGTCGCCTTGTCGATTTGGGCAGTTAAATTAATTTCTTCGGGCGTGATGACGAATTCTTCGCCCTCGTAGCGGAATTTAAGCTCGTGAACCCTTTTAGCGGCGATATTTGCAAAAAATTTTTCCGCAGTGACTTTATCGAGTCCGCCGATAGGTTGATTTTCAAAACGCACGCCGAGAACGATTTTATTGCCGTCAGCGATCGAACTAGACACTCCCAAAGCCCCGACGCCGACTATAGCCACCGTTGAGGCGATAATTGCCGCCGCGCTCTTTGTCGAGAGCAAATTTTTAATGTTGAACTTCTGAACTTCTGAATTCTCCACAAAAATTTCGCCTCCATGTTTTATTCAGCTTATTATACCCGAAAAAATTTTAATTTCAATTCACGCGGCAAATTTTTAGGTCGTTATGCCAATGAACGTAGCCTCCAGACAAACTCAAGTAAGGATTTGGGCTTACAACGTTAAATTGAACGGCGCACGGGACAAAATCGCACAATTCAACCGAACTAAGCGTTTCATCGACGGGAGAAGAGATTACGCAAGCAATATCGTAGAGTTCCTGCCGCAATTCGACCTTAAATTGCCAATCGACAACGTAAATTTCGCCCGCCTTGCCGTCGACGATGGCTTTTGTGTCGTTGAAGCGGGAATCTGTGTAGACTAAATCAATTCCGGTAGCGTTTCGGATATGATAACCCATGCCGAGGAACGAAATATCACTTTTAAAGCGGATAATCATGCGCAAAACGACTTCTTGCCCGAAAATAACTTCGTTAATGAGTTCGCCGCTGAGATTTAGCAGTTGAACGTTCTCAAAAGTTGCTCGACCGTCGCCGCCACGCTGATACGTTGCGTTTTTCATAAAAATTTCCTTGCCGCGCTCCAAATTCTCTGTGGAAAAGTTTTCTCTGTCGAATTTTTTATCTGAGCGGAGATTATTGGCGAGATTGCTTTGAAATTGGGCTTGCTCGTCTGTTAATTCGCCGCGAGACTCGATTAACATGTTGCGATAGACTTCGACGACCTCTTTAGCGGACGAATCCATTAAAATTTTGCCGTTCTGCATTAAAAAGGCGCGTTCGCAAAGATTTTTTAGCGCAAAGGTATCGTGACTGACGAAAATGACCGTAACGCCGCCTTGAATCATTGAACGCATCTTATCCATACATTTACTTTGGAAAAAAGCATCGCCGACGCTCAAAGCCTCGTCCACAATCAAAATATCGGGTTCAACGAAGGCATTTACGGCAAAAGCGAGCCTTGCGAACATGCCTGACGAATAAGTTTTGACTGGTTGATTGATAAAGTCGCCAATATCGGCGAACGCGATGATATTTTCTAGTTTTGCGTCCATAACGTCGCGATTGTGCCCGATTAGAAGTCCATTCATGTAAATATTTTCTACGCCGGTCATTTCGGGATTAAAACCCGCGCCGAGCTCCAAAAGTGACGCAATTCGCCCGTTGACTTCGATTTTGCCGCTCGTGGGAGTTAAAACGCCCGTAATAATTTTTAAGAGGGTAGATTTGCCCGCACCGTTCTTTCCGACGAGTCCGACGTTTTCTCCGCGCCTAATTTCAAAAGAAACGTCTTCAAGGGCGTAAAAGTCTCTGCTGTAGCGTTTATGGAACGGGTGGAAGGTTTCTTTAAGCCTGTCGATGTCCCGTTCGTAGATTTTATAAATTTTCGTGAGTTTTTCGGCTTTGATTGCGAAATCCAAGAGAATTTCTCCTTACAACTTAAATTGAGCGACTTCACCGCGCATTTCGTTTGCGAGTTCCGATAAAATCTTGCTAGCGTCGGCAACTTCCTGCATAGCGGCGGATTGTTCCTGCGTTGCGGCACTAACAGAGCTTGCATTCTCGCTTGAACGGTTTGCAATCGCTTTTACGTGCTCGACCGCCGCCAAAATTGCTTTATTGCTGTTATCGACGGCTGAAATATCGTTAAGACTGCGATTTACATTGATATTTAGCTTTGAAGCTTGAGTTTCTATATCGATAAAGGCTTTACCAGTCTCCGCGACGGATTTTGTACCTTCTTTGACGCTTTGATTGCCCTGTTCGATAGATTCGACCGCAGAAGTTGTATCCTGTTGAATCGTGGCGATAAGTTTGGCAATATTGCCCGTCGCCTCGCTTGACTGTTCAGCAAGTTTGCGAACCTCCTCCGCGACGACAGAAAAGCCGCGACCTTGTTCACCAGCGCGAGCCGCCTCGATTGCCGCGTTTAGGGCTAAAAGATTCGTCTGACCTGCAATGCCGCTAATCGTCTCGACAATCTGCCCAATCTCATCCGAACGCTTGCCGAGTTCGCCGATAACTTTAGCCGAGGAGCTAACCTGCTGTTCGATATTCTTCATGACATCAACAGCCGCCTCGACCTTTTCTTTGCCGAGTGCCGCATTGTTCGCGCTGTCAATGGCAATCTGCTCCATTTGCGTTGCCGTCGTGCGCAAGTCGTCCATTCTGTCGTGCATGTCTTGAATTCGTTCTTCCAACGTCTCAATCGTCCGCTCCTGGTCAACGGTGCCTTGCGTCAATACTTCTATGTTCTGAGCTACGACGGTTATTGATTCGTTCGTCTGCTGAGTGCCGGCGGTCAATTCCTCACTCGACGCCGCGACCCGTTCCGAACACTCCGAGATTTTAGTCATGAGATTTTTAAGGCGATACTTCATGTCGTTGATACTCTCTGACAGGGTGCCGAGTTCGTCCCGCGACTTAATCTCTAAGTCATCAATACGTAGGTTGCCCGCCGAAACTTTCTTGACAGCCCCGACGACCTCGCCGACTTGCCCGACCATTTTGCCGATAAAGTAATTGGACGCCAGCCCGCAAAGAATCACAATCACTACGACCGCCAACGCTATCGACAAAATCAGATTGTCCCTGACGTCGTCCATCTCATGAACGCTCACGCCTACGAAGAGCATTCCAATCGTCTTGCCCGTCACGTCTTTAATCGGTTGATAAGCGGCGTAGTGGTCTTCGCCCATGACTGACGCCTTGCCCACGAAAAATTTTCCTTGAGTGATGACGTTATTGATAACCGCCTCCGAAGCTCTGGTGCCGACCTGACGATTGCCCGCCGCGTCTTTAACCGTAGTGGCAACGCGGGTATCGCCATTAAAGATAGTGACCTTGCCATTACAGATGTTGCTTAGGAAATCGGCAATCTCATTCACGCCGTCAATCTGTTGCCCGCCCTTGAATAAAATTCCGTTTTGAACGTGCCAATCGCCATAGTAGCGACTGTTGACAATCTCGGTAAGCGACTGAACATCTGCGGCGGCTTTCATCTCAAGCGTTCGCGAAAAGCCTTCTTCCGCCCGAATATATCCGATAATCCCCATTAGCACACACGCGACAATCACAATAACATTAACTGCTAGGATTGCTTTAGTCTTAAGTCCCATTGACGAGCCCTCCCAAAAGTTTTTGGTCATGATAACAAAAAAAATCCCCCGCAACAATACGGAGGAAAATTTTCTTGCCATGTCACGTTACCCGGCAGATTTATTCTTTTTTAGCGAGTTCATTGGAGCTATTTAACTCATAAGCGTCACTGTTAATGTTAAAGGTCGTGGCGGTGTAGTCTTGCAAAGTAATAGTACCGTTGGTGACAGTGAGCGTTAATGCGCCCGTCGATGAGTTGTAAGACGACGTGAACGACAGATTATCAAGGGTGAGTGTGTCGCCGTCCTCGAAGCCGTAGATAATGTCGTTGCCGTCGCCTTTTGCGTAATAGAAAGTATCATTGCCGTCGCCGCCCCAGAGCGAGTCGTTACCAGAGCCGCCGCGCAAGCTGTCATTGCCCGAACCGCCGAGGAGTTTATCCTTGCCAGAGCTGCCCGATAATATGTCAGCATCATCGCCGCCGCTTAAGTAGTCATTGCCGTCGCCGCCATAAAGAGTATCTTTGCCAGAGCTACCATAGATTTTATCAGCCCCCGTTCCACCGCTTAGATAATCATTGCCAGAGCCGCCGTAAATCGTATCCTTGCCCGTGCCGCCGTAAATTGTATCATTACCTGCGCCGCCGCTTAGATAATCAGCTCCTGCATTGCCGAGGATTGAATCATTGCCCGAACCACCGTAAATCGTATCATTACCCGTGCCGCCTTGAATCGAATTGGCAAGAGTATTGCCGATGATTTTAATTGCGGTCGTGCGTGCCGAGGCGTCGATAACTTCAACGGTCGAATTAACTGTTAAGGGCGAGGAGTCGTCATCAGTTATCGTCAAAGTCGTCGAGTCTGCCAATATGCCGTTAATGTTGACAGTGGACAGGGTAGCCGCGTCTACTAAAATAATCGTCTCGTCGCCGACAGTCACGATGATATTGTTGCCGCTGGTTGTAGTTGAGTAAGAGCCTTCGCCATCCCCTATTGAAAGCGTTGAGGTCGAATTGAAGCCGCGGATAGTGTCGTTGCCGTCGCCTTCCGCGTATTTGAATAGGACATTCGCACCGTCGTCATTGTAAATGGAATCATTGCCAGCCCCGCCAGTAATCGTCACGTTGTTGTTTTTGTTCTCGATAGTGTCATTGCCAGCCCCGCCGACGATTGAGACGTTGGAGCCATCGTTATCAATGTCATCAGCCCCCGTGCCGCCGTCGACTGTCACGCTTGCGCCGTCGTTGCTAATCTCGTCATTACCGGAGCCGCCATAAATTTTTACTCTTGAACCGTCGCTGTCAATGTCATCTGCACCAGAGCCGCCATAAATCGTCACGCGGCTTGCGTCGTTGTCGATGTCATCAGCACCGTTGCCGCCCCGCGAATGGTTACGTAGTTGCCGTTGGAGTGTTCTTGATAGTGTCTCTGCTCGTGCCGCCGACGATTGAAACGTAATCTGCACGGTTCCAAATGTAGTTGTAACCCGACGTGCCAAGAATAGTCGAGGAATCTCCGTAGTTGCGAATGGTATCCTTGCCAGAGCCGCCGATGATTGAGACTTTCTTAGCCGCCGAGTAGTTTCGGATAGAGTCGTTGCCCGCGAGTGCTTGAATGGCGCGCCGGCTATCGTATTGCCGAGCGTGTCATTGCCCGTGGTCAGCGTGATAGACTTTGAATCGTCAGTGTAATCATTTGTCGTACCGTCCAAAGCCGTGCCGTTCTCGTAGAGCGTGTAGCCGTTGGTTATGACGTTCGCCGCCGTGCCTTCAAAGGACGTGACGTAAGTATCGTCAGTCAAATATCATTTACTCGACGAATCCAAAGAGACATTAACTGTACCCAAGCTCGTCGATTTGGAAGTTCCGCTTGCATTCTTTATGGTGCCAGAAAGGTTGCCCGTGAACGTCGATGAATTCGAGATGTTAAGCGTCAAAGTCGAATCACTGCCGACGAGAATATCACCCGTCAAAGTCTGTCCGCTTGCGTTAAGGGTGGCAATGTTAGACGCGCCTTTCCAGCCGTCGTCGCAGACCGATAATAAGACGCCGTCGCCTGAATCGTTAATCGTGACTCCGTTGAGGCTGATAACCGCCGCCGTATTAGTGACGTGGAAAAGATGCCCCGACGTATTGTTGAGAACGCCGCCCATCATCGAAAAACTTGACGTGCCGCTTGACGAGTCGCCTGACATTGATTGATAAAGTATAACCGCATCGAGGAATTGAGCATTGCCATTAGTCTGGGTGTTGTTTGCCGTCAAGGTACAATCTTCTAAGACAACGGAATTTTGACCTTCAATGCAGACGCCTTCGGAAAGGTTGGAAGTGAGCGACGCGTCCTCAACGAAAATATCAGCGGTGGAATAAATCGCCGGCGAGCCGAGACCGTTTGACGTGTAGGAGCCGCCGTCAACCGTGACAGAGCCGCCGCCACGATCAGTCCTTATCGGCGCAGAAGATTGTCCGCTTGTGATTATCATTAAATCTTCTGCGATCATCTTGCCGCCGCCAGTCGTCATGATTCCGCCTGAACCGCTTGCCGAAGTCTTAATCGTAACGTCCTCTATATAAACGGTGGTACCGTCGCCAGCTACGCCATTTTGCCCGCCGTTGCCGCCATAAGAAAAAACAGCATTCGCCCCAACGCCCGTCGTAGTGACAGAGCCACCGACGATTGAGACGGTGCCGCCGCCCATCGCCATGATTCCGGAGTTAATGCCGTAGAAGTTGTAATTGTCGTCCGCGTTAGAAGGTCCGCCGCTCTTTGTGACTGTCGGGTTGACAAGATTGACAGTGCCCGAAGCCAACGATACGAGGACTGCGCATTCAGCGTCGGTCGTTGAAGTGTAAGTTTTGTTGAAGTGTAAGTTTTGTTAGAGTACGTGCCCGATGACGTGTACTTAGTTTTGCCGCTCCAAGAAACGCTTGAAGACGAACCGCCCGGAGGACTTCCAAAGTTGTTGCTCATAATATTGCATCATTTCTTGCTTGTAATTCTTTAGTTATATCGTAAAAAAATCACGCCGCTTTAACAGGATGGAAGTTCTCCGCGCAGATGTCATTGCTTCTTTAGCTTAGAGCCGCTGATTTTATACGTATCGTTATCGATGTGGAAGGTCGTTGCGGTAAACTCTTTAAACGTAACCGAACCGCTATCGAACTTAAGCGCGAGCGTGCCCTTTGACTTGCTATAAGACGACGTGAAGTCCAAACCGTCAAGTGTGAGCGTGTCGCCGTCCTCAAAGCCAAAGATGATGTCCTTGCCGTCGCCGCTAGAGTAAATGAACTTATCAGCTCCCGAATTGCCCCAAAGACTATCATTGCCAGTGCCGCCCGTGAGTGAATCGTTGCCCGTGCCGCCGCTTATCGAATCATTTCCTGCGCCGCCGAAAAGTCTATCTGCACTCGTGCCGCCACTTAGTGAATCATTGCCGTCGCTACCATAGAGTATATCATTGCCGTCTCCGCCAAATAATTTATCGTTATCGTCGCCTCCCACGAGTGAATCATTGCCCGTGCCGCCTAATAAAGTATCAGCACCATCGCCTCCTGATAACGTGTCGTTATTGTCTCCGCCGTGTAAGCTGTCATTTCCGTCGCCGCCGAGGAGTTTATCATTACCCGTGTCGCCCGATAAGGTGTCGTTATCGTCGCCGCCGTGAAGTGAATCATTGCTAGAGCCACCAAAAAGTTTATCCTTGCCTGTGCCGCCCGATAACGTGTCGTTATTGTCTCCGCCGTGCAAGCTATCGTTACCAGCTCCGCCGAAGAGTTTATCATTGCCAGTACCGCCCGATAATGTGTCCGCTCCTTCGCCGCCGTTCAAACTGTCATTGCCAGAGCCGCCAAAGAGTTTATCCTTGCCCGTGCCGCCCGATAACGTATCCTTGCCACTACCGCCGCTTAGGTAGTCATTACCCGCGTTGCCGTAAAGTTTATCGTTATTGGAGCCGCCGTAAAGGGAATCATTCTTCGTACCGCCTTTGATTGTGTTGGATAAGGAGTTGCCCACAATCTTAACGGCTTTATTTCGATTGGAGGCGTCAACCGCTTTGAAGCCTGAGTCCGCGTCGAGAGTAACAGCCGCCTCGCTTGAATCTATCAATGCCAAGGTCGTCCCGTAAACAATCTTCTTGACATTGCTCGGCAGGGAATAAACTTTATCGCTAGATTTGCTCAATGTAAGAATGGGTTCGCCACCTTCAGCCGTATAAGTGAACTTGCCGCTTGCAGTGGAGATATAATCATCCTTGACGGGCAAGCCCGATTCAAGCTTTGCGCCAGAGACAGTCACACTATCGCCCGCGTTCTTGAGATTGTCTAAGCCGTCGACTGAAAGCAACGCGCCTTCGTAGTCAAGCTCAATCTTTATGACGCCGCCAGCAAAATCTTTCTTGGTGTTCGCGCTGATAGCAAAGTTCATCGTTTTTCCGTCCACGACAATTTTTGACGATTCATAAAGCGTAACGATATAGTTGCTCGCCGTCTTGGTGAAAGAATATTTGCCGCCCGTAATCTTAGCAAACGTTGTTAAGTCAATATCAAGGTCTTCAATGTCATAAACTTTAGCCGAAGAATCAGCCGGCAGAGTAATACTATCGCCAGTCATGCCAAGGACAAAACCAGTAACATTGCCGTTGGTGAGCATGAAGTAAGAATCGCTACCCGCAACAGCCTTGTATTCGTATGTGGTGCTACCAATCTTAATTTTGCCGCCGTCTGCATCAATCGGCGAAACGATTTGAGAAACGCCGCCAGTCTCGGTAATCGCAAGGGTTCTGTAATCCTTGGCAACAACATCGCTGAGGTCAAGCTTAATTCCGTTGTTTTCGAGAACCGTGAAGGTATAGTCGCCGCTGTCAACGTATTTGAGCTTGAAGGCGGCGGAGCTAATAGCATTGCCGTCGCTGTCGTGCATAGCCAAAGTATAATCATACGCGCCGTCGACAGTTACAGTCGCGTCTTCGGTGTTAGCAATGTCAATCGTGCCGACCTTCTTGCCGTCTGGAATAAAGTTGTTGACATCTCCAGTATCGAAGCCTGCAAACGTGATTGTTATGCCGTTAATCGAAGTATCGGTATCATAGAGCACATCGCCACTACCAGACAGCCACGAGCCAATTTTGATTACTGCATTAGCCAAGATGGAGAGCAAGCTAGGTTTGCCATTGGATAGGCTGACGTTCATCCAACCGCCCAAAACTGACAGACCAACGCCAGAGGAGCCGCCAACATGAAATGCGGAACCGCTCTTTGCCCTTATTTGTGCAGGATTGGCGGAGTAGCTGTTAGTTATGCTGTCGTACTCGAATATAACGTCGACATTTGCACGAGCATCCAAAGCAAGTCTAGTTCTCTTGCTACCCGAGCCGAGAGTTGCACTTGTGCCGCTACCAGACGAAGTAGCTCTGATTCTGACACCCGCGACGCCAGTTATCTGCGTGTAATAGATACCATAGGAAGTTCGCGCCTGTGTGGTTGCATAAAGAATAGTTGCAGTTGCTTCAGTGGTATCGACAGAGGAAAGAACTGTTGTTGCGGTTGCTTGAGCTTCGGTTGTAGTGACAATGTCGCCCTCGCTAATCTTAGTCTCGTCAATAGTGCCGTCTTCGGTTACAGCGTCGGTATTAATTTCTTCTTCCTTGATAGGCTCGATAACTTCTTTTTCAGTCGGGTCGACCGGAACGATTTCGCTTTCGTCATCGTCATCATCGCCGTAATAGTCATCATCGTCATCATCATCGTCGTCGCCGTAATAGTCATCATCGTAATAATCGTCTTCATAATAGCTTGCCATAAAAATTATCCTCCTTCAAAAAATGTTTGCGTCCATAATTATTTCCTTCTACTTGTCGTTGTCAAGCCTGCCGCAAAAATTTTCCTGTCGCCTTGACGAAAAAAAGTAACTGTGCTATTATTCGGCGCAGTGATTCGGCGCCTTCGTCAAGTGGTTAAGACACCGCCCTCTCACGGCGGGTTCAAGGGTTCGAATCCCTTAGGCGTCACCAATAAAGAAACTACTAAGGGCGTTGCGTGCGGCAACGTCCTTTTACGTTTAAGGAGTGATTATATTGACAGAAGAACAAATCCGCGAGGCAATGGCTAAGGCAGTCGACGATGTGCGAGAAAAAAATCCTCTGGCACCGTCGATAACTAACACCGTCACCCAAGACTTTGTCGCGAACGCTCAACTTGCAATCGGAGGCTCGGCGGCTATGCTCTATCTTGCTGACGAGTGCGAGGCAATGGCTAAGCTTGCGCCGGCACTTTATATCAACATGGGCACGGCGATGCCTTTCTACGCCGACACGCTACCGAAGACTGCGCGAGCCTTGCAAACAAATCAAACGCCCTGGACACTCGACCCCGTGGGCATCGGCTTATCAAGTTTGCGGACGGACATCTTAAAGCAGTTCAAAGAGTTTAAGCCGTCAATCGTTCGCGGGAACGCCTCTGAGATAATCGCACTGGCTAAGCTGTGGGGATTGGTCGAGACGGGCGGCACGGTTCGCGGCGTCGACTCAACAGAAAAAGTTTCCTCTGCTAAGACTGCGGCACTTGAGCTAGCAAAGTTCACGGGCGGAGCGGTCGCGGTCTCTGGCGCGGAAGATTTGGTCACTGACGGCACGGAAGAAATCCTCTGCGCGGGCGGCTCGGAACTGTTCACTAAGATAACGGGCAGTGGTTGCGCACTCGGCGGAGTCATGGCGATTTATCTGACGGTCGCCACCCCTTTTATCGCGGCATTGACTGCAACGACTATGTTTAACTTGGCAGGTTCTAAGGCGGCGGCTCTAGCTCCAACGCCTGCAAGCTTTAAAGTCAATTTCCTTGATACCTTGTACGAGTTGACTGGCGAAGGGGTCGCGGATAAGTTCCGTGCGGTCGGCTCGTTCGATAAAATGTTTGACGCAATGTTTAAGGAGGGTTTGAATTGAATACGTTGATTGCCGTAGCGATTGCGCCGGTGGGCGTTGGCGATGAACTTAGCAAACACGTCGCCGAGGTCGTCAAGGTTATCCGCGAATCGGGCTTGCCCAATAAGACAACTTCCATGTTCACGGAGATTGAAGGCGATTGGGATGCAGTCATGGACGTTGTTAAGCGTGCGACTTTCGTTTTGGCGGAAAAGGGAATTCGTACTGAAGTCGTCTTGAAAGCGGATATTCGCCCTGGCGTAGAAGGCATGATGGAAGGCAAGCTGGACAGACTTAACGAGGCATTAAACGAGAAGCCGCAATCCGTAGAAGACAGGATACGGCAGACGCTAGGACGGATAAGAAGATGAACATATGCGAACGGCTAGACATTTCAGCTTATCTGGTTATCGGTCAAGAAAATACGACGCGCCCTGTTGAAGAAGTCGTTGCGGCGGCTGTCAGCGAAGGCTTTACCTGTGTGCAGATAAGGTCGAAGGTCGCCACTGCCCGTGAGATGATTGACACCTTAGATAAATCTGCGGCGGCGATTCGGAAGCTTGGCAAGAGTGATTCAGTTGCTCTGCTCGTCGATGATAGATTAGACGTTGTGTTAGCGGCGCGGGACGCGGGGATTAAAGTCGACGGCGTACACGTGGGGCAAAGCGATATTCCCGTTGACGTGTGCAGGAAGTATCTGGGCGCGGATTCGATTGTCGGCTTGAGTGCACGGACAGAAGAGCTTATCGACTACGTTAAGGCGGCGGACGTTTCGCAGATAGATTACTTCGGCGCGGGACCTCTTCACGCTACGGAAACGAAACTAGACGCGGGCAAGACTTCGGACGGACGATTCATCACGCACGGTTTCAAAGAGATTGCCGAACTCGTCAAAGTCAGTTCGATTCCGATTGTAGTTGGCGGCGGCGTCAAGCTCAAGGACATTCCCGCCTTAGCCGCTACGAACGTTGCGGGGTTCTTCGTAGTGTCAGCGGTCGCGGGCGCGGATAATCCTAGGCTTGCGGCACGTGAACTCGTCGAAGCTTGGAGACAATGCCATTAAGATTCTAAAAGCCGTCGGCTTAAAGGCTGGCGGCTATTTTTTTCGTTGCTAACCTGAATAATTTCTGATAAAATCCTTTGCACGAAAGGAGGTCGATAGCTTGGAGACAACAACCGAACTTATCGCGGAGGACACGGAACAAAATTCCGTAGTCGCGACGCTGGAAAAAATTCTTGAGCTTCAACAAAAAAACTCCCGGCAACTGGAACAGTCCTTGCGCGAGAACGTCAACTTTCAAAACCAAGTGCGGCAAGGTATGCAACGAGAGCTTGAGAGCCTAAAGGAACAACAACGCGGCGAACAGTTCACGCCGATATTAAAAGCCGTGGCGGCAGTGTGCGTGGAGTATCGCAAGATGCTAACGGACGAATCAATATCGCGGCGGACGCGGCGCACGCTAAAATTGCTCTTCGACGAGCTGGAAGAAATCTTATCGGAGTACGACGCAGAAATTTTTTCGTCGGAGGTTGGGGAGCCGCGACGCCCGCTCTTAACCAAAATCGTCAACACCGTCGCGACGAGCAATAAAAATTTGCACAACACCATAGCAAAGAGCCGACGCCCCGGAGTCATGAGAGGCGGGCGCACGCTCTATCGAGAGTTCGTCGACGTTTACGTTTATGACGCGGCGGCGGGCGGCAAGAAATCTGAATCTGTTCGCAGTGAGTAAAGGAGATAAAAACGTATGATAACTTATGGCATAGACCTGGGCACAACTTATTCATGCATTGCGCGCTTGGACGCGAACGGCAATCCCGAAGTCATCCGCAACAACGAGGACGACTCTAACACCGTGGCAAGCGTCGTATTCTTCGAGAATGAAAATAATGTCGTCGTCGGGCAGGCGGCTAAGGAGAATGTCGAGACAGACGGCGAACGCGTCGTGCAATTCGTCAAGCGCGAGATTGGCAAGCGCGATACCAGAACTTATGAGTTCGACGGCAAGACTTATACGCCCGTAGAGATTAGCGCGTTGATTCTTACTCGGCTGAAAAATCTGGTGGAGGCGCAAGGCGGCACGATTGAAGACGTGGTTATAACTGTTCCAGCTTACTTCGGGCTTGAAGAACGTTCCGCGACTCGGCAGGCGGGCGAGCTTGCTGGACTTCACGTGCTCAGCTTGATTAACGAACCCACAGCGGCGGCGTTGAGTTATTGCGCCAGACAATTTCAGGAGGATAGGACGGTTCTCGTCTACGACTTGGGCGGCGGTACCTTCGATGTGACTGTTTTAAAGATGTCGATGACGCAAAACAATTCGGGGCGCGACGTTCAAAAAATTACGGTGCTTGCGACCAGTGGCGATGACAGGCTCGGCGGTAAGGATTGGGACGACAGACTTTATAACCATATCTTGCGGGCGTGCTGTGACGATAACGGCTTGCAACCCGAAGACGTGGAGGCGGAGACTCGGCAAGACATTCGCTCCAAAGTCGAGGAGGCTAAACGCAAGCTCAGCAAGAAACAGTCGGCTAAGGTTCGTATCGACGTGAACGGCTCGCGAACTGAAATTGTTATCAAGCGTTCGGACTTCGAGCAGATGACTTCCGACCTTGTGGCGCGGACGATGAATTTTGTTGACGCGACCTTAGAAAAAGTTTCCGCCGAATCGATTGATACTGTTCTGCTTGTCGGCGGCTCAACTTATATGCCGATGATTATTGAGGCAGTCGAAGGACGATTCCCCGGCAAAGTTCAACAGCACGACCCCGACCAAGCTGTTGCTAAAGGTGCCGCGATTTACGCTAGCATGTTGGTTGAGGAAGTCGATAACCCCTCCGCGGCGGGCGATGAAACTTCTGGCGGCGACACTCAACGCGCCGAACAACTCACGAGCAAATTTACCGTAGAAGACCAAACGCCGCGTTCGTTCGGACCGGGCGTCGTCGACATGAACGGGGCTAAGCACAAATACGTTTTGGAGAACTTCATCAAAATTGGCGAGAAAATGCCCGCCGTCTTCACGAAGACTTATTACCCGCTTGAAGACAATCAAGAACTCGTCCGCCTGCGTGCCTTCGAGAACATGTCAACCGATGATACGCTGATTCCCTGCGTCGACGAGGAGGGCAACCCGCAAGCTACCGACCCCGCCCATAACGTTAAACTGCTCGGCGAACTTATCGTGAACCTGCCGCCCAACACCAGCCGCGATACCCCGATTAAAGTTACGTTCAAAGTCGACGCGTCGGGCGTTCACGTCGAAGCAGTCAACACCAAAACCAACGAGACCTTTGAAACGTTCCTGCGCACCGATTCCGACATTGACATTGAGCGGAGTGCCGTCCACCAACTGCGAATCTCTTCTGACTGATTTGAGGGCGCGGCGATGAAATATTTCTTCTCTGAGATTGACGAAATTACTTTGACTTTCAGCGACATACACGCCACCCGCGACGGCATGGAGTTCATAAGAATTTATTTCGAGGCTCCTAACGAAAACGGCTTCAACTTTCTGGAGTCGACGTTGCCAACGCTTAACGTTAAAGATTCTTCTGGCTTCACTAAGGAGGAAACTTTGCGGCTTTTGGATTACGCCCGGACGAATGCTTTTCTGATGTGGGAGATTGCTCGCGAAGGAGCTGATAAAGTTGCCGCAAGTGTGTAGGTTGCTCGGCTATCTGATTTTCTTTTAGTCGAACGAGAATAACGAACCGATTCATGTCCACGTTTGCAAGGGAAGACCTTCTGCCGACGCAACTAAGATTTGGCTGGAGGATGTGCCGCGCTTGGAACACAACAAAAGCCAAATTCCCGCCAAGAATTTGAATCGGATAATGCAATGGCTCGCGGCAAATAAAAATTTCGTCGTGGATAAGTGGAACGAACATTTCAAATGAGCGGAGTTTATTATGGTTAAGCTTTATGATGAAGACATGACCGGCTACATTGAGGTTGAAGTCAAGGATTTCTATTGCAACGACTATCCGAACCACTTCGCCCGCACCGGCAAGCAAACTTACGTCCGGTGGCTCGGCGAACAGATTTACACCGTGCCGCAAATGGTTTTTGGAAGTATGCCCAATGACGGCGGCGGATTACTCTTATCACCTGCTGAACGCGACGAACTCATTGCAAAGAACCCGACGGCGGCTA
>JACXWG010000055.1 GCA_014764605.1 Quinella sp. 1Q5 | reverse complement strand
GCTTGCGCATGACTTTAGCCACAGGGTCGACGCTCGTTTGATAAATATCCGAGACCTTAAAGCGTGTGCCGTCAAGCTTATTGCCCGCGCCCATGCTTGAGATAATTTTTATCCCGCGCCGCGTGCATTCCTCGACCAGAAAAATTTTCGCCGTCAACGTGTCTATCGCATCGACGACGTAATCATAGCGGCAAATAAAAAAATCTTCTACGTCTTCGCCGGGCAAGAAGAACTTTTGAATCGTATCGACCTTAGCTGAAGGATTTATATCTTGAATTCTCTGGCGCATGACTTCCACCTTAGAGCGTCCAATCGTCGAGCTTAACGCGTGCAACTGCCTGTTAATGTTCGTCGCATCTATGTCGTCCTTATCAATCAAAATCAAATGCCCAATACCCGAACGCGCTAGAGCCTCAACCGCGAACGAACCGACACCGCCCATACCGAACACCGCAACCCGTGCCGCAGTCAGCTTAGCAAAGTTTTCGTCGCCGATTAAAAGTTTCAGCCGTTGAAATCTATCGCCGTTCATTTGGTATCACGCGGACGGAAGTTAAACGTTGGCAACTGGAAAGTACTTTGCGGCGGTGGCTGTGGTTTTGGAGCCTCAAAGTTAAAGCCCTTCGATACCGTGACCGTTGATTTGGGGGCTTCGACGACCGGCGACTTCAGCGCGAGACTGTCAGCAAAATCCGTGGCGATAATCGTAGCTTGAATCATGCCGTTCATACTCTTATCAATAACCGTGCCGAGAATGATATTAACGTCGTCTTCGGTCTGGCTGAAGATGTAGCTTGCGGCGGCGTTCACGTCATGAATCGGCAAAGTCTCGTCGCCTGTGATGTTCAAGATTATTCCGCGTGCGCCCTTCAACGATTTATCAATCAGCGGACTTTCAATCGCCTCTTGCACCGCCTTAACCGCACTGATATTACTTCTGCCAATGCCTAGCAGCGCGTCGCTTGATTCACTCTGCCTAAATATCGTCGTCATGTCCGCGAAGTCGACGTTAATAACTCCGATAGTCAAGATGAGTTCAGCAACGCAACGAATCGCCTGCCGCAAGACCGAGTCTGCCGCATTAAATGCAGTGACCACCGTTAAATCTTTGTTCTCTGGGAGCTTCATCAAGTTATCGTTCTTAACGACAATCAGCGCGTCCATGTACGACTGCATACGGACGATACCTTCATTGGCAATGCGTTGCTTGCGAATGCCCTCGAACTTAAACGGAATCGTGACGACGCCAACGGTTAATATCCCCATCTCCTTAGCGAGCCGAGCAATCACTGGAGCCGCACCAGTACCCGTGCCGCCGCCCATGCCAGCCGTTATGAAAATCATGTCCGCGCCAGTCATCATTTCCTTTAAGCGTTCGGAATCATTCTTAGCCGCCTGCTCACCGATTGCGACCTTGCCGCCCGTGCCGCGTCCCTTAGTCAACGATTCGCCGATTTGCACCGTCTTAATCTTGTCTAGGTTTGAAAAGCTCAACGCGTGCGAGTCCGTGTTGACCGCGACTAGTTCAATTTCCAAGAAGTCACTTTCGGCAATGCGTTTAAGGACGCTGTTGCCGCCGCCGCCCACACCAAATACTTTTATCGTGACGAGGGCTTTTTTTATCGCCGCGTCGTCTTGAGCCTTCTGGCGTTCCTTGTTCAGGCGAAGTTTATTCAACGCCTCCTTGATTGCCGCATCATTAGCCCCCATAACGTTTCGTCCCTCTCAAAAAATATTTTCGTCAAAGTTCGACGCGCAAAATTATTTTCCTTCAAAAGCTCCGCTTTATAATCGTCCATTGCGTCGCTAGCATTCCGATTAACATGAGCACACAGCCGACAAGCTCCCGCGCCGTCATGACTTCGTTTAGGAAAAACCAACCCGCCAACGCTCCAAAGATTGCCTCGAAACTCATGAGGATTGCCGCCGTCGATGGTTCGGCGTATCGTTGTCCATAGTTCTGCAGGGTGAACGCAACGCCCGAACTCATCACGCCGCCATAAAGTATTGGGAACCATGCGTTGAGAATTGCGCTAAGGCTCGGCGTCTCCAGTGCGAACATTGCCGCGAAACTCAAAATCATGACGATAAAAACCTGCGCGGTCGACAGTTCGATTAAATCCACACGAGCCGCGAACTTGTCTACCAATAAAATTTGCGTCGTCCAGACGAATGCGCTAAGGAAAAGTATCACGTCGCCCGATTGAATCGAAAGTCCTTCGCCGACCGCCAACAGGTACAAGCCGACGATTGCAAGCCCTGCACCTATCCAGTTCTCTTGACGGATTATCTTGCCTAAGAGTTTTGCGCCCAGCGGCACGAACACGATATAAAGGCACGTGATGAACGCCGCCTTGCCCGCCGTGGAGTATTGCAAAGCGACTTGTTGCATTGAACTAGCCACGAACAGCACGACGCCGATTAGCAGACCGATTACAAAGCCGCGCTGATAATTCTTCCGCCGACGCTCAATGGCTCGTTGCTTGCGTGTGTAGAATAGCACCGCGACCAGTGACACGAAGCCCGTTAAATACCTTGCCGCCGCATAAGAAAAAGGACCTAGTCCGTCCATGCCTTCAAGCTGTGCTACGAACGTCGTCCCCCAAAAAAGCGCCGCGCCCAATAGCATCAGCGTTCCTTTAATCTGCATAAAGGTTCCTCCGTCAATCGTCAATGATAACTTGATTTCGTCCGTTCGCCTTAGCGCGATAAAGACGCCCATCCGCTATCTTGATGTTCTCCTCGACGGAAAGTTTGTTATCAAGCTCGGCACAACCAAAACTCATCGTAACTTTGATTTCTTTATCCTCGAACTTGCAAACCGAATTCATAATGGCTTGCCGAACCCTATCCGCCGCTATGAACGCACCAGCTAAGGGCGCACCCTCAAGGACGATTATAAATTCTTCGCCGCCCCAACGATACACGCCGTCTGAAGAGCGAGTTTTCATCTCCAGCATTTGCGCAACATGCTTCAAGACCGCGTCGCCGGCATTGTGACCATAAGTGTCGTTGACCTTCTTAAAGAAGTCAATATCGCAGATAGCAATCGACATGGGAATTTTCTTGTAGCGATACTTCGACTCGTAATCGCTGTGGAAGGCGAATCGATTCTTTAATTCCGTGAGGTTGTCGCGCTGAGAGTCCGCTAAGAACATATCGGATTCCAGAGCCATGCCACAGATAAACGCCGCCACGGAAAGTCGTTTGGTGTCCTCCACCTCGTCGAAGCCTTCGCCGTCAAGTTTGTTTATGACTTGGAAGGCTCCGATAGTCTCGCCGCGGCAATTCGATACGGGCATAACGAGGATTGACTTTGTAACGTAGCCAGTTTTCTTGTCCACGGCTGAATTGAAATTCGGGTGATTGTAAGGGTCGTTGGTTATGACGGCTCTGTTCTCTGCCAGTGCTTGACCGACAAGCCCCGTCGTGTCGTCTATGATGATTTGTTGCGTGCCCGTGGCGGCAGTCGTCAGCAATTTATGTTCGCGCTTATCCCAACGCCAAAAGCTAGCCCTATCCGCTGAAACTAGCGTCCGCCCAAGCTCAGCGAAGATTTCAAAGACCTTAAGATGGCTGTCGTGCTTTTCCTTGTTCGAGCGCATTTCATTGTACAAGCGTTGCATTATGGTAAAGATGTCGTCCAATAACTTCTCCGCCGTAATTTTTTCTCTCATGGTTAATATCCTTTACAGTAAGATTTCCTGGTTGATTCTCGCGAAGTTCTGTTGCATTTGCGCGAAGTTTTTATCCGTCCGCCAAGGCGCATGGTGTACGAACAGGAGCTTTTTGACGTTGGCAAGCTCGGCAACTTTGATTCCCTCTTCCGGCGTGGAATGCCCGTAGCCTTTGTAGTGAGTATATTCCGCCACTGTGTACTGTGCGTCGTAAAGTAGCAAGTCGCAGTCCTTTGCAAAAGTTATCAACGCCTCGCAAGCTTTTGGCTCGTGTTCAAAGTCCGTCGCGTAGACGATAGACTTGCCCTGATACATCAGCTTGTAAATCGTTGAGCCGCCCGGATGACAGCCTTCCAACGTGTCGACCTCCACCGCCCCGATAGAAAATCTTTTCGGCGGGACATGAAACGTCACCTTCGCGGGGTAAGTCTCAATCTTCGCCGGCCAAAAGGGATTGTCAATCAGTCGGTCAATCGCCTCCTTAGGAAGTAGTCCTGCCCGTTCGCAAGCGTAAATATCAATAGGTCTGTCCTTGTGCGTCAAAGCGGCGAAGAACGGCAACCCGATAACGTGGTCTAAGTGCAGGTGCGTCAATAAAATCGTTATGCGGGAAGTCTCAAGCGGCGTAGCGTTTACTATGCCCGTGCCCGCGTCCAGATAAATTTCCTCATCGCCAGCTTGTACTCTGTAGCATGAAGTCGCGCCGCCGTGAATTGAAAAATCTTTCCCGCTCACGGACACTGAGCCGCGTGCCCCCAAAACAGTTAGCTTAAAACTTTTCATGCGGAGATTACCTCCTCCGTTTCAACTAATGAATTCAATATCAGAACCTCGAAGCCTTCCGCCTTGCCCTTGAGCTTGACGGTATCCCCTAAAGACGTGACGTTAGCGCGTTTGCCTAAGATGTCCGCCACGTCACGAGAGATATAAACCGTCCCGCCCGGCGCATTAGCCTCAAGACGTGCCGCCGTGTTCACGGTGTCGCCAATGGCAGTGTAATCCATGCGGAAAGGACTGCCGATATTGCCGACAACCGCGCTACCCCAATGCACGCCCACGCCAAAGGCAATTTCCCGACCGTAACGAGCTTTAAGCTCCGCCCGCAACCCTTCCGAATCTTTAATCATGTCAAGGGCGGCGTGGCAGGCAAGTAACACTGGGTCTTTCTGCGGCAGAGGCGCGTTCCAAAAAGCCATAGTGCAATCGCCGACGAATTTATCAAGCGTGCCGTGATGTCGTCTTATGCAGTTCGTCGTAAGCGTCAAGTATTGGTTGAGAATCTCGACTACCGTTGGGGCTGGCAACTGCTCACTCATCGTCGTAAAGCCGCGTATGTCCACGAACAGCACCGCAATATTTTTCAGCGAGCCGCCCACGTCAACGGTCTTACTCTCAAGGAGCTGATTCATAATCGTTGGGTCGACGTAGCGTCCAAAAGTTGAAGTCACCATATCGCGTTCGGCGCGGGTGCGAATGTACTTGAACGACACCACACAGATAAACAAGACAGTGACTGCCAGTGGCCCCCATAAGGCGTGCAAGATAATTTCGTTCTGATAACAAACCTTGCAAACGCCGAGCCACCCCGCGCAGAGGATAAGCCATGTCGTCGCCACGATAGAGAGTTTGCCGCTTTGGAAAAGTATCGTCGAGATGAAGCTAACAAAGAACAGAATGATAAGTTGCAACGTCTGCTCTGCCTCACGCGGGAAGAAACCCTTTTGGAAGGCTTGAATTGCGTTGGCGTGCAAGTCGACGCCGTAAACAGTCGACGAACGGTCTAAGGCGGTCACGAAGTCATCGCCCATGCCCGGCGCGTAGGGAGCAATCAAAACAATCTTATCGCGGAAAAAGTCTGGGCTAATCTTCCCTTCTAACACGTCATCGAAGCCGATTCCTTGGCTGTAGCTTTTGGCAGTGAATGGTAGCCAGTAAAGCCCGTCGCCTTTAGTTTTCGGCGGGGGATTTGGGGCAATGCCTTTGTATCGGCAGTATTTCTCGTAAATGATTCTAGCGAAGGAATAAAGTTGCCCACGTTCAATCAGATTCACGAAAAGCAGTTGATGACGTATGATGCCGTCCGCGTCGTAAGGCTCGCAGATGTGACCCGTGTCAGCGACCTCCGCCAACGCCTTGAAGGGTAAATCCCCTTGCCAAGTTTTATTCCACGGCTCGAAAGGATTATCGCTTGCGGCGTCTTCCTCGTCCATAATCACCGCCGACGCTAAGACGACGTTATCATACTTCGCGACGGTCTCGACAAGGCGTTTGTCCACGTCAGGAGCTTGAGAGTTCTCGCCGGTAAAAAGAAAGTCCAGACCAATGACGGCGGGGCGTGCTTGCGGGTCGTGTTCGTTTAGGTAAGTGATAACCTTCGACACGTCACGCCGGAGCCACGACGATAAAGGTCCGAACTTTTTTAGCGTCTCCGTGTCAATGCCGACAATGACGATTTCCGGGCTGACTTCGCCGGGGCGTTGGTAAATCCAATCTGATACGCGGTAGTCAACCTCGGCAAGCCAATTCGTAGCCGCGATTGAACTTACGATGAAGGCAATCCATAGTTCCCACGAGTGAAGTACTAGCCACTTCCAATACTTTTGCTTAGTCATGCACGCACGCCGCCGACTCTGTAGCCCGTGAACACAACCGCGCCTTCGTCTAAGAAATGGGAGGCTTCGTTCTCTGTAAGGATTTTATTGGCGTCGCTAATTGAGATAACGGGCGTGCTGTTGCCGTCCGAGATGACCTTTGCTTTGATGACAAGCGGATTGTCTCCAGCGCGGGACTTTTTATTCTTAGCGGCGCACGCACTGTTAAAGAAAAGGTTACTAACGTTAAGCAAAGTCTTCTTGTCGTCTTTAGGCTTGTCTTCCTTTGCGTAGTCTATCATGCCGTTCGCGATGACTTTATCGTAGTCAAGGTTGCTGTAGCTGTAAACGGATTGATTGTCGGCTTGACGAATGACAGGAGCGAGCACGGGTTCCAATTCCAAATCGCCGCAATCGATTATAAGTCCTGTATAATTACCTTTAGCTTTTGATTTGACGGTTGGCTTAAGGAAATCTTTCTTCTCGACGGGCTTAAAAGTTAGACCCGCCACAGAGTCGCCGCCGCCATAAACGGGAACGGTTAAGACGATAGTACAGCTATTATCCGTGCCGTATCGTTCCGAAAGTATCTTAGCGTCTCTGACAAGATTATCAAGCCGCTCTGCGTCAATCGCGCCCGACGCAAGACTAGCCCTAACCGTCATGTCCGCTGTAACGTTAATATTTTTGATTAGTTCTATCATCTGGTTGCGAGCCTTCTCCAGTGCCGCCCGACGAGACCACGTGCGAGCCTGCGCGGCGTTGGAAATAGTTTTCGGCGGAAGACTGTAGCCCGTGGCAGTCAACGTGTCGTCTTCCCACCAGTCATTTGATTCCCCTTGAGAACTCACCATGCAAGGCAAAGTTATCAACACGAAGAAGCAGATAACTTTCGTGATTCGCGATAAAGTCTTCATTAGTCAACCCTCCTTAAAGTCGCGTGTTCCACATGATAAGAGCGTCCTCGCCGTTATCAAGGTAATAGCCCTTGCGACGCCCGACGCTCCTAAGTCCGAAATTCTTATAAAGCTTAATCGCCGCTGTGTTGGTCGGACGAACTTCCAACGTTATTGCCGTGGCTCCGCGTGCTTTGACTGCCTTAATCAGTTCGCCAAATAAAATCGTCCCGACGCCTTGCCCGCGAAGCTCAGGGGCAACCGCCACGCTCATGACTTCCGCTTGATTGAACGAGACCCACGCCCCCGCATAAGCGACAATCTTGCCGTCAAGCTCGCCGACGATGTAAGTTGCTAGCTCGTTCTTAGCCTCGCGCCAAAAATCTTCGCGCTTCCACGGCATGGCGAAACTTTTTTCTTCGATAGCCGCCACTGCCGCCGCGTCGTCCTGCGTCATTGCTCTGAATAAAAGTTGGCTCATAAGTCCCTCATCATAACCAATGCATCTCCGTTGCTGTAATAGTTTTCAATATTGACCAAAGCGCGGAAGCCGAAATGTTCATAAAGATTGATAGCCGGGGTGTTGCCTGGTCGAACTTCCAAATACACGAACGCCGCGCCGCGTTCCTTAATCGTGTCTATGAGTTTGGAAAAAAGTTGCGTCCCGATTCCTTGTCCGTGATAGTCTGGGTCAACTGCAAGCGTTTGTATCTCCGCCTCTTCATTGCGAATCTTTGCGCCAGCACAGGCAACGATTTTCCCTTCAACCTCGGCGACAAGGTAAGCAGAGTTTATGCTCATCATTGCGGCGAGAAAATATTTGCGCCGCCACGCATCACGCTTGCCAAAACATTTCTTATCAATCGCAACCGCCGCATCAACATCATCGCTTGTCATCTCTCGCAAGGTGAATGCCTCTTCTCCCATAATTCCTCAGCCTCCGAACGCCTGATGTAAAGCGGCTCCAAATTCATCACGTTATCGACCTTGCCCAAGTCCTGTGCACACACTGCCACGCTTGAGGCTCTGGGCATTCGCAGGTGCGGCGGCGCAAGTTTCACGTTCGGCGGCAACGGAACTTTTATCTTGTGCAACACGTCTCCGCATAAAAAAATTTCTCCCGTGACGCCTTCAAGCTCGGTGATGATTTCGTCTATCGGCTTGACCTCCAACGCCGTACGCGATAACGTGTCCTCGAATAGCTGATGATATGCCCGATTCTTTTGCGCGTCGATTAGCGGTACGACTTTTGCGCCGGGGAAGTTGTACGCCATCGCCAGTAGCGTAGGAACCCCGATGATTTTTATTCCCCACGCATAAGCCAGAGCCTTAGCCGTCGCCAATCCGATTCTTAATCCCGTAAACGAACCAGGACCTATGCTAACTGCTACCGCGTCCATTTTGTCGAAGGCGTCCGCAACTTTTATGACCTCTTCGACTTGCGGCATTAGCGTTTCCGAAAATGTTTGCGGCGACTCCCGCACGCTCTCCGCCAAAATTTTTCCGTCAGCAACCACTGCAACTGAAGCCGCTCGCGTCGCCGTCTCGATTCCCAAAATCCGCAAGCTCAATCCTCCTTCGCCACGAACTCTTCAAGTTCATTGATGAAATCTTTATGCTCCTCGCCGACGCAAGAAAAGGTTATCCGCCGCATGTTCTTTGCGTCCTTGATGCGTTCAATCTTTATGACAACGTAATCTTCGGGCAACGCCTGCGGAAACTTCTCCGCCCACTCGATAAAGACGATTCCTTCAGGAAAGTCCGTGTACTCATAAAAGCCAATTTCCTCAAGTTCGTCCTCGTTGTGCAGGCGATACAAATCGAAATGAACAATCGGACAAAATCCCTCGTAAACGCTCATCAAGTTAAACGTCGGGCTTGTGACTTCGCCTTGAACGCCGAGCGTGCGAGCCATGCTTTGAACGAACAAAGTTTTGCCCGCGCCCAAGCCGCCTTCCAAACAGATAACCGTACCTTCGCGCACACGTTGTGCAACCTTCGCCGCCAATTTTACCGTCCCGTATGGGGACTGGGTTATGTGGGTAAACAAAATTCTACTCACTCCTCCAAAAAATTTTCCGTCCAAATTTTTATTAAACCCCTTACCACGTAGGAAGGGGCGAATTATTTTCAAATTGATACGCGCAGTTTATCAGACGGCAAAAAATTTTTCAACATGAAAAGCTTTTATGTGTTAGAATACGCAAGCTAAAAAATTTTTGGAGATGAACGCTTTGAAGGTCGAAGAAATATTTTTCCGCGATATGTACCATCAGATATGCTTGCTGAGTAATTCGGACGTTGTCGCCGCCGTGAACGGGAGCAAAGTTTTCGACTATCCGCCAGAGGAAAAGCTCGACGGTTGGTTGACTTACGCTTACATTGACGGCGAGACTTTTGGTTTTGAAATCTTAGCGGGCGCGAGGCTTACCGGCGGACGCGTGAAAGTTTTTCCTGCCAGTTATAAAAAATCCGTCAAGCTAAAGCGCGGGCAAGTCGACGACGCCGAGTTGAAGATTACGACTGCCGAGTACTCGTTAGCCTTCCGAGACCGCGTGCAGATGATTATCGATAAGACTGCCATCGACGAGGCAAGGGAGCAGACACGCTTTATAAAGACACTCGACGCCTTCCGCCACCCGCATTACCCCGACGACGTTGTTGTTTACTTCCTTAGCGACGACGATAAGCCGGAGCTTTTATGGGTGCGTTGCCTGTCCGTCGATGAAAATATTTTAACGGGCGAACTTCTCAACGAGCCGACGAAAGATTTTGGCTGTCATGCAGGAGATTCGATTAAGTTTGGTGTCGCTCAGGTCAACGGGCAAAATATCTTGCTCCACCTGCCGACGACGTGAAGAGGGGAGAATTTCTTTGCAAAGGAAACACGCTGTAATAATCGGGGCGGGTCCGGCGGGTCTCACTGCCGCTTATTACTTCTTGAAGCACACAGACATTAAGCCGATTGTCTTGGAGAAGGAAAAATTTGTCGGCGGCATTTCCAAGACGATGAACTTTCGCGGCAATTGCATGGACATTGGCGGTCACAGATTTTTTTCTAAGAACGAAGAAGTTCTCAAGCTGTGGAATGAACTTTTGCCCGCTCAAGGTGCGCCCGCCTTTGACGATAAAATTTTGGGGCGCGAATCAGTCTTGACTGAGGGCGGAGCTAATCCCGAAGAGGTCGACGAAGTTTTTCTTAATCGGCGGAGGGTGTCGAGGATTTTTTATCATCGGAAGTTTTTTTCTTATCCAATATCGCTGAGCCTAGAGACTATACGCAATCTCGGACTTGGCGAAATGTTTTCAATCGGCATAAGCTTTCTTAAGGCTAAGTTCAGTCAGCGCGAGGAAAATACGCTTGAAGACTTCATGGTTAATCGGTTCGGGCAAAAGCTCTACGAAACTTTTTTCCGCGATTACACAACTAAGGTTTGGGGGCGTTCGCCTAAGCAAATCGGCGCGGATTGGGGCAGTCAACGTATCAAAGGTTTGTCGCTCGGCAAAACGATTCTCGACTTCTTCAAGAAGACGTTCGGCTTTAAGGACGGCGCGGGCGAAACGTCGCTGATTGAACGGTTTTTTTATCCGAAATACGGACCGGGGCAACTATGGGAGAAGTTAGCCGACGATATTAAGAAGCTCGGCGGCGAAGTGCTTACGTCCACCAACGTTAAAAGCCTCCACGTCGTCGACAAGGTCGTTAAGTTCGTGCGTGTCGAGTCGCCTGCGGGTATGCTGACTTTCCCCGCAGATTATTTCCTGTCGAGTATGCCGCTTGCCGAACTTGCCGACGCACTTGATGACGGCTTGAACCTTCGACAGCTGACGATTGCACGCGGCTTGCCCTATCGAGACTTCATAACAGTCGGACTACTCGTCGATAAGCTACTGCTGGAGAATCACACGCAGATTAAAACGCTCGGCAATATCGTCCCAGACTGCTGGATTTACATTCAGGAGCCGGCGGTTAAGCTCGGTCGTCTGCAAATCTTCAACAATTGGTCGCCGTATATGGTTGCCTCGCCAAAAGACAGCGTGTGGCTTGGACTGGAATACTTCTGCAACGAGGGCGACGACCTTTGGAACATGAGCGAAGAAGATTTCCTTGCGTTTGCTGCGGCGGAGCTTGCGTTGATTGGAATCATCAAGGCGGAAGACATTCGGCTTGCCGTGCGCGTTAAGGTTCCTAAGGCTTATCCGGCTTACTTCGACACCTACGAGAATATCGGCGAACTGCGGACGGCTCTCGACGAGATAAAGAATCTTTACTGCATCGGGCGCAATGGTCAGCACCGCTATAACAACATGGATCACAGCATGTTGACGGCAATGGAGGCTGTGCGGGCGATTCAAAGCGGCGACCCATCGCGGGAAAAGATTTGGAACGTCAACGCCGAGCAAACTTATCACGAGGACAAGAGCAATGCTTAAAAGGTTTTCGTTGCCTTTGCAGATAGTTTTCCTATCGTCGAGCGTTCTGTTTTGGCAAGCGTTCTTCCGATTCGTCGAAAACGCGGATACCTATTTTGTCATGAACTTGGGTCGCTACGTCCTTGAGCACGGCTTCCCGCATGTCGACCCGTTTACCATCCACGAAAACTTACAGCTCGTGGCTCAGCAGTGGCTAAGCGGCGTCGTGTTCTGGGAGGCTTATAAAAGTCTCGGCGTCAATGGCTTGCTTGCTGTGGATTATCTCTTTGGCGCGGCGGCGGTTGTGATTTATTGGCGGCTGTGCTTGTTCGTCAGCGGCGGCAATAAAATCTTATCGTTCATGATAAGTTTCGTCGTCGGAATGTTTATCGCGCCGATGGTCGTCCCGCGTCCGCACATCTTATCGGCGACGGTTCTTTTAATCGAAGTGTTCATGCTTGAGAAGTTCACGCGCACCGCCGACGCAAAGTTTTTAATCCCGTTGCCGCTGATAAGCATTGCACTGATAAATTTGCACGCGGCTGTTTGGCTTATGTCTTTAATCGTGTGCTTGCCGTTCCTATTCGTGAAGAGCCGCCACCATATAAAATTTTTGCTCGCGGCGATGCTTGGCGTCCTCGTGTGCGGGTTGATTAATCCTTATGGCGTCGAGGCGATGACTTATCTCTTTCGCTCCTATGGCATCGAGGCAATTAACTCTGGTGTCCGCGAAATGTTCACGCCCACGGCTCACACTCTTCAAGGAAAAGTTTTCTACACAACGGAAGCTTTTCTTATCATCTCCTTGGCGAAATTCAAAGTCCCATGGCGATACGTCTTCCTGAGCGGCGGGATAACCTTTATGGCGATAATGCACGCCCGCAACCTAGTTTTGTTCTACTTTCTAGCGACGTTCCCGCTTGCTTATGTGTGGCGCGATTTCAGCTCCGAAAAACTTTTCCAAAGCCGCAAGTTATCGCTGGGTCTATTCTTCCTGCTCGTCGCCGCCAATACTGTCATCATCACGAACTTTTTTAACGAGAGCCTTAGCAATGTCACTTTGCCGCTTTTGATTCTGTTCTTAGCGGCGGTGCTTGTCTTCCTGTACAATTTGCTTATCCTCAAGGCAGAAGGGCGCATTCTTCACCAGACGATACTGCCGCGGAAGATTGTTTCACTGCTCGCAACTCTGTTTGTGACTAGCGGAATTTTTTTCTTTGCATACACTTATTCCCAACCGAAGCCGCTAACCACTTATGCCGACGCGATAAAGTTCATCCTGCGCACCGAACGCCCCGAAGATATTTCCCTTTACATCACCCAAGGCGGCGGCGGGCTAGCCGGTTCGTTTGGAATCAAATACTACATCGACTCGCGCTCGGAAGTTTTCCTTCCCGCTAACAACGGAAAAAAGAACATCTTCGAGGAATACGGCGACTTTTTGAGCGGCAAACTCAACTACAAAGATTTTTTTAATCGCTACGACTTCACGCACATAATCTTGACGAGCGAGGAACCATTCCTCTTTGAGCTTTTGTCCTCTGATAAAGACTTCCGCACGATTTACGAGAGCGAACACGTCGAGGATTATGATTTGATTCGTTGCAAAGTTTTTGTGCCAAAGAAGGATTGACATGTTGAAGAAAATTTTTTTACCGCTAATGCTGATTGTCTTACTGATAAGCCGCGCCGAGGCGGGGACGTGGTCTCCTGAACTTCGCGTCGGGATTTTAAGCGGCGTCAAGCAAGTCTCGTTGAAGGTCTCCGCGCCGTGCGTCATGATTAACGCGGCAAAGGGCAACGTGCTAAAGAAAATTCCTGCGGGCGGCAGTTTCGTCGTAGACTTCGAGCACCTGAAAATTAACGCCGTCGAAGTCCGCCCCGAAAAGATTCCAATCCAAGAGCTAACGGTTGAGATTGACGGGAAAAAATATTATGGCGGGGTCAGCGTCAACAAGGGCAAGGACTCGTTGACGGTGATTAATCTCGTGCCGCTTGAAGAGTATCTGCACGGGGTGTTAGCTAAGGAAATGTCGCCGTCGTACCCTTTGGAAGCTCTCAAGGCTCAAGCTGTGGCGGCTCGGTCTTTTGCGTTGAAAAATCGCGGTCGACACGTGAAGGAAGGCTTTGACTTGTGCGCGACCACGCATTGCCAAGTTTATATCGGCGTCACGGATTATGACTCGATTAACCGAGCGATTGACGAGACACGCTGGAAAGCTCTCTTCCATCGCACAGGAAAATCTGACCGGAATACGGGTCGTCCGCGCCTTTGGACGGGAGCAGTATGAGCGGGAGCGTTTTGCGGCCCAGAATGATTTCTATACCAAAACTTATATGTATCACTCCGGCATATCGACCGCCTTCTGGACGACGGGGGATCTGATCTCCGCCACCCAGGTCATGGTCATGACAGTGCTGGGGGCTTATTTCTGCGTAAACGGGCGGATCAGCGCCGGTGATTATATTGTGCTGGCTTCTTATACAGCTATGCTGACCTGGCCGGTCCGTATGCTGGCCCAGGCTGTTTCTTGCATAATAAAAGTACCAAAAGTTGCAGATAAAAATGGAGAAAGTTGCATCTCCATTTTGGAGAAAAATGCAACAGGTTTTCTGATCTCTTCCGGAGCATATATCCCTTCCTGATCCGGAGAACAGAAAACTGAAAATCCATTGCAGACATTCTTATAATTCCATATCCTTGGTTTGTCTGACCGGACAATAACTCAAGGAGGAAAGGAGAATGTTAGCAATGGATCAGATACATCGTATCAGACAGCTCTTCTATGAGCAAGGACACAGTATATCTGAGATCGCCAGGATGACCGGTTTTAACTGGAAAACGGTCAGTAAATATGTGGACAAGGATAACTTCAATGATCCGAATCCCATGCCGGCACAAACGAAGCTTTGTCCCAAACTCGACCCGTACAAAAAGGTGATCGACAGCTGGCTCGAAGAAGACAAAACCGCCCCGCGCAAGCAGCGGCACACATCTAAACGGGTCTACAGGAGACTCAAAAAAGAAGTTGAGGGGTTCAACTGCTCTTACCGGCTGGTCGCCCTGTATGTTGCGGAAAAGAAAAAGGAACTGAAACTTGTCCGCAAGGAAGGGTATATCCCTTTGAACCATGACCCGGGCGAGTCGCAGGCTGATTTCGGAGCTGCCGACTTTGTTGAAAACAGCATCAGACACTCGGGAAAATATTTCGTGCTTGACTTCCCTTACAGCAACTGCGGATACCTGCAGCTGCATTACGGAGAAAACATGGAATGCCTGCTGGAATCCATGCGTGCGATATTTGAGCATATCGGCGGTGTCCCGACTGAGATCTGGTTTGATAACACGAAAACGATCGTCACAAAGATCATCCGCGGCGGCGGGCGTGAAACAACGGAACGGTTTCTCCGTTTCCAGGAACACTACGGATTTAAGGCGATCTTCATGAACCCTAATTCCGGTAACGAAAAAGGAGGTGCAGAATCCAAGGTAAAGTACACCAGGAAAAACATGCTCGTTCCTGTCCCGCATTTTCTCTCATTATCCGATTATAACCGGCAGCTCCTAGGGGAGTGCGATGAGGACTCTGACAGAGAACACTAC
>JACXWG010000117.1 GCA_014764605.1 Quinella sp. 1Q5 | reverse complement strand
GCGGGGTGAATCACCAAAGATTTAACGTCAGCGACATTGGCGAGCAACGAGAAAATCTTAAGATTGTCGATAAATTTCTGCGCGGCGACGGCTCCGCCCTTAATCTCGAAGGTAAAAATAGAAATGCCGCCGTTCGGGAAGTATTTTTCGTAAAGTTCGTGGTCAGGGTGATTTTTAAGCGCTGGGTGATTGACTTTATCGACTTTAGGATTGTTCGCGAGGAAATCGACGACCTTTAAAGCGTTTTCGACGTGGCGTTCAACCCTAAGCGATAAAGTTTCGACGCCTTGCAACAAAATGAACGCGCTAAGCGGAGAAATCGCCGCGCCCATATCGCGAAGGAGGATTGCGCGGATATAAGTGACGAAAGCCGCCGCACCGAGAGCTTTATAGAAGCTGACACCGTGATAACTGGGATTTGGTTCGACTAAGTGGGGGAATTTGCCGGATTTTTCCCAATCGAAGTTGCCAGACTCGACGATAACGCCGCCTAAAGTTGTTCCGTGCCCGCCGAGGAATTTAGTTGCGCTGTGAACGACAATATCGGCTCCAAACTCGAATGGGCGAATCAAATACGGCGTAGCGAACGTATTATCGATTACGAGCGGGATTTTATGTTTATGGGCGATGTCCGCGACTTTTTTAATATCAATCAGCGTTGCATTCGGATTTCCGACGGACTCGATAAAGATAAATTGCGTATTTTCCTTAATCGCCGCCTCGAAAACGTCAACGCCCTTAGTCGGGTCAACAAAAGTCGTTTCGATTCCGAAATCGGGCAGTGTGTGTTCAAAAAGATTAAAAGTGCCGCCGTAAATGGTGGTCGCGGCTACGATGTGCTGACCTTTGTGCGCGAGGGCTTGAGCGACGTAAGTAACTGCCGCCGCGCCGCTTGCAACCGCTAAAGCCGCCGAGCCGCCTTCCAAAGCCGCAATTCGACGCTCGAAAACGTCTTGAGTTGGGTTAGTCAGTCGTCCGTAGATATTTCCGGCGTCTTTGAGTGCGAAACGGTCTGCGGCGTGTTGAAAGTCATGGAAAACGTAAGAAGTCGTTTGATAAATCGGAACTGCGCGGGCATCAGTAACGGGGTCGGCGTGTTCTTGTCCGACGTGTAGTTGCATTGTCTCGAATTTCATTTCAAAAACCTCACTTAAATAATTCTGTGGAAAGATAACGGTCGCCGGTATCGGGCAAAAGCACGACGAAGACTTTTCCGGCATAATTTTCGCGTTTAGAGAGTTCAAAAGCCGCCGCGAGAGCCGCTCCCGCCGATATTCCGACTAAAATTCCTTCCGCCTTAGCAAAATCTCTTCCGAATTTAAAAGCGTCTTCATTGGCGACGGGGACGACTTCATCATAAATCGTCGTGTCTAGTGTATCAGGGACGAAACCCGCGCCGATTCCTTGAATCTTATGTGCGCCAGCCTTGCCAGCCGACAAAACGGGCGAACTTTCCGGTTCGACGGCGACGACTTTAATATTTTTGTTTTTAGCCTTTAAAAATCTGCCGACGCCGCTTAAAGTGCCGCCCGTGCCGACGCCAGCGACAAAAACATCAATATTTCCGTCAGTATCGTTCCAAATCTCTGGCGCGGTAGTTTTTTCGTGAGCGGCGGGGTTATTCGGGTTCGTGAACTGCGACGGGATAAAAGCGTTGGGAATTTCCTTCGCAAGCTCTTCCGCCTTAGCAATCGCGCCTTTCATGCCCTTTGAACCTTCAGTAAGGACGATTTCCGCGCCGTAAGCCGCAAGAAGTTGTCGACGTTCAACGCTCATAGTCTCCGGCATGGTGAAAATTGCCCGATAGCCACGCGCCGCGGCAAAACTTGCCAATCCAATGCCAGTATTACCGCTCGTCGGCTCGATTATGACGGAATCGGCTTTAAGTTTGCCTTCTTGCTCGGCACATTCAATCATCGCCTTAGCAATCCTATCTTTGACACTGCCGGCGGGGTTGAAGTACTCAAGCTTGACCAAAAGCCGACCATTGAAGCCGATTTTAGCTGAAAAGTTCTTCGCCTCAAGCAACGGCGTATTCCCGATAAGTTCCGTGACGTTTTTATAAATTTTCAAGTCTATAAGCCTCCTTGAATAAAATTGACGCAAGAATACAACCGAAAACCTATTCTGTCAATAGGTAATTGACTTTTCGCCCTGCCGACGGCTATAATGACCGTCAACGAAACGGAGGTAACGAAATTGATTTCAACAAAGGGAAGATACGCCTTGCGAGTGATGATTGACTTGGCGGAGCAGGAGCCGGATAAATTTATTCCGCTTGAAGAGATAGCGACGCGGCAAAACATATCGAAAAAATATTTGGAGATAGTTTTAAAGTCTTTGGTGCAGAAAAACTTCCTAAAAGGTCTGCGGGGCAAGGGCGGCGGCTACAAACTCACACGCAAGCCCGAAGATTACACCGCCGGAGAAATATTGGAAGTCACGGAAGGAACTTTAGCGGTTGTTTCGTGCCTGCAAAAAGATTGTGTGCCGTGCGAACGAAAAACTTTCTGTAAGACGTTGCCGATGTGGAAGAATTTCAATCAGCTAACTCACGATTTCTTTTTTGGAATTACGCTTAAGGATTTGGCGACGCCCGATTGAAGGCGGCAATAAAAATTTTGTCACGGCAGGGAAAAACGGCGGCTTATCGAAAAGAAAGCGAGAGGTGTTTACATTGGGAATGGAGATTGAGCGAAAATTCTTGGTCGATAAGCGGAAAATGCACGAGCTGACCTTTTCGAGCGAGTCAATCATCAAGCAAGGCTATCTTTCAAGCAATCCGACGGTTCGGGTTCGGATAAAGGATAAGCAAGGGTTCCTAACGATAAAATCATCGACGCGGGGAATCAGTCGGCAGGAGTTTGAGTACGAGATACCGCTAGACGACGCCGAAAAGCTTTTGAGGCTCTGCGAGGACAATGTTTTAAGGAAATATCGCCGAACGGTCGAATTTGGCGGGCACGTCTGGGAAATTGATTTTTTTATGGGACGATTGGCGGGCTTAGTCTTGGCGGAGGTGGAATTGACTTCTGCTGATGAGGCTGTCGAGTTGCCCGAATGGATTCGGCATGAAGTTTCAAGCGACAGGCGTTATGCGAACTCAAATTTAGTCAAAGTAGAGAATTGGTCGCGTCGGACGTGGCGCAAGGCTTAAGAGGTGGAACTATTTGATTTCGGAGTGGGAATTATTTTTGAGATTGACGTTGGCTTGCGTTTTGGGCGGGATAATCGGCTACGAAAGGCAAAGTCGCAGGAAAACGGCGGGTTTGCGGACGAATGTCCTTGTATGCCTCGGTTCGTGCTTGATTATGGTTTTGAGCGAGGCACTTTACTTTCATGTCGAAGGACGCACGAACGCAGACCCTGCAAGATTGGCGGCGCAAGTTGTCAGCGGAATAGGTTTCCTCGGTGCGGGCGCAATCATGAAGGAAGGCTTAACAGTTACGGGTTTGACTACGGCGGCTTGCTTATGGGTAGTTTCAGGCGTAGGATTGGCAGTCGGCGCGGGATATTATTCGGGAGCACTGTTCACGACGGCTTTAATCTTCGCGACGCTCGGCACGCTGTCTAGGATTGATGAATGGGTCATGCACGAGAAAAATTTAATCATCACGATTCACACGAAGGACAAGCCGGGGCAACTCATGCACATAAGCTCTTGCATTGACGATTTGCAGCTAAAAATTCGCGATGTTAAGGTAAAAGCGGACGAAGACTCGACGGACACGCTGATTATCGAAATGGAAGTTTATAATCACCGTGCTTTAAAGAATGTGATAGTTTTGGATGCGGTTAAGCGGATTGAAGGCGTGGTAAGCGTCGACGTTAGTTAAAGAGGAGGTTTTTAGATGAATTACGATATTATGGATACGATTGTTCGGACGGCGATTGATGCGATGCGCAATGCTTACGTTGAGCACGGCTCGATTGCTACGGGTGCATGTCTTTTGGCGGCGGACGGGACACTTTACAGCGGTTGCGCGATTGATAGCGTCGTTCCCGAATACAAATTGCCGGCTGAAGTCGTCGTCATGGCGAAAGCTATTTCCGAGGGCAAGCGCGAGTTCGATGCAATCTCGGTTGTGGCGGATATTGACGGAACCTACATGCCCGACGAGCTAAGTCATAAGTTTTTGCTTGAGTTCAACGTCAAAGAGATAATCCTAGCGGATTTGAAGGGCAATACAAAGATTATGAAGCTAGAAGAGTTCATGCCTTACAAATCGCGCCGCAAGTAACGAAAATTCTTCGGCAAAGGAAGTTCCTGCTTTTATGGGTGAAAACCTTTGAATTCTACTTCCCGCCGATGATTTGACAAAAAAATAATGCCGTGGTATCTTGACGAAAATTTTTCGGCAAAGGAAGTTCCTGATTTG
>JACXWG010000010.1 GCA_014764605.1 Quinella sp. 1Q5 | reverse complement strand
AACTTGGCGCAGAACTTGAAAAACTTAATTGCGAAGTCGTCGAAGCTGTCAACGGCAAAGAGGCGATAACACTCGTCTTGGAACAGGAACCCGACGGAATTTTTTTGGATATCCGATAATCTTGCCTAAGCACGTCAAGTCGGGTGTGACTTGATACTTTTCCTGCGCACCGCCCAAGGCAACTCGAAAGCCGCACATAACCTCATCGAAGATAAGCAACGCTCCGAATCTCTTTGTAACGTCACGGAGTCCGCGCAGATAATTTTCCTTCGGCAAGACCAAGCCCATATTCCCCGCGACCGGTTCGACGATAACGGCAGCAATCTGTTCGCCGCATTGAGCAAAAGCATTCTCTACGGCGGCAAGGTCGTTGTAAGGCAGAGCAATCGTATCTTGCGCCGTGCCACGCGTGACGCCTGGGCTTGACGGCTCGCCGAACGTCGCCGCACCACTGCCCGCCTTAACCAAAAGACTATCGCTGTGCCCGTGATAGCAACCGATGAACTTTATAATCTTCTCGCGCCTCGTGTGGCCACGTGCAACCCTTAGCGCACTCATCGTAGCTTCGGTGCCAGAACTAACCATGCGCATGACTTGCATACTCGGAAAGATTTGATTAACGAGCCGAGCCAGCTTAGTCTCAAGGAGAGTCGGAGCACCGTAGCTAGTGCCGCGAGCAATTTGACGACTTAACGCCGCCACAACCCTCGGATGAGCATGACCCAAGACGAGCGGCCCCCACGAGCCGACGTAATCGATATACTCGTTGCCGTCAATGTCGAAGATGTGAGAGCCTTTGCCGTGCGAGATGAACGGCGGATTGCTATCGACACTGTTAAACGAGCGAACAGGACTATTGACGCCGCCCGGCATGAACCTTTTAGCCTCGTTGAAGGCTTGAAGAGATTTCTTTAGATTCAAGGCGATACCTCCTAAGCAATTTGATGCGTCGATTGTATCACAGTGCGTCGAACTTTTGAACGTCTCTTAGAATTTCCTTTACTTGTCGCTGTTAAGGGACGTGCTAAGCGGCACCATGATTCTTTCGTCGTAGCACTTGAACGCATCGTCTACGAGCCTTTGATTAGGCTTAGGTGTCAATGCACTGACAATCGGCACGATAAGCAAACCGGCGAGCATTGCGATTGCGCCCGAATTAATCGGAGACTGCATTATCGCGGGGAAGGCGGGACGGATTAACATGTTCGCAGTCATTAGCACGCTACCGAAGATGAAGCACGCCCAACAAGCCGACGTCGTGACTTTTTTGGAGTAAAGCGAATACATGAACGGCGCGAGGAAGGCTCCAGCCATTGCGCCCCAAGACACGCCCATAAGCTGTGCGATGAAGTTTACTGAGCTTTTGTATTGGACGAGGGCAAGCACCGCCGAGATTGCGATAAACACCACGACTAACGCCCGAATCATTAAGACTTGCCGAGGCTCGCTCATGTTCTTTGCAAAGTTGTCGCGGATAAGGTCGAGCGTCAAAGTCGATGCCGAGACGATGACCAGCGATGATAGCGTTGACATTGACGCCGATAAAACCAGAATCACCACGAGCGCAATCATGCCTTCGGATAAGCCGCTAAGCATTGTCGGGACGACTGAATCGAAGCCGTTAGCTTTAATGTCGATTTGGTCGGAGAAGAGCCTGCCGAAGCCGCCGAGGAAGTAACAGCCGCCCGCTACCACGAACGCAAACAGGGTTGATATGACAGTGCCCTTTTGGATTGCTTGTTCGTTCTTAATGGCGTAGAACTTCTGAACCATCTGCGGTAAGCCCCACGTGCCAAGCGAAGTCAGAATCACCACGAACAGCAGATTGAGCGGGTCGGGGCCGAAGAACGAACTAAAGATACCCGGCGTCGTGGAAACGGTATCATCAGTGATTCGGGCTAAGCCGTTAAGCGCATTCACGAAGCCGCCCTTAGACTCAAGCACAGCATAAATCACCGCCGAGATTCCCACGAGCATGACGACGCCTTGAATGAAATCGTTAATCGCAGTCGCCATGTAGCCGCCCGCAATGACATAAACCGCCGTCAAGACCGCCATTAGCAGGATACAGACGGAATAATCAATGCTAAACGCCATGCCAAAGAGTCGCGATAGCCCGTTGTAAAGGCTGGCGGTGTAGGGTATCATAAAGATAAAAATTATAATCGCGGCACCAATTTTGAGAGAGGGCGAGCCAAATCTTTTCTCGAAGAACTGCGGCATAGTTGCGGTATCAAGGTGGCGAGTCATGACGCGAGTCCTTCTGCCGAGGATGAACCATGCCATAAGCGAACCGATTAAAGCGTTACCGATGCCCGCCCACGTCGCCGCAATGCCGTACTTCCAACCGAATTGCCCCGCGTAGCCGACGAACACGACTGCGGAAAAATAACTCGTGCCGTAAGCAAAAGCCGTGAGCCATGGGCCGACACTCCGTCCGCCGAGTACAAAGCCGTCAACGTCTGTAGCGTGCTTGCGGCAGTAAAGACCGATACCAATCAACACAGCGAAGTACAAGACTAACAATATAACCTTCATTAAAACAACCTCCAAAAAGATTCAAAGGAGATGACCCGCAATGATAATCGACATGCACACGCACATTTTCCCCGACGAGATAGCCGCCGCCGTCATTGATAAGCTTAGCCGCGTGAGCCGAACGCCCGCCTTTACTGACGGCACTTTGAACGGCTTGCTTAAGTCAATGGACGCCGCGCAGATTAATCTGTCAGTGATTCTGCCCGTAGCGACGAGTCCACGGCAGGTCGAAAAGATAAATGCTTCCGCCGCCGAGCTCAATGAGGGCGACGGGGTAATTTCATTCGGCTCTGTCCACCCCGATTACACGAACTATCGAGAGGAGCTAAGCCGCCTGAAAAATCGCGGGCTAAAGGGTATCAAACTTCACCCCGTTTATCAAGACGCAAACCTTGACGACGTAAAATTTCTGCGAATCATCGACCGAGCCGCCGAACTCGGTTTAATCGTCGTCACTCATGCCGGGCTTGACATTGGCTTTCCTGGAGTGATTCGTTGTTCGCCTAAGATGGCTCGTCACGTCGTCGAGGAGGTCGGCGACTTTAAATTTGTTCTTGCGCACATGGGCGGCTGGAAGAATTGGTCGGAGGTCTTGGAAGTCTTATCGGGCACGGGAATTTTTATCGACACGTCGTTTTCAACGGGAGCAATCGTCCCGCGCAGTGATTCCCATTGGCAAGCCGAGGACTTGAAACTTTTGGACGCTAATCAGTTCATGACGTTTGTTAAAGTCTTCGGCGCGGATAGGATTCTTTTCGGCACGGACAGCCCGTGGACATCTGCTAAGGCGTCGATTGACTTCATAAGAGCCTTGCCACTCCCCGACGCCGATAAAGATAAAATCCTCGGCGGCAATGCTCAACGCCTACTGGAGCTTTGAACGGAGGAACACGCGATGAAAAATTTTAAAGTCGTCAGCGTTGGTTGGGGCGGCATGAACGCAATTAATTACATGATTGATTCGGGCTTGACCGGCGCAGAGTTTATTTCGTGTAGTGTAGATAAATACGGTTTGCAAATGTCTAAGGCTGATAGAAAAGTTTGGCTTAGAAAAATACAATATGGTCTCGACGACGGCTCTCCTTCACGAAGCGAACAAGCAGCGATAGAAAGTCGCGAAGAAATTTTATCGGCACTGAGCAGAGCAGACGCAGTTATCATAGTCGCGGGGCTTGGCGGTTGTGACGGCACCGGAGCTTCGCCGATTACCGTACAATATGCAAAAGAGCTTGGCGCATTGACGGTCGCGGTTGTCTCCCTTCCGTACAAGTTTGAAGGTGTTAGACGAACTACAAGAGCCGAGGACGCCTTGAAGAAATTATCCGAGCAAGCCGACGCCGTCATAAAGATTCGCAATGATAAAATTTTGCAGGTCGTCGACAAGAATACATCAATGACTAAAGCGTTCACGTGCATAGATGAAATCATGTGCCACGCCGTCAGAAGTCTTATCAACATATTTCAAGGCGCGTTCCGAATAGATGACATAACGAAGATAAAATTCTCGGCGGCAATGCTCAACGTCTGCTTAAAGTTTGAAGGTTACAAAGTTTTTTCATTAAGGTATGTTAAGCTTGCAAAACTTACGTAGAAAAATTTTCACGGAGGGGAAAGCAGATGTTTGACTTCGACGAGAACACATTAGACAAGTTCGCGAAGATAAAAGTAATCGGGATAGGCGGCGGCGGGTCGAATGCCGTAAACAGAATGATTGAATCGGGCTTGGAGGGCGTAGAATTCATTGCAGTCAACACGGATTCGCAAGCGTTGTTGATGAGCAAGTCGCCAAAGAGAATGCAAATCGGAGAGAAATTGACGCGAGGACTTGGAGCCGGTGCTCGCCCCGAAATCGGAGAGAGAGCCGCGCAAGAAAGTCGCAATGACATTCTCGAAGCCCTGCGCGGGTCTGATATGGTGTTCATAACGGCTGGCATGGGCGGCGGCACGGGAACTGGTGCGGCTCCTGTCGTGGCGGAATGTGCTCGCGAAGTCAATGCGTTGACCGTCGCGGTTGTCACTCGTCCCTTTGCCTTTGAAGGTCCTAAGCGCAAGAAAAATGCTGACATGGGCATTGAGAAGCTTAAACAGAACGTCGACGCGATTATCACTATTCCGAACGATAGACTGCTCCAAATCGTAGACAAGAAGACGACGATTAATAAAGCGTTCCTCTTTGCTGATGATATTCTGCGTCAAGGCGTCAAAGGTATCTCGGACTTAATCGCGGTGCCTGGTCTCATTAATCTGGACTTCGCGGACGTGCAGACGATAATGAGCAATGCTGGAGAGGCGTTGATGGGCGTCGGCGAGGCGACTGGCGATAATGCTGCAGTCGAGGCAGTTAAGAAGGCAATCGCTTCCCCGCTCCTTGAAACTAGCGTAGATAGTGCCCGCGGAATTCTTCTGAACTTCATGGGCGCACAAGATAATTTGCCGATGATGGAGATTAACGAGGCGTCAACGACCGTTCAAGAGGCGGCGCACCCCGATGCAGAAATTGTCTTTGGTGTCAGCGTCGATGATTCGCTCGGAGAAACGATTATCGTTACGATAATTGCAACGCGCTTCGGAGACGAGCAAGAGTCCGCTGAACCCGAAATCCCGCCGACAAAGTTTTATCCGCCGCCCAATCAGCAACAACCTAATCAGCCCTCGTTCAATCAACCGTTCAATCAGCAATACAACCAGCAAGAGCCGCCGACCTATAACAGAACCGCCCCGCCTAAACAAGATACGCCGCCCGATAACTCGCGCAATCCCTTCCCAAATATAATCCCCGACTTCTTCAATCGTCGCAACAGGAGATGACCTTCCGTGTTAGGAAACAGCTTTGATAACAAGTTCATAAAGATTAAAGTTCTCGGCGTCAACACAGCAAGTGACGGTGAACTTTCAGGAGGGCTTGAGGCTATTAATTACATGTTGGAAAAGAGTTTGCCGAGCGTAAACTATCTGGCGATTGATAGGCAAGACACGAGTAATCTTGCCGCTTGCAAAGCCGCCCATAAATTCCGCTTGCTTGACATGGCTGACGAACGGGCCTTGATTCGCAACCTTAGAGGCACCGATTTAATTTTCATGGTAGTGGACGAGGTCTGGGAAAATATTAAAGCTGTCGCGATTGCCGCTCACTGTGCTAAGAAGTCTGGCGCAACGATGATTCTTATTGCTGGCGGAAACTTCCAAGACGCCGAAGACGAAATTATCTTCGACGCCGTGTTGAAGTTGTCTAGCGAAGACTTTGCCACCAACGCCTCTAACATTGTCGAAACTTTTATTGCGGCGATGACTCTGCCCGGCTATCCGAAGCTTGACTTTAAAACGTTCGCGGAGTTCGTAAAAGATTCTGCTGCTACCGTCGGCTACGGCGAGGCAAAAAATTCCGTTGCCTTTGCCGCCAACCGTGCCTTAAAACATTTTGTAAACGCCGAGGACTTTAAAGCGGCGACAAGAATCCTATTCAGCGTGACGGCTCCCAAAGAAAAATTTTCGTTGGATAGAGCAGAAAAACTTTCAAAGCTCGTGAAACGTTATGCACCTGCCGCAGAAGTCTCATTCGGATTTTCCGTTGATGATTGGCTCGTCCGAAAAGTGAAGTTCCTGATTATAGCCGCCCAGTAAAAAATTTCTCTGCGAGGTTGCGGAGATTTTTTTATTTGACAGGGGCAACGCGTTCCTATAAAATCGTCAACATGAAAGGAGGCAACATCATGGACGCCAATTTAAAAATAGTCCTAGACGATTACTTCGAGGGAGCCGCCAAGCTCAAGCCTAATGTTTTTGTACACGTGCGCGATAATCGAGAGGTCGCGCCGCTGGTCGATGCTTACTTCAGCGAAACGGAACCGAGTACGCTCATCATGTCGGACGATCAAGACATTTTGGAAGGTGACATCCTCGTTTATCCGAAGACGCGCCAATTCTGCTACCTCGATGACATTCGCCACATCATGAGCAAGGGAATTTATATCGTCCACTACCACACGAAATATCAACGTAAATCCCACCCGTTTGACGAAGACTAATCACCGTTACCGATAAAAAAACTCCCGTCGAGTTGGCGGGAGAATTTTTTTGATTAAATGTCTAAGTTCTTGACGAGCAAGGCGTTGTCCTCAATGAACTGTCTACGCGGCGCAACCTGGTCGCCCATTAGGATTGTAAAGAGTTCGTCAGCCTCGATAGCGTCATTGACTTCCACACGGAGCATTGTGCGCGTCATAGGATCCATCGTCGTTTCCCAGAGCTGTTCGGGATTCATTTCGCCCAAACCTTTATAACGCTGAACCGTTGCCCCATCGCGCCCAACCTCATCAAGTTTGCGGGAAAGTTCTTCGTCGCTGTAGGTGTACCAGTGACTTTTGCCCTTGCGTATCTGATAAAGCGGCGGCTGAGCAATGTAAACATGCCCGTGCTCAACTAGCGGCTTCATGTACCGATAAAAGAACGTCAAAAGCAATGTCCGAATGTGTGCTCCGTCAACGTCCGCATCCGTCATGATGATTATCTTGCCGTAACGTCGCTTGCTTAGGTCGAAGTCCTCGCTTATGCCCGTACCGAACGCCGTTATCATCGTGCGTATCTCGGCGTTGGCGAAGATTTTATCTAGGCGTGCCTTCTCGACGTTCAAAATCTTTCCGCGCAGAGGCAAGATAGCTTGAAATCTTCTATCGCGTCCTTGCTTAGCTGAACCGCCCGCGCTATCACCCTCGACGATATAAATTTCTGCCTTGTCTGGGTCTTTAACGGAACAATCAGCGAGCTTGCCAGGTAAGCTTGACACTTCCAAAGCGTTCTTGCGGCGGGTGAGTTCGCGAGCCTTGCGAGCCGCCTCACGAGCACGCGCCGCCATTACCGCCTTTTCAAGTATCTGCTTAGTTATCGTGGGGTTTTCCTCGAAGAATTCGCTTAAACTTTCGTTGACTACGGCATTTACTAGCGACCGAATCTCCACGTTGCCTAGCTTAGTCTTAGTCTGCCCTTCAAACTGCGGGTTGTGCAGCTTGACGCTGATAACCGCCGTCAGACCTTCGCGCACGTCTTCGCCACTCAGGACACTGTCGCTATTCTTCAGCAGGTTATGACGCTTGGCGAACTCGTTAGCGACCTTAGTCAAAGCCTTCTTGAAGCCGACCAGATGCATGCCGCCTTCTTCCGTGTTGATGTTGTTTACGTAGCTGAAGATATTCTCTTGATAAGCGTCAGTGTATTGCATGGCGACTTCAACAACAGCATCGTCCTTGCGCCCGTTGAAATAAATCGGCGTGGGATTAATGGCAACCTTCTTGCGGTTGAGGTGTTCGACGAAAGACTTAATGCCGCCGTCAAAGTGGAATTCTCGCGACTCGCCGCCCTCGCGTTTATCAGCTAAAGTTATAGTTATGCCGCTGTTAAGGAAGGCAAGCTCGCGGAGCCGGTGCTTTAGCGTGTCGAAGTTGAATTCCAAGACCGTGAAAATTTCGTCGTCTGGCAGGAAGTGAACCTTAGTGCCAGTGTCCTGCGCCGTGCCGATAACTTTAAGCGGGCTGACTGTCTCGCCGCGTGAAAAGGCTATCTGATAAATCTTGCCGTCGCGCCTAACCTCAACTTCCATTGACTTAGACAGGGCATTTACGACGCTGACGCCTACGCCGTGCAGTCCGCCGCTGACTTTATAGCCGCCGTCGCCGAACTTGCCGCCCGCGTGCAACACAGTCAAGACGACTTCGACAGCAGGTTTACCGCTTTCGTGCATGTCTACGGGAATGCCTCTGCCGTTGTCGCTTACAGTTATCGAGTTGTCCGCCTCAATCGTAACGTTAATATCGGTGCAGAAACCCGCTAACGCCTCGTCAATCGAATTGTCCACGACCTCATAAACCAGATGATGAAGCCCGCGTTCAGACGTGGAGCCAATGTACATGCCGGGGCGAAGTCTGACTGCCTCTAAACCTTCTAGGATTTGGATTTGGTCTGCGCCGTAATCGCCTTCTACCATCTCGACCTGCGCGGCGGACTCGTCGAAGTGAACTTCCACTAACTCATCGTCGTCTTCTTCGTCATCGTCCTTGGGAATCACGGCGGGGATTTTATGTTCGTTAGGCTCGTCTTCAGGTTCGTCGCCGAAATCATCGACCGTATAAATTTTTTTCTCGTCCAAAGTGTCTACCTCCATTTCTGGCGGCAAGTTTATCACAAAAAATTATTCGTGACAAATTCTTGAGCGGCGTTGTATACTCTCGCTAAGGAGGTGCAGACTAATGGACGTAAAGATTTTAAAAGGAATGCTCTTAGGTTTGGCGACCGCTGACGCCTTGGGGGTACCCGTCGAGTTTGAATCGCGCATGAGACTAAGGAGCGACCCCGTTAAAGGTATGCGGGCGTTCGGCACGTGGAATCAACCGGCGGGCACCTGGTCTGACGATACGAGCCTGACGATTGCGGCAATGGAAAGTATCGCCCGCCTCGGCAGGATAGATTATCAAGATGTCATGGAAAACTTTTTGCGCTGGTATGAACGCGACGATTTCACAGCGACAGGCGAACGCTTCGATATAGGCAACACGACCTATTCAGCTATTGTTAGGTTCAAGCAAAAGTTTTCTACGTCGACTGAATGTGGCTTGACTGACGAAAGTTCCAACGGCAACGGCTCCTTGATGAGGATACTACCCGCGACGATTTATCTTTACAGCACGCGTGGCAAGATTGCTGGCGACGAACTTAGAATCATTCACGAGTTCAGCGCGTTGACGCACGGACACATTATAAGCCGCATAGCTTGCGGGATTTACTCACTCATTGCCGCTAAGCTCCTTGACGGGAAAAATATTTCGGAAGCTCTCGCCCTCGGCATGAACGACGCAAAGATTTTCTATGGCTCGGATGCGTCGTTTAAAAATTTCTCTCGCCTGTGTGATGAAGACTTCGACGCCCTTCCCGAAGACAAAATCTCTTCGTCAGGATACGTCGTGCACACATTGGAGGCGGCTCTTTGGTGTTTGCTGAATACCGACGATTATAAATCGCTCGTCCTTAAAGCTGTAAACTTAGGCGGCGACACCGACACGACTGGAGCTGTTGCTGGCGGCTTAGCGGGAATCATCTACGGCGTCGAGGCAATCCCGACTGAATGGCTTAGCATTTTAAAGCGGCGTGATTATCTGGAAGAGCTATGCGCGGACTTCAATGCCGTTTGCCAAAAAACATCTTGACTTTTTGTTGAATTGGGATTATCATACGCGCTGTAATTCGGCAAGACAAGCTGAGCAGTTTGAAATAGCATTTAGGAGGCAGATATTCATGATAAAGCCACTTGGAGACAGAGTCATTGTTGAAGTAGCCGAGGTCGAGCTTAAAACCAAAAGCGGCATCATCATGCCAGAAACGTCCAAAGAGAAGCCGCAAAAGGGCAAAGTCATCGCAGTCGGCACCGGCAAGCTCCTCGACAACGGCACGCGTGCAGCTATGGAAGTTAAAGTCGATGACGAAGTTATTTTCAACAAGTACGCGGGCAGTGAAGTCAAATTGGACGACAAAGATTATCTCGTGATTCGCGAGAGTGACATTTTGGCAATCCTTTAATTCAGCGAAGTTTTCGGAGGTAAATATTTTATGGCAAAAGAAATTTTGTTCGACGAAGAAGCACGTCGCGCCCTTAGTCGCGGTGTGGACGCGCTGGCAAATGCTGTTAAAGTTACGCTCGGCCCCAAGGGTCGCAACGTTGTCCTTGAGAAGAAATTCGGCGCACCGACTATCACCAATGACGGCGTGACGATTGCTCGCGACATTGAACTTGAAGACCACTTCGAGAACATGGGCGCACAGCTCGTTAAAGAAGTCGCAACCAAGACTAATGATGTTGCTGGCGACGGAACCACGACTGCAACCCTTCTTGCACAAGCTATCGTTCGCGAAGGACTTAAAAACGTCGTGGCGGGCGCGAACCCCATGATTATCAAAAAGGGTATCGAAGCGGCTGTTGCTAAACTCGTCGACGAAATTAAGAATAACGCTAAGAAGGTCGAAGGCAAAGAGGCTATCGCGCAGGTCGCGTCCATTTCCTCAAGCGACGCCGAGATTGGTCAGCTTATCGCCGACGCTATGGAAAAGGTTGGCAATGACGGCGTTATCACTGTCGAAGAGTCCAAGACTATGACGACTAATCTTAAGGTTGTCGAGGGTATGCAATTCGACCGCGGATACATTTCGCCTTACATGGTCACCGACGCCGATAAGATGGAGGCTGTCCTTGATGACCCGTATATACTCTTGACTGACAGAAAAATTTCATCAATCCAAGACATTCTGCCGATTCTCGAACAGGTTGTTAAGCAGGGCAAATCGCTCGTTATCATCGCAGAAGACGTTGACGGCGAAGCACTCGCAACCATCGTTGTTAATAAACTCCGTGGCACGTTCAAGGCTCTTGCGGTTAAGGCTCCTGGTTTCGGCGACCGTCGCAAGGCTATGCTCGAAGATATTGCAATTTTGACGGGCGGCACGGTTATCAGCGAAGAACTCGGACGCAAACTCGACAGCGTGACTTTCGCTGACCTCGGACGCGCACGCCAAATCCGCGCAACTAAAGAGGAAACCACGATTGTTGAAGGTAGCGGCGACCCGAACGAAATTAAAGCCCGCGTTGCTCAGATTCGCAAGCAGATTGAAGACACGAAGAGCGATTTTGACAGAGATAAACTTCAAGATCGTCTCGCAAAATTGGCGGGCGGCGTAGCGGTTATCGAAATCGGCGCGGCTACCGAAGTTGAGATGAAGGAAAAGAAACTGCGCATTGAGGACGCATTGAATGCAACCCGCGCAGCAGTCGAGGAAGGAATTGTTGCAGGCGGCGGCACAACGTTTATCGCTATTCTGCCAGCACTTAACGAGGTTAGACTTACAGGCGATGCTAGAGTAGGTGTTGATATTGTTAGACGTGCAATCGAAGAGCCTGTACGCCAAATCGCTAGCAACGCTGGTCGAGAAGGCTCCGTCGTTGTTAGTAGAGTCAAGAGAACGGCTGTAAATGGTATTGGTTTCAATGCGCTGACCAATGAATACGTCAACATGTTTGAAGCTGGTATCGTAGACCCGGCTAAGGTCGTTCGTTCGGCTCTGCAAAATGCGGCGTCGATTGCGGCAATGATTTTGACGACTGAAACTTTGGTCGCCGATAAGCCTGAACCCCCTGCACCGCCTATGGCTGGCGGCATGGGCGGCGGTATGCCCGGCATGATGTGATATGCCCGATTAATTAAAGAACTCTCAAGCTCCTGTCGATTAACGGCGGGGGCTTTTTGGTTGCTACTTGACAAGCTGATTGATTAGGATTATCATTGCGGCGACTTGAGGGCTAAATGAGAGACTAAATCATTTGAGGAAACACGGTAACTCAAAGCGAAGACCTTCTCATAAGTCCGACGGTCAAAAGTAAGGAGGTCTTTACAATGAAAAAAGAAGTATTAGCGGCATTAGCGGCGGCTCTGGTCGTCGGCACAGGCTCAACAACGTTTGCAGCAGCGAATCCGTTCAGCGATGTCCCGCAAGGTCACTGGGCTTATAACTCGGTTGCTAAGCTGGCGGCGGAAGGCGTTATCGAAGGTTACGGCGACGGCACCTATCGCGGCGACCGCAACATCACCCGTTACGAGATGGCGCAGATGGTTGCTAAGGCTATGGCGAAGAACCCGACTGGCGCAAACAAAGCTGAACTCGACAGGCTGGCGGCTGAATTTCGCAATGAACTCGACGCATTGGGCGTTCGCGTTGCCGAGCTTGAGAAGTACGCCGATAAAGTCATCTGGCAGGGCAAGCTGGAATACACTTACGAGCAAACGAAAACCGACCCCGACAACACCGGACATAAGGATAAGGACAAAATCAACGGCTTTATCTTCCGCTTTGAGCCTAAGGCAGAAGTCAACGACCACTGGACGGTTAATGCCCGTATCGATGCCTACGTCGACATGAAACACGATGAGACCACGAATTTTGAACTTGTGCGTGGGTGGGCTGAAGGCGATTACGACAAGTTAAACCTTAAAATCGGTCGCTTTGAATTCTATCCTGAAGGCGAATTCGGTCTCATGTGGGATAGCGAGATTACTGGCGCGTCGGTGACCTACGGTAGCAAATGGCAGTTCAATGCTTTGGCAGGTCGCGTAAGGGATGACGGTATCGGTAGCGGTGCTTGGAGCGAAAACGTCGCTGAAGATGACCCCTCGACGGTTGTAGGCTTGAGGGTCGATTACAATCAGGGCGATAAAGGATTCTTCGGCGGCGCAGGTTGGTATAACATTAAGGACGACGACCTTGCTTGGAGCCGCAATCGCTTTTGGAGAAGAGGTATCAGAGAAAGCATTGACTTCGACGACGAGGACAGCCGCCAATCTTATCAAAAGGCAACTATCTGGACAGTCAATCTCGGTTACAAGTTCAGCGATTTGTGGACAATCCAAGGCGCGTATGCTCATAACACCAAAGCCGACTTCGAGAATAAATCGTGGCAAGCCGAGCTTGACTACGGCAACTACGACGACGCCTCTGAGAAAGGTCAATGGAATGTCTTCGCGGGCTATCGCAAATACGGCACCAACGTTTCCTTCATGCCCACGGAAGAAGATGCCCTGCGCGGGACTCGCGGCTTTGTAATCGGCGCGGCTTGGGCACCGTTTAAAAATATCGGCGTCATTGCCAAATACTTCAAGGGCAAATACATCACCGAGGGTTTATACGGTCGCGGCAAAGCAGAACATATCTTCGGGCGTGTCGAATTCTTCTTCTAATTGCAAATTTCTCACAGAAAATATTCAGGGAGCTTCCGAGAAATCGGTGGCTCCTTTTGCCTCTTCAGACATATCTCAAGCAAAATCTTCCCAGCTGTGGTACTTTTAACATGTATCAGCTTAGGTTCGTTTGAAGCTTTGCTGAAAATTTTTTATTATAACATGAAAGAAACCTGAAAGATAGTATAAAAATTTTTTTTGAAACTGTTGACAACCAAAAACTTCTGCGCTATTATTGCGGCGACTTCAGGGACGAGTCGAAGGAAGCAAGGAAAGTTTGAGGAAACATGGACACTCAAGTTTGAACAGCTTCCAGAGGCAAGTCGCGAAAGTCATCGAAGTAAATTTCTTTAGCGGCATCTTTAAGGAGGATGTTCAAAATGAAGAAGACAGTAGTAGCAGCCCTGGCAGCAACGTTTGTTATGGGCGTAGGAGCAACCACGTCGGCAGCGGCGAATCCGTTCAGCGATGTCCCGCAAGGTCACTGGGCTTACAACTCGGTTTCAAAGCTGGCGGCAGAAGGCGTTATCGAAGGTTACGGCGACGGCACCTATCGCGGCGACAGAAACATCACCCGTTACGAAATGGCGCAGATGATTGCTAAAGCCATGGCGAAGAACCCGACTGGCGCAAACAAAGCTGAACTCGACCGCTTGGCGGCTGAATTCCGTGATGAACTCGACGCACTCGGCGTTCGCGTTGCTGAACTCGAAAAGTACGCTGACAAAGTCGTTTGGCAGGGCAAAATCGAGTACACCTACAAGAACCACAAAACCGACGATGTTTGGGCTGACCGTCGCCACAATCATCACAGCACCAGCGAGCACACCCGCGTTAAACAAGACGACTGGATTTTCCGTTTCGAGCCGATAGCTCATGTCAATGACCATTGGACACTCCGCGCTCGTATTGATGCACACGTCGACTTGAGTCGCGACACATCCACTGACTTCGAGTTGGTTCGTGGTTGGGCACAGGGCGATTACGACAATTTCCAAATCAGAGTTGGTAAGCAACCACTCTACACCAATGAAGACGGTATCATTTGGGATACTGAGTACACAGGCGGCGAAGTTACTTTCGGCAAACTCGCTAATGGCTTGAGAGCCACTATCTACGGCGGTCGTCTCGACAAGGGTAACGTCGGCGGCGGTATCAGACATGCAGGTGCTTGGGACGGTAGACACGAATGGGATGATGGCAAACGTACTGGTGAGCAAAGATTCGCGGATGCAGCGGGCAATTTCGGAAGATATTACGGCGATGCTAAAGATCCTTCCAGTTTCTGGGCTATCAACGTTCAGTATGATCCGGGTTCAAAAGGTCTCTTTGGTGGTTTGGGCTACTACAACATTAAAGACGACGACCTGAACAACGTTGTTGACCCCGATGATGGATATGTCTACCATACTTACACAAACAAAGATAGCAAGACGGACAAGGCGCAAATCTGGTCTGTAAACGCAGGCTACAGAATCGGAAAAGTGCAACTCTGGGGCGCATATGCGAAGAATACTAAAGCTGACATCGAAAACAAATCTTGGCAGGCACTTCTTCGTTACGGCGATCTCTACGGGGGCGGCAACCAGAACACTCACAAAGGGCAATGGGCTGTCTGGGCAGGTTACAAGGAACTCGGTTCCAATGCTTCCCTCCACGCTATCAACTGGGATGATGCTTATGCAGGCACTAAGGGCTTTGTCGCAGGCGCAAGCTGGGCACCGTTCGACAGAATCGTTATTATCGGTAAGTACTTCAAGGGCAAATACATCACCGGTCCTGGCGATGCAGAACGTCTCTTCGGTCGTGTCGAGTTCTTCTTCTAAGCCAACACTTTCAACCGAGAAAATTTCATAACGTAAATTACAGGGGTCTCCGAGTAATCGGAGGCTCCTTTGATTTTCGGCTTGCAAAAATTTTGGGCGTGTGATAGACTTCAGGCGTTTTAAAAAGAACTCAATAGGTCGTCAACATTTTTACCAAAAAGAAAACCCCCGACTCGGCATCGGGGGTTTTCGCTCGTTTTATAGATTAACGATAACCATTGGGCTTTGTTACCTGCGACGGTCAAGCCACTTGCAGATGATGTGCATTACCACCCCTGCTGCGACCGCCGTGACGAAAGTCGCCAACATTTCTACCACCTCCTCCTGTTACCCGAAGGAGTTCTCGGTAACACGCTGATTTTACACAAACGCAACAACCGAATCAAGGCAAAAAAAGAACGGTCGCATTGACCGCCCTTAGAAGTTTTTATCTCGCGTGCCTCATCGAATTAACCGGGATATTAGCGACGAGCGCAACCGAATCGGAATCATTTTCCAAAGAAATCTCCATGTCCTTGCGGTTTATGTTCATGTACTTGGACAGGACGCCGATAATCTCTTCCTTAATCTTTTCCATAATCTCCGGCGATATGCTGGCGCGATCGTGAATCAAGACGACTTGCAAACGTTCCTTAGCGACCGCCCCGGATTTTTTTTCTGACATACCGAAGACCCTCTTTAAAACGTCAAGCATGGGCAGCCCTCCTTACAGCAAGCCGAAAAGTTTTTTCAGCCGAGCGAAGAAACCTTCCTTTTGCGGCTTGAGAAAGGGGACGTTCTCGCCGCAAAGCCGAGCCACGATATTTTTATACGCTTGCCCCGCCGTCGAGTTGCTCATTGTGATAACGGGCTCGCCTCTGTTCGTAGCCACGACTACATTTTCATCGTCGGGGACTTGCCCAATGCACGCAACCGATAAAATTTCGTCAATGTCGCCCATGTCGAGCATATCGCCCTTCTCGACCATCTGCGGACGAATTCTGTTGACGATAAGTTTGACATTCTCTTTGTCCGCCCGACCAAGCTCGCCGATAATCTTATCCGCATCGCGCACGGCAGAAATCTCCGGCATGGTTACGACTATCGCAGTATCAGCGGCGGCTATCGCAGTTTTAAAGCCCTGTTCAATGCCGGCGGGGCAGTCGATTATGATAAAGTCGAACTCCTTTTTCATCTCGTCGCAGAGGGTAACGAGCTGTTCGGGATTGACGGCGGACTTGTCCTTAACCTGCGAAGTCGGCAACAAGAAAAGGTTCTCGTACTTCTTATGACGGACGAGGGCTTTTTTATAAGCAACGCGCCCGCTCGTCACGTCAACCAGGTCATACAAAATGCGATTCTCCAAGCCGAGCAAAAGGTCGAGATTGCGTAGCCCCGTGTCCGTGTCAATCAAGGCGACCTTATTGCCGCGCATGGCAAGTCCGACTCCGATATTCGCCGTGGTAGTCGTCTTGCCTACGCCGCCTTTGCCCGACGTGATTACTAAAATCTGACTCATAAAATTTATCCTCTCATTACAAATTTAACGCGCAACGGGTTCAAAGATAATCATGTTGTCCCTAATCATGGCGCGTTCAGCTTGACTGGCTTTAACGTCCTCGTCGGGAGCACGGGCGATAAGGTCGGCAATGCGAATTTGCGCGGGCATTAACCTATCCGCCACGACGCACGCTGTCTTATCTCCGAAGGCTCCCGCATGAACGAAACCTCTGCACGTGCCGCGAATGTCAATCGAGCCGCCCGCTATGACTTGCGCCCCCGGATTGACGTTGCCGCAAATCAGCACGGAGCAATTCGCTTTGACCTCTTGCCCGCCGCGCACCGTATGATTTATCACCATCATCTTTTGAGCTTCTTCGACAGTCTCTTTAAACTTCTGCGCGGGAGCCTTGGTGTTAGTGTCACGGGAGGGCGGAGCCAGATTCGGACGCTTAAGCTCGGTGCTGAACAACATTCCGTGCCGATGAAACATCTTGCGCAAAGCCTCGTTCTGTTCCTCGGCAAAATAACCTTTGGGAACAAAAACCGTCGTCCCACGAATAAAGAAGCCGTTGCCCGATTGGAGCTTGTCAAGAAGATTCGCCTGCACCGCCTCGAACGTCGCACCCTTCGCGAACGTCAACTGCAAGCCGTACTTTAGCCCCTTAATCGTAACTATATCACTCATTTTGATCACCGCCTATGAATTAAAAATGATTCCTCATGCATTATACATAATCCTGCGCCGCTTGCCAATATTCCTTACAGATTTTTTTCAGTAGAATCATAACATAAGTCCTATTTATAAATTTCGCCGCGCTAATTGACATTGCAATAAAGAAAATCTATAATCGTTGCAAACATTACAAAATCTTTAGGAGGGTGTAATAAATGGCGAAACCGCTTCAAATCATGGAAACAGTCTTGCGCGACGGACATCAATCGTTGCTCGCCACGCGTATGCGCTATCGTCAAATGGAGCCAATGCTGGCAAGTCTCGATAAAATCGGCTATAAAGCTCTGGAAGCCTGGGGCGGCGCGACCTTCGACAGTTGCTTAAGATTTTTGGACGAAGACCCTTGGGAACGCCTCGATAACCTTAAGAAGAACCTCAAGACTCCGATTCAAATGCTCCTGCGCGGACAAAACCTCTTGGGCTACAACCACTATTCCAACGATGTCGTAGAAAAATTCGTTCAGCACGCCTCGGCACACGGTATCGGCGTCTTCCGTATCTTCGACGCCCTTAACGACGTTCGCAATCTGCGTGTAGCGATTAAAGCTGCGCTTGCCTGCCCCGAAAAGCCCGAAGTTCAAGGTTGCTTAGTCTACACGATTAGCCCCGTCCATACCAATGAAATGTTCGTGGAGCTTGCTAAGGAACTTCAAGAGATGGGTTGCCACTCCGTCTGTATTAAGGACATGAGCGGCTTGCTTGCCCCTTACGTCGCGGATGACCTCGTTAAGAAACTCAAAGCCGGTCTCGATATTCCCGTCGAACTGCACACGCACTGCACATCGGGCTTTGGTCATGCCACTTACCTTAAGGCGATTGAGGCGGGCGTTGACATCGTTGACTGCGCGTTAAGCCCGTTCTCAAGTGACACGTCCCAGCCTTGCACTGAAACTATCGTAGCAATGCTCCAAGGGCACGAACGCGACACCGGGCTTGACCGTCAGGCTATGACGCCCATTGCTAAACACTTCCTCGGCGTCAAACAGGAGCTTATTAAGGAATTCGGGCTGAAGGGTTACTTTGATATTAACGTCAATGTTCTCGACTTCCAAATCCCCGGCGGTATGCTTTCCAACCTTGCCAATCAGCTCAAGGAAGCGGGCATGGAGGATAAGTATCAAGACCTTCTCGACGAAATGCCCCGCGTTCGTGCAGATGCAGGTTATCCGCCGCTCGTCACCCCGTCAAGCCAAATCGTCGGCACTATGGCGACTTTCAACGTCATGGCGGGCGAACGCTACAAGATGGTTCCTAACGAGTTCAAAGATATGGTTCGCGGCAAATTCGGACGCACGCCCGTCCCCGTCGACCGTGACTTCATCATCAACACGCTTAAGATTCCCGAAGACCAAATCATTGAGGATTGCTCCGTTGAGGACGCTAAAGGCGAGACCTTCGCGCAATTCAAGGACGAACTCATCAACAAAGGCTACCTTAACCCGACTGATGAAGACGTTCTGAGCTACGCGCTCTTCCCGCAAGTCGCCGAGGAGTTCTTCAAGAAGCACTACAAGCAAATCACCGCTTACAAGAGAGATTAAACCGTTCCCGATAAAAACTTTGCCCGTTGAGTCGTTCGACGGGTTTTTTTATTGCCGGATTGCTTTAAGTTCGGCGGATAAGTGATTCTTAAGCTTATCGGTCAGCTCGTCTAGTGTCTTAGCGTCGAAAGTGTAAATGACGTGCGGGGCATTGTTGATTCGAGTCTCGCCGCTGAATTCGTCAGTATAAATGTTGTAGTAAAGGACGAAGTCGCTGTTTATGGCAAAGTCGGCGTAGTTGATGATGATAAATGAACCGTTCGTGACTTCGACGGGGGCGGCAGGACTAATGAACAGCTCAAAGCCTTCTAACGTCGCGGGCAACTCCAAACCGTAGCTCCATGCATCAATTTTCTTCTCGCGCAGGAAGGCATTGAACTTTTTATTTCTGATGTCGCGCAGATTTTTAAGCACGCCGCCGAGTTCCGAGCTAATCAGCTCTTTGAAGTGTGTAAGGTCTTCCGTGAAGAAATTCGTTAGGCAAAACTCCGTTAATCCGATTCGTTGGCTGACTTTGAACTCGTGCGTTTCCTCGTGGAAGTAAATTTTAATCACGCAGTGCGTCGCGTCGTCGGCGTAGGTGAAGAAAATAAATTTGTCCTCGTCCGCCGCGTAAACTCTCTTCAACGTGAAGCCTTCGACGTTCGCGGGCAAGTTATCAAAGTTCAATGCGGCAAGTTTGGTCTTAGTCTCGTCCTTCAAGATGATTCCTCCTGAAAAGTTTCCGCCATTATAAAAGTTGTCGCGGCCAATATCAACGCTTGAATTGTGTTTTTAAAAAGTATCTGATATAATCATGAAAAAATTTCAGGAGTGATTGACAGATGATGAGAATCCTGCTTGCCGAAGACGACAGCCGCCTTGGCAAATTGATTGAGTACATGCTCCAGCAAAATAAATTCAACGTCGAGTGGATAACCAACGGCGCGGACATCTTTGAATACGCGATGTACTCCGAGTACGACATCTTGGTTTTGGATTGGATGATGCCCAATGTCAGCGGGCTGGATGCTTGCAGGCAACTGCGCGAGGCGGGCTACGAACGGGCAATCCTCATGCTCACGGCTAAAGACACCGTCGAAGATAGGGTTATGGGTTTGGACGCCGGCGCGGACGATTACCTCGTTAAGCCGTTCGAGTTCGATGAATTGCTTGCAAGGCTCCGCGCACTGGGCAGACGTTCCACACAGAAGATTCAGCAGGAAGTCATTGAGATTGGCGATTTCACCCTTAACCGCACAACCAAAGTTCTCATGCGCAAAGACCAGGTTATACAGCTTTCGCCGCGTGAATTCCAAATCTTCGACCTGCTGGCGCAAAATCTCGGCGTAGTCGTGCCGCGTGATATTATCCTCGACCGTATCTGGGGACTTGAACGCGACATCACCTCCAACAACATTGATTCCTACATGAAGATTCTACGCAAGAAGCTTATGGAGGTTGACGACGGCAGCATTGCAATTAAGACGGTTCGCGGTATCGGCTATCGTTTAGAGGCTTAACTTAATGGAAATCTTCGGGCGCAGTCGGCGGCGGCTTGCCTTTGCTTACGCGCTTATCATGTGCGTTTTCATGGCGGTTATAATTTTCGTCGTGCACATGGCGATGAATTGGTCAATGTTCTCCGAGCAGGCGCAGGAGCTATCGGACGCGGCTAACAGTGTCGCCGAGGTGCAGACTTTCTATTTGCAGAACCCAAATATCTCCGTCGACGAAACGCGCTACTTCCGCTCTTCCAACGATAGGTTGTTCTTCTATATCTTCAACGAGAACAAGCAACTGATTCGTTTCGAGCGGGCGTCTTTCCGCCTTGAACAGTTTGTATTGGACGTTATCGAGAGCGGCAACCTTGCGGAGGGCGAGGTCGAGGTTTTCCAGCATTCCAACGAGACGGGGCAACTTAATACCGTGATGATGACTTCAAAGCAAATCGTCGCCGATAACGTCACCCAAACTCTTTACGTCGGCAAGGATGTTACCGCGCTTTATTCCGGACTGCAAAAGGCAACCTATGCGCAAGTCGTCTTGGGATTCGTGGCGGTGCTAATCTCCTCGGCAATCGGCTACTACATGGCGGGTCGGGCGTTGGTTCCGCTCAAAGAGGCTTACGACAAGCAGAAACAATTTGCGGCGGACGCTTCCCACGAACTCAGGACACCCTTGGCAGTCGTCATGGCTTCGGCGGACTTACTGTTGGCTGACCCGTCGATTAAAGAACCCTTCTTGCGGCAGGTGCTTGAGGATTTAAAGAGCGAAGTCAAGAAAATGACCAACCTCGTTAGCGATTTGCTCATGGTCGCCCGCAGTGACAACAACGCCCTAAAGGTTAAGATTCAACGCCTCGACTTGACGGAGATTTTAAAGCAAGTGATTCGTACAATGACGCCCATTGCCGAGAAAAAAAATATCCGCCTCGCTGGCGAAAATTTTACTAAGGTTATGATTAACGCCGACGAACAACGGATTAAGCAACTGGCAATTATTTTGGTGGACAACGCGATTAAGTATACGCTGGAAGGCGGCGTAGTGCTCGTCCGTTTGGAGAAGGCTGACAACACCCGCGCAGTGTTCGCCGTGATGGATAGTGGCATTGGCATTGCGCCCGAAGATTTGGATAAGGTCTTTGAACGGTTCTATCGCGTGGACAAGGCTCGTTCGCGTGAGATGGGCGGCAACGGTCTTGGTTTGGCGATTGCGGCGGAGATTGTCAAGCTTCACGAAGGAAAAATTTCCGTGGCGTCAAAACTCGGCGAAGGTACCAAATTCACCGTCGAACTTAAAGCTAATCTCAAAAGATAAACCCTCAAGCAATTTGCCAGAGGGTTTTTTAATTTAGGGGGAGTTGTGGAGAGGAAAAGTTGCTATTCGCCTTTAAGCATGGAGACGGAAGCCCAAACATCGGTTGATTCGTAAATGGCTGTGCCAGAAACGAGAATATTCGCACCTGCCTCGCGCAAGGCTTGAGCGTTTTCAATCGTTACGCCGCCGTCAACTTCCAGCAGACAACCGTAATCGTTTTCGCGGATAATGTTATGAAGTCGTTTAACCTTGTCGAGTGAATGTTTAAGCAAAGGTTGCCCCGCGGAGCCTGGAATCGCCGTCATGAGTAAAACAACGTCGACGTCATAGAGGAGTTCTTCAATCATGCAAAGCGGCGTCGCGGGATTGAGTGCAATACCCGCCTTGGAGCCTGCGCCTTTGATTTTATGAATAACACTTTGGGCTTGCTCGGTCGCCTCGATATGAAACGTTATCAAGTCTGCGCCCGCCTGCGCGAACTCAACGATTTTATCTTCGGGCTTTATCGTCATCAAGTGGGCTTCGAATATTGCCTCGGTGACTTTGCGCAAACTTTTTACAACTGGAGCACCGACCGTGATATTTGGCGAGAAAACGCCGTCGCCAACTTCGATATGAATTTGCTCAATGCCCGCGTCAGTCACGTGCCTTATCTCGTCCGCCAAGTGTGCAAAGTCCGCTGACATGAGAGACGCCGCCACGCGCATTTTAGACTTATCATCTTTCCAAAACATTTTTACTGCTCCTTATTGCTTAACCGCGAGTTTTGCCGCCCGCAACGTTTACAGTCACGCCGTCGACGTAAGAGGCTCTATCGCTTGCAAGGAAAACAACTGCATCTGCTACTTCGGAAAGTTTGCCGCTACGTCCAAGAGGCGTCGTCTTAGTTGAGCTATAACCTTTGCGCAGGTCGTCAACGGTGATTCCGCGAGTGTAAGCTAATGCCTCCTCATAAGCGAGCGTCCTAAGCCCAGTCGCCTCCATGATTCCAGGAGCCATGCCGACTACGCGAACTTTATATCTGCCGAGTTCTTTCGCCCAGCTACGAGTGAAGCTGTTGACTGCATTTTTAGTCGCCGCGTAAATACTCTGACCTTCCGAACCTTCAAGCCCAGACTCCGAGCTCATGTTGATGATAACGCCGCCGCCAGCTTTAACCATCTCATGACCGACAGCTTGCGCCACGAGATAAACGCCCTTGATATTAACGCCGGTGACTTTATCGTAAATTTTTTCGTTGAGTTCGTATTTGCCGTGAGGATCCTTCGGGTCGACGAGCAAGCACGGAATGTTAATGCCGGCGTTGTTGACGAGAATATCAATCTTGTCGAAGGTCTCAAGAGCCACCTTGACCATAGCTTGAACGCTTGCCGCCTCCGCTACGTTGGTGATGACGTATTTAACCTTGCCGCTGTTCTCGGTGATGTTGAATTCAGGCTCATTGGGATTGAGGTCGCAGACTACGACATTTGCGCCGTTGTCTAGGAAGGCTTGAGCGACAGCCTTGCCGATACCAGACGCCGCGCCCGTTACGACCGCAGTTTTGCCTTTGAGACCGAGCCACGAGCCGTCCGCGACTCTTTTATCTTCCGCCTTGAAGATTTCAATCATGTGACCAGGCTTGATTTCGGGAACGGGTTTGTTTTCGACGTGAATGGAGCCTTCGAGGAGTTCGCCTTCGCCGCCGTCAAATTTAATCGTAATGTGTCCAAGGTTCATCAAGTTTTTCTGAACTTCGGAGCCGACCTTGACAATTTTAAACTCGGTACCCGCGATTTTGTAAACGTCGCCAGGCTTAATCATGCCAGTCAGTTCGTTGCCGGTGTGCATAACGCAAGCATCGCGCAGTTCGGGAAGAGCCATTGCCTCATCAAACATGATGATCATATTCGCCGCCGCGATGAAGTCGCTAACCTGTCCGCCGAGTTCGACGATTTTGCTTGAATAAATCTTTTCTGCCATTGTATAATTACCTGCCTTTATATTTTTTACGGTCGAAAGACCTATTTTTTTATGATTCGTAGAGACCGAAGCTTGCAAGCCACGCGAGGATGACGGATACTGGACCAGTGATAAAGCGCGAGTACAACACGGAAGGAACGCCGACTTCGACGGTTTCCGCATCAGCCTCTGCCAAGCCGAGACCAACGGGTACGAAGTCGCAAGCGCATTGAGCATTGATAGCGAACAGTGCCGGCAGTGCCAAATGCGGGGGAATGTTGCCTTCGCCAATCTGAACGCCGATAAGAACACCGATAACTTGAGCGATAACCGCGCCTGGTCCTAAGAACGGAGATAGGAACGGGAACGAACATATACAGGACAGAATCACGAGACCGACGATATTGCCTGCCAGAGGCGAGAGAAGGTTTGCGATAACGTCGCCAATGCCCGTGCCGAGAATAACGCCGATTAGCATTGAAACAAACGCCATAAACGGGAGAATCGTGCGGATAATCGTATTAATCGAGTCGCGCCCCGCTTGATAGAAGACAGAAACGATACCGCCCATGAATTGACCGATTTTAGCCATGAGACTGCCAGACGATTGCTCGGTAATTTTTTTGCTGGTGTCGTAGCCGCCTTTTTTAATCGCGCTATCCGAATCGCCAGATGTATCTTTAGCAGGTTGAGCAGGTGCAGGAGCCGGAGCCGCCGAGCCGTCCGCGTAGGAGATGTTATCGGGTTTTACGGCTGAACAATAAATATCTGATTTTATATGTTCAGCGAGAGGTCCGCTGGGGCCCGTTGCGTTCAAGTTGATTGTAAAGATTCTCTTCTGGGGATAAATGCCGCAACGCAAGGTTCCACCACAATCGATGACGACAACGAGAATTTCATCATCAGGCACACGAGTTTTGAAGCCGTCAACGAGTTCGCAACCTGTCATCTCGGATAGGGTCTTGGCGACTTGAGACATGACGCCGCCAGTTATGTTGACGACCTTATTTTTCTTCGCGTCTGGAACGAGTGTTAAAGGTCCTCCGAAGCCGCCACTGCCCGCCTTGACGACGACTGATTTATAACCGCCGCCAGCAGAGGGAGCCGCACTTGCCGCAGGAGCCGCGACGCCTTCCGCATAGGAAATATTTTCGGGCTTGACTGCTGAAACGTAGATGTCCGCTTTGATATGGTCTGCCAAAGGTCCCGAAGGTCCCGTTGCGTTCAAGTTGATTGTAAAGATTCTTTTCTGGGGATAGATACCGCAACGCAACGTCCCGCCGCAGTCAATTACGACGACTAAGATTTCATCATCGGGTACGCGGGTTTTGAAGCCGTCGACGAGTTCGCAACCTGTCATCTCTGCGAGTGTCTGTGCAACCTTCGACATGACGCCGCCGGTTATGTTGACGACTTTATTTTTCTTCGCGTCGGGGACAAGCGTTAAAGGTCCGCCGAAGCCGCCGCTACCCGCTTTAACGACTACTGCTTTATAATCAGCCATTTCAATTCCTCCTTACGCCGTCTTCAAAGTCTTGCTAAGCGAAATGCCCTGTTGCTTCTGAACGTAAGCGGTGCAGAAGTCCGTTACCCAACCGCGGATGAAGTTAATCACGATACCGATAAGCAAGTAACGCAACGCAAGGTCGATGTGATTTAGTCCAAGAGTCGTGATACCGTTTGCCACGCCCAGATAAACGAACAATTCGCCGGGGTTGATGTGCGGGAACATGCCGTTAAGCGTGTGGCACGAACCAGAAGCACTTGCATAATAGCTGGGCTTGTAGAATTCGGGCAGGAACTTGCCTAAGGATAAAGTCATCGGGTTGCAGAAGAAGAACGTTCCGATAACGGGCAGGACGATGTAGCGTGAAAGAGGATTGCCCGCGCAGACGCCCGCGAATTTTTCGATTCGTTCGTTACCAATCATCTTAACTATTGCGTTCATGGCGACGAGCAGAACGATAAGCGTCGGAATTATTCCAGATACCCAACCGGCTAGAGTCTCACCACCGCGATTGAACAGCCCGATAAAAGCTTGGGCGAAAGATACCAATGTGTCCATAAAATTCCCTCCTAGAAAAACTTTTAAATCTATGGATTAAGGTTGAAGACTGCGCGCTTAGCCCTCAACCGTTAATCGTCTAGCTAACCGCAAGATTCTCCTGCGTCTTTATGAATTTATAGCTCTCGTATTCTTTTTGAGCCGACATAACCGCTATTCCCTGCTGAAGAGAAAGTTTCATGCTTTTGCATAGGTCGTCGCTTAGTTCAAAGAGCGTCAAGCCGTTAAAATGATTAAAGGGTTTGAAGCTGGCAAAGACTGTTCGACCTTCCATAATCTCGCCCTTTAGGATTCTGCACTCGTCGTCAATGACAAACAGGATTAAAACTCCCGCCGAGAAATATCCACGAGCCCGACCGATTGCAACCCTGCCGAGCTTGCGCAAGTCCTTTAGGTGTCGATTGAACTTTTTAAACTGCCAAAAGCCCAAGACCGTCTGCGCTATCCAAACGACGACTGCCAACGCCACGAAATATCCTAACACGTCGAAGCCCTCCTTACTCGTTAAGCATAATCTTAGCGGTCATCTCGTCGGTTATGAGAACGTTAATAGCTTGCCCCTTGCACGCGCCCATAATCGCCGGAACTTTTTCACGCGACGCCGCCATACCGATTGAATAATTCAGATTGCGTAGCGTGTCGAGTTCTACGCCGATAATCCGGTCGCTGAAATCCGTTTTGACTTCGCGCCCGTTCTTATCGTAGAAGACCGAGCAAATCTCACCAACCGTCCCCGTTCTCATCAAACTTTCTATGGCTTGCCGTCCGAATTCGCCCATCCAAACCAAGTTCGACGACTTAACCGGCGCACCAATACCGACTAGCCCTATATCCAGTTTCTTCCAGAAGGCGGAAATTTTTTCGTAGTTAGCGTCTTGAATAATAGCGTTGCGAATTTCAGCCGTGCGGGTGATAACTGGCGCGTAAATGTAGTGGCAACGACCGCCAAACGCCCGCGCCAATTCGTAGCAGAGGGTGTTGACGTGCAGTTCGCTGTCGATATTCTCTGGTCCGCCATCGAGTGGAACAAAGTCTGCGTCGATTTGCGGGACTTTGGAATTTTGAGCATGGCGGGTAAGCTCTCTAATCGACGTGCCCCACGCCAGACCGATTATTTGCTTGTTCGATACGATACGGCGGAGGAGTTGAAGTCCTGCACGCCCCATAGCTTGTTTGATAGCAAGGAGGTCATAGCTACGCGGAACGATAAAACATTCCTTAAGCCCGAAACGCTTTTCCATTGCCGATTCAATGTCCTCGAAATTTTCGTTGGCAACGGTTATGGTTACAATTCCTTGGTCGAGAGCCCGTTTGAGGTGTTTGCTAATTGTCGTGCGTTCAACTCCGAGACGTTTTGCGATTTCTGTTTGCTTCATGTGTTCGAGATAGTACATCGTCGAAACTTTGATTAAAATTCTGCGCTCAACTGGTGTCATTTGATTTCCGCCTCCCGAATTTGCTTATCTGTTGTTCGTTTTGGCGATTGTAAAAGAATTTTTGTGACTCGGCAAGAATTTTGAGACTCTTAAGGCTGATTTTGGTTTAAAAAACTAAAAATCGCCGCATGATTGTCACATTTGAGCAACTAACGGCGATTTTGAAAATCTATGTGATTGCTTGTCACACTGACGTAGCAAGTAAAATCCTTTCCAAGAACTCTTCGGCGTCGACGAAGGGAATAAAATTTTCTCCGCGCAGATTTTTTTTGCCAAACGCAACGTCCGCAACTTCAAGCATCGGCAAATCAATCGCGCTGTCGCCCGCCGCTATGACTTTATCGGGCGAAAATCTTTTTATCAGCAGTCTTAACGCCTCGCCCTTGTTGAGTAGCGGCGGAAACAGATAAATCTTCTTCCCCGTGTGCTGAACCGTTAAATTCGTGTCGAAAGAAATTCCTTCGGGGTCAATATCATCTCGGCAACGCAGGAATAAAAAACTTTCGTCGACGATTCGCGCTATGGTGAAGATATTTTTATCTGCTGAAGCTAATTGCCGATTTATTTCCGTTTCGTAAGGCGTGGCGACTTCGCTAAGAAAATTTTCCTGTTTATCACCGTCCAAAAGATACGCGCCATTGGCTACGACTGAATAACGCGGCAAAAAGTCTTCCGTCCAGAAAATTCGCCGATATTGAGTGATTGAACGCGTCGTCACGGGTATAAATAAAATTTTTTCCGAAATTCTCTTGAGCAAGTCCAAAGCCCGCCTTGAAATAAAACTTTGCTCGCGCCCCTCGTAAATTTCTATGCAAATATCATCTTCGCGGCGATATTTGTGTGAATGAATCAGCGTATTGTCCAAATCACATGCGAAAAGTATTTTCATGACTAATTATCGGCAAGCCGTCGAATTAATCCGCACGCTTTGTAATTTTTCAGCGGATAAACTTCGAGCGGCGCGCCTTTCTCCTTTGCTAATTGATATAAATGCGCTAAATTCTCGTCGTCTAGGCTTTGAACTAAAATTTTCCACGGCAAACGGCGTAATAATACCCGCGTTGCCTCGCCAATGCTCGGTTTAATCAAATTAATATCAGCAATCTTAAAATCCTCGGCAATTCTTCTGACTTCGGCAAGTCCGCTGTTACTTTCGACGGCGGAGTTTTTTATTTCGGTTGTGGCGTCAAAATTTCTCTCGATAGCCTCTATAAATTGATAAGTTAAATCTTTGTCGGCTAATTCGCGATAAAAAGCTGCGCCGTGAAAATCTTCCGCTCCGATTATGTCACTGCGCAGAAAAGTTCGGCTCAAAAGTCCGCTAACTGTCGAATTTAAACACGAACTCGCGATTAAAAAGTCCTCGTGAGTGCCGCATTTCTCCGCGACGCCAGCCGGGTCACTCAAAACCGCTAATCCACTGTTAATTTCGGGAAAATCTTTCATGGCGTTGGTTAATTCGCGTTGAATTGCTCCCTTGCCAGTCCAGCCGTCGACGAATTGAATTTCTTCGGGCTTATGACGTGCCAAAATAAAATTCACGGCGTTTTTATCAATGCCGACGCCGCGAATAATCGAAATCGTGTAATGGGCGACCTGGCAAGAAAAATTTTTCTCCAGGTAGTGCTTAATCAGAATCCCAATCGGCGTGCCGGCTCGCGCCAATGAAACTAAGACGACGCTATTGCCCTTGTCGAGGAAAATTTTTTGGGCGACGTTCGCGATGGCGGCGGCTGTCAGCTTTGAATATCGTTTGATGGCGTCGAAGTATGCTTGCAAATATTTTTCCGACGGCTCATACTCAATCGGCAACATTTCCGAATAATGCCGCCCCGCTTGGATTAATTTCTCGCGTTCGGCTGTTCCTAGCGGCTCGACAAGTCCGCTGATGTCTTTTAATAAAATTTTTACATCTTGCGGGCGATATGTGCTAAACATTTTTGACCTCCACACAAAAAATCTTATTTATTCCGTGAAAACTAAGTGCAGAAATTAAATCTTCAAGTCCTAAAGAAAAATTTTCGGCATTTGTAACGATAATTGCCGCGTCATAGTGCTTTAAATTGTAAATATAAGTCGTTCGCGTTGAATTATAGAAACTTCGGAGCTTAAAACCATTATTAATCGGATAATTTTTATCATTGCTTATGCCAATCGGACTGCGCGTGGTCGAGTGCGTAAAGATAGAAAAATTTTTTGATTCAAGGTGATTACCTGCAATAATCGCTGGCAACATGAATTCTTCCGTGCCTAAAATCAAAAATTCGCCAATTTTTTCATCGCCGAGCATTTCAGCAATAAAATTTCCGAGTTCATCGCATTGATTAATATATGTGCCGATTTTTACTCCGCGTCTTGGGTCAGCCGAAAAATTTATTTCATATGGCGGAATTCGTTTATTAATCGGCTCGACTTCGCGTGCAGGCTCCACGGAAATTTTTTCCACGTCGAAACTTTGATTGAGTTTGACGAGATAAACGCAGGAAATATTTTCTGCCGCCAATGCCGCGAGATTTTCTTCCGATAAGCGATTGATTATCGACGCCGCGCAAATTTTTTTATCGTTCAGTGCGTGGAATTTATTTTTCAGCTGGCGGACGATATTTAGTAGCGTCTTGCCCGTCGAAAGTTCATCATCGACGAAAATAATTTCCGAAGTTTGATTAATTAGCTCGGAAAGTCCTTTTGAATAAAGTTTTTGTTCGGGCGCGTGGCTATGTTCCTCTAAAAACTCAATAAATTCGACTTTAAAGGTTTCTCGCGTAGTTTGAAGATAAAAACAATCGTCAGAAATGTTTTTTGCGACGATTGCGCCTATAGCAGTGGCAGTTTCAGCGAATCCGATTACTAATCTGGCTTCAGAATAGTTTTTAGCGACTTTTTCGCCAAGAGAATTCATCATTTCGAGTGCGACGGCAGGTTTTGTAGGCAAATGTTTGCCTTGAATCGGATTTACGAGCAAATAATTACGTTTTTTATTGTTGAGCCGCTTAGCGAGTAGCAAAACGTCGTTTGAAGTAAAAATTTTCAATATAAACCGCCTCCAAAGTGTTTTTCATAGTTTAAAGGCAAAAATTCAGTTCGTCAAACAAAAAATCCTCTTAAGAGTAAAAATTTCAATCCGAGAGGCGATTTGAGGTTTGAAACGGGCGATTTTTAGTGGCGATTGGAAAATTCTATGTACAGATAATTTTACGTTAAAAAAATGGCGTCACAATGCGGGATTTTCGGGCATAAAAAAAACGCCCCGATTTTTGGGGATTTGGAGCTTGCAAAGTGAAAAATGCATTTAAACGCAATTTTATGTTACGCCGTAAAGTTCAGCGAGAATCTTAACCCGCCGCGCCCAATTCAAATGGCATTTAACTTCATTCATGCGCGAGCCGTTAGAACTCTTCCTGACGCCGTGAGTATTCGATTGCCAATTCAAAATCTGATTTGCGTCGTCAAAATCTGTGCGGCTGACCTTCATAGCGTCAAAAATAATCGGCAACTGCGCGGGGTGAATTGCACTTTTGCCGATAAAACCGTTTGCCTTATCCAGTTCCAATTCTCTTTGCAAACCTTCAGACCAGGAATTTCCGCTAAAATAATTCCAAACGGAGCCAGCGACGACATAATCTTTAGCAAATACGTTCAGAATATCAATCAACACGTCGCGAACAATGCCTAAATCGTAAATTGTTTGATTGATATTGCGCCTAAGACCATACAGATTGCAGAAATCATTCACACCGACGCGAATATTTAAAATAAGCGGTTTTGATTCGTCGAGGATTTGTTTTAAGCTCAAAAGTTCAGTGCGGCGCGTCAAAAGGCTTGAAATGCGATTGGTTTCAAGCGTCGGCATGATTGGAAGGTTAATTTGCCGTGCGAGTGGCAGATAAGCCGCCGCGTTGCTCATATCGAACTTTGGCAGGATATATCCCGTCAAGATTTTTGAACGAGAGCCGATTACCTCATGAAAAGTTTCCAAATGACGCGGCGAACGAATCCTAACGAAGACGAGCGGCAATCTTTCCAAACTTCCGAGTTCTTGCAAGATGATTTTCAATGACGCCTCCGCCGCCTCAAGTGATTCGTCGCTTATCGAGTCTTCCAAACAAAAAGCAATCGACGTTAGGCGCGGGAATTTGCCTTCTGCTATTTTTTGGACGATATTTTTTTGGAAAGCGGGCATATAGAGCAAGCCGCCGACTTTATACTGCAAAACTTCTTTGTCAAACATTTACTGCCTCCAAAACTTTTTTTTGATTCTACAGGAGGCGTTATGCCTTGTCAATGACGCCGAAAGCAACGGAACTATAGTTGCCGCCGTCCAAAATTTCAAATCCGAGCCGTTCAAACTCCGAACTGCCGCTATGTTCTTTCATGACGACGCGATTTTTAGCAACTCGGCAAGCTTCGCGGACAATTTCTTTGGTCAACGGGCGATTATCGGCGAGCGGACGAATAGGATTGAGTCCGGAGCTAGTTTTAATTGGATTTCTGAACATCGGGTCGAAATAAACCACATCGAACGAATTATCCGCGCAAATCTTCAAAAACTCTCCGCAATCAACGTTAATGACTTCGACGCGGCGCATAGCTTGCAAAATGTGCGGGCTTTCGTCGGAAAAATTCTTCAAGCCGTGGCTGACGACTTCAGCGATAAGCGGATTGACTTCTAGGGCGACGACCTTACCCGCCACGAAGCTTTCAACAATGGCATCGGAGCCTAAACCAAGCGTGCAATCCAAAACCTTCGAGCCAGCGGAGATTTTCAGCGCGTCAATCAATCGGTCGCCTTCGCCGCCGCGCAGATTTTTTATCCTAAGGTGTGCGGTGTTCGGGTGGAAAAATAATTCACCCTCCGAAGTTACGACGCTTAACGAATTCTTCTTGACGAGCAGAATATTTTCCACGCCGTGAATCGTCTTGAGCGCGTCGAAGGATAAGTCTTCACGCTTTACGAATTGCCCGCCGAGTTTCAAAGAAATTTCCTTAGCAAGCGTTTCGACCGCCTCAGTTGGCTTCCTAATCGTCGTCACGATAAAATTCATAGTGCCTCCTCAAAAAAAATCGACGCCGAGAATCCTCGACGCCGTGTTAAAATTTATTCGTGTCAAAAAATTTTACTTGAGAACCTTGGTTGCGCCTTCGTTCATCTTGATGAAGGCCATGCCTTCGAGCGCGGTTGCTTTGGTAATGCTCTTGCCTGCGGAGTGCGCCGCCGCAATCTTGTCTAGGTTGTCGAAAATAGCCTTCGTGAGCTTTTCGCCGAGAGCCGCGTCGATTCTGTCATTGGCAACAAGGATAGCCATAACGCTGACGGTCGGGACTTCCTCTTCAAAGCCCTGATAAGTGCCTGCAGGGACAGTCGTCTTGGTGTAGAACGGATATTTCTCGTTGAGCTTTTTAATTTGCTCGTCGCCGATAGGCAAGAGACGAATCTTATTCTGGGAGGCAATATCTTGGACGGACGCAGTAGGATAGCCAGCAGTCACGAACGCCGCATCAACGGTGCCGTCCTTGAGGGCGTAGGAGCCTTCAGCGAAGGAAAGGAATTGCTCGTCGACGTCGTCATAAGTGATGCCGTAAGCTTCGAGAATCTGACGGGCATTAGCCTCAGCACCAGAACCCGCCGCACCGACTGCCACGCGTTTACCTTTTAAGTCCTCAATCTTTTTAATGCCAGAGTCTTCACGGACGACGAATTGACACGTTTCAGGATAAAGCGACGCGATACCCGTAAGGTTTTCGACCTTGCCGCTTTCCTTGAACATTTCCTCGCCATTGACTGCGTAATAAGTTATGTCGTTCTGAACGATTGCAAGCTCAACTTGTTTGTCCTTTAGCATGTTGATATTGGCGACGGACGCACCAGTTGATTGTGCGGAAGCGTTCATGCCGTTTTTGTTTAGGACTTCGGCAATAGCTCCGCCGATAGGATAATAAGTGCCAGCTGTGCCGCCAGTAGCGATGTTAATGAATTGTTCCTTTTCGCCAGAGCCGCCGCCGCAACCCGCGACGCCTACTGCCAAAGCCAACGCACAGACTGCAGTCACTACCCTCTTGAAGACCTTGTGTAGCTTCATTTTCAAACACTCCTCTCAAAAGATAGAAAAACTTTTCGTGCGGATTATAACATACCTGCAACCGCCACGACAAGATTTAGGAAAAATAATCCGTCCATTGTTAAGGCGCAGTTAAGATTGACCGAATAAAATTTCAGCGAGGTGATTGGCATTGAGAAAATTTTTATGGATTGCGATAATCTTCTTAATCGTGGTGATGAACTTCTCGGACGCGTCGGCGGCTCAAAAAGTCGTAGTCGCCAATGACGCGGCTCGTTGGACGCAAAAAGCGGAAGATTTCCCAACAGAAGTATTGCGGCTCGTCAACGTGGAGCGGTCAAGGGTCGGTTTGTCCCCTTTGAAGTTCGCAAAGGACTTAGCAGCTAGTGCTTACGTCAGAGCGGTTGAATTGCCGACGAAGTTTTCACACACCAGACCCGACGGCTCGAAATGTTTTACGGCAATGGCAAAGCGCGGACACATACTCGGCGAGAACTTAGCGGGCGGTCAGACTTCACCAAAACAAGTCGTTCAGGCGTGGATGGATTCAAAGTCACACCGCGAAAACATTTTAAATCCTGAGTTCAAGGAACTGGGCGTCGTCTACTATTACAAGTCTAATTCAAAGTACAAGCATTATTGGGTTCAGCACTTCCGCGGCTAAAGTAGCAAACCTTGTTCGCGCAAATACTCAATGAAGGCGTCGAAAATTTTTTCATTGCGGGCTGAGATGTCTTCTTCCGTGAAATCGTCGTGCGTTTCGGCTAAGCTACGTAGCTCAAGATTAAACGTAGCAGGCTGATACTTCTTGCCCTTGCCTAGTGGTTGCCAACCTAAATAGTATTTTTTCTTGTCCTCGAAACGATAATCTGCCGCTCGAATGTTTATACCTTCCTCAAGCAAAGTTTTATTCCCTAAAAACTCTAAAGCATCAGGATTTCTTAACGATTCAAATTCGTGACGTTTTTTTGCGTAAATGTGTTCTATATGTAAATAAGTTCCGAGTGGCGGCAATTCCTGCGACGGGTCGCGAAAAGTCCACCACGCCAGCATTGCGCGAGTAATCGGCTTATTGTTGCTGAATTTCATTTCTCTAAGTCGACTGCGAATAAGGCTTTCTTTTTGTAGATACTGCTCGAATTTAACTGGTTCGCCATTGTAAATGTTTTTGAATTCCATAACAAATAGGCGACGAATATTTTGCTTGCCCGAATCCAAAAGAGCATTCATTAAAATCAACGCCATAATCTTATCCAAGAATTGACAAAAATATTCCTCATCAATCTCGCGCCAACTCATGAAATAAAGCGAAACGACATAGCTCCACGAGCTGTATGGTGAATAGCTGAGCATGTATAGCCGTCTAAGCACGTTCGGCGGAAAGCGATTGTTTCGATTGGCAACCTCATCCCAAAACTGTGCCAAGGTCTCCAAATCTTTGTAAACCTCTTTATCGCGTAAAAGCTCGTAGTTGTTTTCGGCGTAAAAATCACGCTGGTCGCTAAAAGTATCGCTTATGCGTTCCTTGCGTTCAACTGCCCGCCGTGTCTTAGCGTAATACATATACCGCCTAAATAAATCGTCAAGTGGTGTGCCCTTGCGCGGATGAAAATTTTTCTCGCAAAGCTCTGCCAAAGCCTTCCAACGCTTAACAAAAAGTTCCTTGCTCTGCCTTCCGTCTTGCTTGAAAAGTTTATACAGTTGCGCTCTGAAGATGTCTGAGTCGGTGAGGGGCATTCCTCTATCATTGAGAGTAGTGAAAATCCTTAGCGCAGTATTCTGCGAATCTACATCAATCGGCAGGAGTATACAGTTGTTCAGAATCCGCATCGGCAAATAAGAAAATTCGCTAGGATGTTTCTCCTTAAAGTCTTTAATCCAATTTTGGAACAAGCAATAATTGACGGCGTAATTGCTCTTATTGCCCTTAGTTGCCTCGCCCTTTTCTAAAATATTTTGAAACTCGGCAATGTCTTCGTCGGAGGCAACTTCGGAATTCAGCTTGAGACTTGTCTTATCGACGTTGCGAAATTCGTCCGTGTGCCAAATGCATTGCCCGATACTTGATAGAACACTTTCCTTGTTTAGAAATTCGGTTTTTTCTGCCGCCTGATAAAAAGCACGGAGCATGAGCAAGAAAGTTATGAGCCGCTGTTGCCCGTCAATGACTTCATGTTGGTAAGAATCATTTTGAAACGTCAGGATTGTGCCGAGAAAATACTGGTCGTTGTTCGAGTTGAACTCGTGGTCGAACGGGAAAGCAAAAGCGGTGATGTCATCCCAAAGAGTTTCGCATTGTTCACGCTCCCATGAATAAGGGCGTTGATAATCTGGGATTAAGAATTTGACGCCGCGTTTGCTTAAAAGTTCGCTGATTGTCTTTTGTTCGGCGGTAAGTTGCTTAGCCATGTTAAGTCTCCTTACAAGTCGAGAGCCAGAATCTTTTCCGTGATGTCGTCAAGCTGAGCGGTCGTCGGGAGATTGGCGACGCGGATTTTGTCTAGGATGATTTCACAGCCCGCCGCCTTGAGGTCGTCTTCAACGAGAGCGATACTCTGCCCGCCCCAACCGTAGCTACCGAACGCGAACGCCTTATGATTGACAGGACGCAAGCCCTTAAGGTAGCACAGGAACGCGGCGATTGTCGGCATCATCTGATTGTTAATCGTGGGCGAGCCAACCGCCAGATATTTGCTCGTGAATATGTCCGTTACGATGTCGCTAAGCGGCGTCTTTTTTATGTCGTAGTACGCTGCGGGAATTCCACGTTTAGCGAAAGCTTCAGTAATCGTCTGCGCAATAATTTCCGTCGAATGCCACATGCTATCGAAGACAATAACCGCCCGTTCCGAGACTTCGCCCGCGCTCCACGACTTGTAGCAGGCAAGAATTTTATCGATATGCTTCCGCCAAATGACGCCGTGCCCCGTGGCAATCATCTTGAGTTCCAAGCCGCCCAGAGCCTTAAGCGCAATCTGTGCTTGCTTGCCGAAGGGCATTAAGATATTCGCGTAGTACTTCTTCGCCTCGTGCAGGATAATCGCTAAGTCGTTCTCGTCGTCGAATCGCATTGACGTTGCTAAGTGTTCGCCGAATGCGTCATTGCTGAACAAAATCTTTTCTTCGGGGCAGTAAGTGACCATCGAATCAGGCCAATGGAGCATGGGCGTCGGGACAAACTTAAGCGTGCGTCTGCCGATAGAAATTTCATCGCCCGCCTTGACCGGTTTATAATTCAACTTGCCGTAGCGATTAGTCAAGCCCTTAAGCCCGTTTGGGTTCGTCGTGATGATTTGGGCGTTCGGAACAAGGCTAGCAATCTCCTTGAATGCGCCGGAGTGGTCGGGCTCGACATGGCTGGAGACGATAATATCAATCTTCGCGGGGTCGACGACGGAAGAAATCCGGCTGATGAGTTCGTCCTTGAAATCAATCTTGGCGGTGTCAATCAAACTAATCTTGTCGTCGAGGATAAGATAAGCGTTGTACGTCGAGCCGCGGGAAGTCTCGTAGCCGTGGAAATTTCTCATAGACCAATCGACTGCGCCTACCCAAAAAATATTCTCGCTGATTTGCGTTGCCTTGCTGTTGTTCATCATCTTGAAGACCTCCCAAAAGTTTTTCGCCAATCTTAGCATACTTGACGCCCCTTTACAAACTTTGCTACAATCGGCGGGCAAAAGGAGGCATTTTAAATGGAGATAAAAAAAGTTTCAGAGGGCGCGGCGTTGACGGTTTATCTAAGCGGCAGACTCGACGCCGTCACAGCTCTTGAACTCGACAAAGATTTATCAACGACGCTTGCTAACGTGACGGACTTGACGATTGACCTTGCGGACTTGGAATACATTTCGTCGGCGGGTTTGCGCACGTTACTTAAATTCCAAAAGCGCATGGACAAGCAAGGCTCAATGAAAATCCGCAACATTCGTGAGAACGTCCGCGAGGTCTTGGACATGACCGGCTTTAGCGACTTCCTCACGATTGCCGACGACAAGAAGTCAAAGTTCTCCGTGAGTTTCTGAGGTGACGTTATGATTACTAATCTGGACTTTGAAAATCTTTTCTTGCGCGCTAAGGTTGCGATACCGTTCGTTGAGGACAATAACTATCTGCCGGAAAAAGTTTTCGTCGACGGAATCTTTCGGGCGGGCACTGTTTTTAAATTCCTTGAGCCGATTTGTAGCAAGAAAACTAGCGCGTTCGGCGACCAAGTCAACGACTATTGCCACGCAGCGTCGCTCCTGTACAGCAACAAGTTCAATGGCGCGGCTGACGACGAGGACGAGTACACGGTTATTTTCCACGTCGACTTGAGCGCACTTTTCCTTATAACGGAGCCGCTTGACGCTGAAGGCAATCCTATAGCACTTTGACAAACAAAAAGCTCGCGGGCTTTGAAACCTGCGAGCTTTTTTTATTGTGACAAAAAAGAGCCCCGACATTTAGTCGAGGCCCTTGAACTTAAAATTCAGTTCAGATTATTTGATACGTTCTATCTCCGTGCTAGGTTTCAGCCCAGATTAGTTTTTCTTCCAGGTGTGGGTATTGTGGTCTGCAGTGTAGGTGGAGCCGTCAGCAAGACGATATTCGACCGCCGCGTTGCTGTTGACCATGATCGAACCGCCGTTGTTGAAGTTGACCACTACGCCGCCGCTGGTGATGTTAGCGTTCGTGATGTTCTCAAGCGAGGTATCGAACAGGTTGATGACGTCGCCGTCATTTGCGCCGCTGATGGTGTCAGCACCGTTGCCTTGCTCGTAGTAGAAGGAGTTTCTAGCAGTACCGCCGACGAGGAGGTCGCCTGCGCTACCGGAGCCGCCCCACAGACTTGCATTGCCTGCGCCGCCGTAGATCGTGTTAGCCTTAGCGTCGCCAGCCAATTCGAGTTCAGCAGACGAACCAGTTGCATCGATGACTGCGAAGTTGTCGCTGAACCACTTGCCGCTACGTTCTTCGTTCGCAAGCCAAATTGCAGTCTTTTCAGTGAGGTTCGAGTCGACCTTAACGGTTGCACCGCCAGCAACAGTTGCCGCGAGGTAGTTAGCTTCGCCGTCGACAGTGACTGCAACGGAGCCGACTTGACCGACTGCCAAAGTTCCGCCTTCAGACGCACCGCCGATCTTGATGTTGCCAGCATCGACTGCGCCTTCGATAGTAGCAGTTTCAGTAGCACCCGTGGTCTTGTTGGTGACCGTGAGGAGGACGTTGCTACCACTACCATCGACAGTGACCTTGGTGATGTTGTTGCTTATATGGTCGGTGTTGATGTAGTCGGTGCCGAACTGGAAGTTCTGGATGGTGTGTTTTGCGCCGTTCTCGTTGCCGATTACGAAGAATTCATCTGCGCCCTTCTTGTCGGAGCCGGTGTAACCAATCAAGGTGTTGTTGCCTGCGCCGCCATAGAGCGAAGTTACGCCAGAGCCAGCCGCGAAGATATCGTTTGCTTCATAACCCTTGAGCTGGGTCGTGCCTGCGCCGCCTTGGACGCTGGAGAGCGTGTTGCTGAATCTGACTTCTTTACCGCCAATTTCGGTTGTCTTCCAACCGCCCTTAGCGTCGATAACGACTTCGCCACTGTAATCCTTGAAGCTTACGCCGCCGTTGCCGAAGAAGTAGTCAGGAACGTCATAATTGTCGCTAACAGTGATGTCTTTGCCGGTAGCCGCGATAGCCGCTTCGACAGTTTGACCGCTGATCTCGAAGAGCTGATTGACATAATCGGTGCCAGTGAACTCAGTCGGGAGGGAAGCAGATACTGCGTAACCAGCGCCAGAGACAATGAGGTTAGAGCCGTCGAACGTGACAGAGTCAGCACTGTTAATAGCGAGAACGTCGCCCAACTTACCAGGCAAGAGGTTGTTAATTGTCGTGTAGCCTTGGGTAGCAACAACAGTCGCGCCGCCATAACCGAGGTTGACAGTATTGATGCCTGCGCCTGCGTCTACTCTATCGCCAGAGCCAGCGTAGATGGTGTCGTCGCCCGCGCCAGCAATGAGAGAGGAGTTGCCAGTCTTGTTGCCGTCTTTGTTGCCGACAAGGATGAGGTCGCCGGAAACTTTGCTTGCGTCGAGTACGCCGCCTGCGCTACCAGTGAAGCCGACCTTCTGGCTTTCGCCCTCTGTGTTGAAGAGGTTGATCATCGTGGAAGGATCGCCGCTCTTATTCCTGACAGTGATGTCAGCAGCACGGCTACCGTCGCGATAGACTTCAACAATCTGGTTGCCGGTGAACTGGATAAGACCGTCATCGATAGCATCGGCAATGTCAGAAGCTGCTGCCTCATGGACAACGAGTCCGCCGCCAGAGTTGATGTCGTAGGTGTCGAGAGTGACTTTTGCATTGGAGCTTGCGAAGGTAATGACCTTGTCTGCGCCGCCCTTGCTCATGTCAAACGCAACCGGAGCTTTGTCTTGGACAACGATGGAATCTGCGCCTGCGCCGCCGATAACGTCGATAACAGAATCAGTGTCGCTACCCTTGACGATAACTGCGTCGCCTCTGGTGCCGAGTTCGATTCTCTTGTTGCCAGTTGCGTCGCTATCGACAACGACTTCGTTCTTGCCATATTCGCCGAAGGTTACAATTTGGCCGCCGTCGCCGAGGGTTACTTTCTTCTTCTCGCCTGCGTCGCTGTAGTCGAGAGCAGATGCGTCGGTCTTACCAACGATTTGCGTGCCGCTATAGGACAAGCCGAGCATATCTTCGATTTCGCTGACGGAAGAGTTCTTGTTGACAATCGGATTAGAAGGATCGACTACCGTTGCTTGGCTACCGTCATAGGTGCCGCGGATTGTCTTAGTTGCGTCAAGACCCGTGGTGCCGTTGACATCAATCGTGCCAGTCTTGCCTTCGACTACGAGTTGTGCGTCTTCGGCGAGTCCATTGACATTGCCCGCGCCATTGATGGAAACGTTGCTTGCGTCGCCGGTGAAGGTGTACTTAACGCCATTGACAGTGACTTCTGCTTCGTCGCCGTTGGTCGGGAGAACAACTACTGCGTCGTTGCCAGAAATGGTGACTGCGTCGCCGCTAGCAATACCAGTTACAGAAGCAATGCCTTCGGTAGCACCGGTGACAACGATATCTTCTTCGCCAGTGTACTTGAAGGTTGTGTCGTTGATCGTGACTTCGCCACTGCCGCTGAGCGAGATGTTCTTGCCTGCGTCGAGTCCGCTAATAGCATCAATGCCGTCAGCATCTTTGTTGCCAGTGACCGTCAGTTCGGTGTCGTTCGTGTTAATATCAAAACTATTGACCGTGACATCGCCAGAGAAGTCGCCGGTAGCATTGCCGAGGTTGAGTTCGGTTATTGCCGTGACCTTGGAGTTGTCGTCGATAGTCAACTTAACTGTGCCGTCAGCGTCGCCCTCGATCTTGTAACCGAAGTAGGTGCCGTCGCCAATTGCATAGACAGTGTTGCCGCCAACTATGATTGTGCCGTCCTGATTGTAGGTGAGCGTATCGGTTACGTCAGGAATCTTTACGATGTTGCCGTTAATCGTGATGCCGTCTGCAAAAAGCTTTGCTGCGTCCGCGTCGAATTCGATTGCGCCGCCGTTGGAGGTTACGCCCGCGATCGTAAGAGTGGTTGTGAGTTTCGAAGGATCGTTGGTTCCCTTCAAGATAACGGTGCCGCCTGCGTTCTCGAACGAGACTGTTGCGCCGTCAGCCGTGGTAACTTCTGCGTCTTCCGCAAGCCCGCTGATTTCGAAGGTGTCTTTGCCCGTCATCGTGACAGTATAGCTGCTGCTGTCGATTAAGGGTTCTGAAACGTCGTAATAAGCCTTCTTATTGACGTAGAACAACTCGACGTCTGTAGCTGTGTCTTCATTCACCGTGATAGAGTTGCCGACTTCCCTGAAGCCATAGGTGAGCGAGTAACCGCCATCAGTCTTGGTAAATCCGATGGTGCCGCCGCTGAACGGAACGTCATTAACGATGTTGGTTTCGAGGTCGTTAATATCATAGACCGCAATATCTGCCGCATCCGTGAATGCAATGCCGTCGCCGTTGGAGCCGAGGACAAATGCAGTTACTGCGCCTTTGCTATCGAGTGCGAAGTAAGCATCGCTATCATCAACAGCCTTGTAGTTGTAGGTTGTGCCAGCAATCTTGATTGCGCCGCCGTCTGCATCAGTCGGAGGAACGATCTGATCTGCGCCGCCTGCCGCGACAACGTCGAGGGTCTTGCCGTCCTTAACATCAACATCAGCAAGGTCAAGGTTGATTCCGTTGTTTTCGAGAACCGTGAAGGTGTAGTCGCCGCTGTCAACGTACTTGAGTTCGAACGCGTCAGAGCTAATAGCAACGCCGTCGCTGTCATGCATTGCGAAGGTGTACTTATAGCTACCGTCGACAGTTACAGTTGCGTCTTCGGTGTTGGCAATGTCAATCGTGCCGACCTTCTTGCCGTCCGGAATAACGTTGTTGACATCTTCAGTATCGAAGCCGTCGAACGTAATAGTTACGCCTTCAATCGAAGTATCGGTCGTAGCATAGAGCACATCACCAAATATCGCTTTACCGATCTTGATTACCGCATTAGCCAAGACAGCGAGCAAGCTGGGTTTACCGTTGGAGAGGCTGACGTTCATCTGACCGCCATCAACCGCCAGACCTACGCCGGAGTTGCCGCCGACCTGGAATGCGGAACCGCTCTTTGCTCTGATTTCGGTAGGATCTGTGGAGTAGCTGTTAGTGGTGCTGTCATACTCGAACATGACGTCGACATTTGCACGAGCATCCAAAGCAAGTCTAGTTCTCTTGCTACCCGAGCCGAGAGTTGCACTTGTGCCGCTACCAGACGAAGTAGCTTTAATTCTGATACCCGCAACGCCAGTTATCTGCGTGTAATTAGTTTTACCATCGGTGGTCTGAGTCTGTGTGGTTGCATAAAGAACGGTTGCAGTTGCATCGGTGGTATCGACAGAGGAAAGAACTGTTGTTGCGGTTGCTTGAGCTTCGGTTGTAGTGACAATGTCGCCCTCGCTAATCTTAGTCTCGTCAATGGTGCCGTCTTCGTTAACAGCGTCGGTATTAATTTCTTCTTCCTTGATAGGCTCGATAACGTCTTCTTCAGTCGGGTCGACCGGAACGATTTCGCCTTCGTCGTCGTCGTCATCGTCGTCATCGTCATCGTCGTCATCATCGTCGTCATCGTCGTCATCGTCATCGTCGTCATCGTCGTCATCGTCATCGTCATCG
>JACXWG010000054.1 GCA_014764605.1 Quinella sp. 1Q5 | reverse complement strand
AGCTTATCATTTGTCACGAGGAGGAAACGACTTTAGTTAAAGGTGGCGTCATGAACGAGGGCAAGCGGTCTGCGTTATTGGGCTTGAAGGGTCGCCCGACGGTCGCCGAGGATATTGCCGTTGCTCGTGACGTGTTGTTAGCTGAATACACTGGCGGGCGCGTCCACATTGCTCATATCAGTTCGGCGCGGGCGATTGAGATTGTTCGCGACGCTAAAAAACGTGGCGTCAAAGTCACAGCTGAAGTCACGCCCCAACACTTGACGATGACGGACGACTTAGTTAATCCTGCTGACGCCTCGACGAAGATTAATCCGCCGCTTAGAACTCAAGCCGACTGCGACGCTTGCTTAGCGGGGCTACTCGACGGGACTATTGATGCGATTGTCACAGACCATTCACCGCACGAACCAGAGGAAAAAGACCGCGAATATATTTACGCGCCAAGCGGCTTCCCAGGGCTTGAAACTAGCGTTGGCGTTCTGTTCACGGAACTTTATCACACAGGCAAGATTGACTTGCGGACGCTGATAAGCAAGATGACTGCCGAGCCTGCTAAAATCTTCGGACTGAACGCCGGCACATTATCAATCGACGCACCTGCCGACGTTACGATTATTGACCCCGAACTCGTCTGGACGGTCGACGCGAAGAACTTTTACACGCGTGGAAGTCATTCGCCGTTCGTCGGTCGCGAGCTTAAAGGTCGAGCCGTCACAACCATTGTTCGCGGCAACTTAAATAGGAGGGTCTGATATGCAATCAATCGTTAAGGATATGGCATTGGCTCCGAGCGGGCACGCCAAAATTGAATGGGTAAAAAACTTTATGCCGGTGATGTCAGCAATCGATAAGGAGTTTTCCGAGTCCAAACCGTTCGCGGGCAAGAGGATTTCGATAACCTTGCATCTTGAGGCGAAGACAGCTTATATGGCGGAAGTCTTCATGCACGCGGGCGCGGACGTTGTGATAACGGGTTCAAATCCGCTTTCCACTCAAGACGACGTAGCGGCGGCTCTGGCTGAAGACGGTGTAACTGTCTTTGCTACTCACGGTTGCACGCCCGAAGAATACGACGACTACTTGAACAAGGCGGCGGACTTCGCACCTGACATTTACATTGACGACGGCGGCGACTTCACCGAACTTATCCACACCAAAAGACGCGACGCCCTCCAAAAAATTATCGGCGGCTCCGAAGAGACTACCACGGGTGTATTGAGGCTTCGGGCTTTGGAACGTCAAGGCAAGCTCGCTTTTCCGATGATTGCTGCCAATGACGCTTACTGTAAATTCCTGTTCGACAATCGCTACGGCACGGGGCAATCGACTTGGGATGGAATTATGCGCACGACTAACTTAGTTATCGCGGGCAAGACGGTTGTTATCGCGGGCTACGGCTGGTGCGGCAAAGGCGGCGCGATGCGTGCTAAGGGTTTGGGCGCGAACGTCATCATCACGGAAGTTGACCCGATTAAAGCGATTGAGGCGGTCTTCGACGGGTTCCGCGTCATGCCAATGATTGAGGCGGCTCCTCTCGGCGACATATTCCTGACGTTGACGGGCGACAAGGACGTTATCACCGGCGAACACTATCCGCTGATGAAAAACGGCGCAATGCTCGCCAATGCTGGGCACTTCGACGTTGAAATTAATATTCCACAGCTCGAAGCGCAATCCGTGAGCCGCAAAGTCGTCCGCAACAACGTCGAAGAGTTTTTACAGCACGACGGACGCAAAATTTATCTTTTGGCGGAAGGTCGGCTAGTCAATCTGGCTTCGGGCGACGGGCACCCCGCCGAAATCATGGATTTAAGCTTTGCCGTTCAATTCTTCAGCGCGGCGCACATTCTCCACAATCACACTAAGCTTGAGAACAAAGTTTACCTCATGCCAGAAGAAATCAATACAAAGATTGCTGAAATCAAATTGGACTCAATCGGCGTGAAAATCGACACCCTAACCGATGAACAAAGAGCTTATCTCGGCTTATGACGTAAATTTCTTTCGCGGGCGTCTTCGGACGCCTGTTTTTTATTTTTGGCAACGAAAAAACCCTCCGACCGTGCGCCGAAGGGCTTTTTTAATGTTTTGCGTTATGAATTAGCGGATAATCTTCGTTCCGTTCTCTGCGTCGAAATTTTTCCAGAATTGTTCGCGGGTAATCGTGTTGCCGCTCTTGTCGGTGTAAATGTTGCCGTTAATTATGCCGCCTTTGTCTTCGTAGCCCGCGTAGCCCATTTTGTGGAGCATATTGCGCACGGGAGCCGAGCTGAGTGCGTCATCTTCGCTCAAAAGTCCGCGTTTGTACAATTCGTTGCCGTCTTGAAAAGTTTCAATCCTTGTGCCGCCCGCCACGCCGTCAAGTTCGTCATCGCTGAGGATTTCGTCCTTTAAAATTTCATTTGCCATTGTTATCAGCCTCCAAATTGTTTTCTGCTTCTTATACGTTTGATTTCCCATTTCGTTACACACTTTAGCAAAAATTTTTTTCGCGGTCAACGAAATTTTTTCAGGGCAGGAAATTTGCTTCAAGTACAGAAAAAATCTTCGCAAGGAGGGATTTATATGGGAAAAATTATTCGACGAACGCTGACGGCTCTGCTAATCGTGATTTTCGCATTAAGTGCGGCTATCGTCGGCGCAAAAATCCAAATGTACACCGCAACTGGCGAAGATTACGCTAACGAAGTCGAATCGCAGGACATCGCTAAGCTCCGCGCACGTGACAAGGCTATCAAGAAGGCTACAAAAGAGGCGGGCGTTTACTTGAAGACTTATTCGCGCACCGTCAACAGCGAATTAACCGATGATGAAGTCACTGCGATAATGTCAAACGCTTGGCAACTTGTCGGCGAGCCGAAATACTCAAGTAAAATAGTAAAAGGCTCCGATGAAACGTCGATTATCATTTGGACAGCGACTGTTGAGGTTAATGTCGACGATTCCGAGATTCAAAGCTGGATTAAACGCGATTCTGAGGACAAAACTAAAATAATCAATCAAACACGCGAGGCGCAGAAGGCTTCTGAAGAAAACGAACGCAAAATTGAGGATTTGAGAGAAAAATACAATCGCGCAACGTCTCAAGCCGAAAAAGATAGCCTTCGCAAGCAAATGACAGACGCCGACCGCGATTTTTTGGCTAATCAGAAGTTTGAAGAGGCAAATAAGCTCTATTACGCGAAAAATTATCAAGAAGCTATAAAACTTTATGATGAGCTTCTCAATTTTGGCGGGAACGCCAGTGTATATAATAATCGCGGCAATGCCTATTTAGATTTAAAGCAATACGAGCGAGCCATTCAAGACTACGATAAGGCTATCCAACTCAATCCGAATCATGAGATGGCATACAACAATCGCGGGTTGGCTTATGGTAAATTGGGGCAAAAAGATAAAGAGATTCAAGATTATGAAAGTGCTATTAAACTTAATCCTAATTATGCAGGGTCTTACTACAATCGCGGCGGATATTATTTAGAATTAAAACAATACGAGCGAGCCATTCAAGATTATTCCAAAGCAATCGAACTCAATCCGATTCTTTATCAAGCGTACTATAATCGTGGAAATGTTTATCTAAAAGGTCTAGAACAATACGAACAAGCTATTAAAGACTACAGCACGGCTATTTATATCAATCCAGATTTATATGAGGCTTATGTCAATCGTGGAATTTCCTATGCGCTTTCAGGTAAGCCAGGAAATTTAGAAAAAGCTATTGAAGACGCAACAAAAGCAATTCAACTTAATCCTAAACGCGTTGATGCATATATGCTTCGCGGAAATATTTATCAAGCACTCGGTGAAACTGAAAAATCGCAGGCAGACTTTGCTAAAGGTAATGAAATAATTAAGAATAAAGCAAATGAAAGTCTATCAATGGGAGAAAAACTCAAAAAAGACGTTGAAGAACGCTTAGAACTCGAAAAACAACGTGATAAAGAACGTGAAGAACGCAATAAAGAACGTGAAAAACAAATTCTAAAACATACTGAAGCTATTGCACTCAATCCAAACGATTATTATGCTTACTTTTATCGCGGGTGTGAGTATATTTTCATGGATCAATACGAGCGAGCAATTCAGGACTTTGATAAAGCTATAGAGATAAATCCAAATTTTTCTTACGCTTACTATAATCGCGGAATTTGCTATCAACAACTAGGCGACGAGGCAAAAGCGCAAGCTGACTTCGCGAAAGCTAAAGAACTCGGCTATAACGGCTGAAACGTAAAAATCCGGTATTTCGGATAAAAATCCTGTATGCTGGATTTTTCAGCCCATATCAAGCCCTGAATAGGGGCTTTTTTTGTTGTTTCGCGTCATGACGCCATTTAGCATTTTGAAAAATCCGGTATTTCGGATTTTCCGTTTTGACCCTCAAAATCGCCTCCAAAACCGTTTTCAAGCAAATTTTCGTTGCAAAATCATTTTTCGGCGCGTATGATATTCAAAAACAGAAATGAGGTATGAAAATGGCTAATGAATTCGTGATTCAAGGCGTCAAACTCTTAAATCCCGCCGGCGAGGTCGTCACGGCTAATATTTTCGTCTCCGGCGATAAAATTTCTAAAATCTCCGCTGATGAACTCGCAAATACTAAAATTATTAACGGCAAAGGCAAATTCGCCACTCCTGGACTCGTAAACGCCCATACGCACGCCTCGATGACCCTCCTGCGCAGTTATTCCGACGATAAAGCCCTTATGGACTGGTTGCAGAAGGATATTTGGCCTATCGAAGACAAAATGACCCGTCAAGATATTTATTGGGGCGCAAAATTGGCGGCGGTCGAGATGATTCGCGGCGGGACAACTGCTTTTGCCGATATGTACGGTCCTTGCATGGAAGAAGTCGCTAAAGTCGTCGACGAATCGGGCTTGCGCGGCAGTTTGAGCCAAGGTCTTATCAGTTTTGCTAACGGCGATAAAAAATTAGCCTCGAACGTCGAACTTTACAAAAATTTTCACGGCGTGGCGGACGGTAGGATAACAATTATGCTCGGACCGCACGCGATTTACACTTGCCCGCCCGATTACCTTAAAAAAGTCGTCGTTGAGGCTGAAAAACTCGGCGCGGAAATTCATATGCACATGAACGAGACTAAAACCGAAATTGAGGACTGTTTGAAGAATTATGGCAAGCGTCCGTTTGAAGTCGTCGCCGAAACGGGGCTTTTGGATTGCGGAATGCTCGCGGCGCATTGTGTTTGGTTGAGCGACGCCGAAATTGAGATTATGCGCAAAAAAAATGTCCGAGTGGCGCATAATCCAGGCTCGAACATGAAATTGGCTAGCGGAATCGCTCCCGTGACCAAACTTTTAGCGGAAAATGTGACGGTTGCCCTTGGTACGGACGGCGCGTCGTCGAATAATAACCTTGACATGCTTGAGGAAGTCAGATTGGCGGCATTGTTGGCGAAAGTCGACACTTTAGACCCGTTAGCGGTTCCGGCGGCGCAAGCTTTGCAAATGGCAACGGAATTCGGCGCAAAGGCTCTGAATTTGGCTAAGGTCGGGCGGCTTGAGGCAGGATTTAAGGCGGACATCGTGCTTTGGGATATGGGCGGCGTCGATTGGCAACCGAATTATAATCCGGCGTCGCTTTTGGTGTATTCGGCGAACGCATCGGCAGCTGATACGGTGATTGTTGACGGAAAAATATTAATGCAGGGTCGCGAACTGAAAACTTTGGACGAGGAAAAGATTATTGCGGAGTTTACAGCGTGTGCTAATCGTTTGACTGGAAAAAATTCCTGAGCTTGGCGAAAAACTCTGCTTTGAACAGTCTAAATTTAAATTCAGTCAGCCCGAAGCGCGGCTTGCGAATATTTACGCGATAAAGTTCATAAGGATTCGTTTTAAGTGTATTCAAGCCCGCGTCGCCGGTTACAGCCGTCAAATAATTTTCTTCCTTTAAAATCTCGACCAAATCGGAATTAAAAGCCCCGTTCGGATAAGAAAAACTATAAATCGTCTCAAGCCCGCTCCACTCCAAGAAAATTTTCGATTCTTTAATCTGTCTGCGTTGAGTATTTTTATCTAAAGCGGTTAAATCCAAATGGTCGGCGGTATGCGAGCCGATTTCAATACCATATTGCTGCATAACCTTGAGTTGATTGAACTTGAGGTAATTTTTTTGCCCGATTTGGTTAGTGATGACATAAAGAACGGCTTTCATATCGTGCGCCTTCAAAATCGGGAACATCTCGGAAAAATTATCTTCGTAGCCGTCATCGAAGGTTAGAACGATAGGTTTATCTGGCAAAGTGGCTTTACCGTGAACGACGCGCATAAAATCCTGCAAAGTTATGGTTGTGTAGCCTTCTGACTGCAAATAATCGAGTTGAGCGGCGAAATCGGCGGGCGGCACGTTATAAATTTCAAAATCCGGGTCGAGCGGTTCATTAGTGACTTGATGATATTCGAGAATGGGAAAACCTTCGGGCTCCGGCAGAAAAAAGATAATCGCCGCGAGGAATGAGCTTAAGATAAGAAAAATGATAGCGATGATGCGCAAAATAATCACCTCCGCGAACATTTTAACACGCCGCCGATATTTTAAAAAGATTCTTTGACTGCGGAAGATTTTTTGCTAAAATGTATAACGAAATGGATTTCAAGATGTACAAAGGATATAAACAGAAATGAGACTAATAAAAATGGCAACGAGAGAGGAAAACCTTAAGAAAATCAATTCGGAACTCGAAAAGCTCGACGATGAGCAACTCGACGCTATAGCGGGCGGTGACGCACTGCCGATAATCCAGCCGAATCCGCAAGGTTATTATCCGCAACAGCCCAATCAACCGCCCTATCCGTCAAATTATCCGCAAAATCCTAATCCTGGTAGCTGGAACCAACCGCCGCAAGGTTACCCTCAGCAGCCTAACTGGAATAAAAGCCCTTCGGCGGACGGTCGGAGGGTTTTTCGTTGCCTAAACAAAATTTTTCTGCTAAACTCTGTAACGAACTTGGAAATCAAACGTATAAGGGGCAGAAAACAATTTGGAGGCTGATAAAAATGGCAAAGGAAATCTTGAAGGACGAAATTTTGAAAGACGAGGAACTCGACAACGTGGCTGGCGGCACTTTTGCGGAAAGTTATGGTGATGCGCAAGCATTTGAGAAACTCGGCGTGAAAATCTTCAAAAATGATTTGGCGGGGGTTCCGCTTCTCGACCATGAAGGCTTCGTAAACCTGCGCAATGCGTTTGATAAATACGGCGTCACAATCAAAGACGACGGAAGCATTTGGGGCGACTTGACTGGTAAATCTAAAGCAAATCAATATTTTATCGGCGACAAGGAAGTCAGCCGCGAAGATGCCTGGAAACATATCAACGCGCAGTTCGGTAAATAAAAATTTTTCAACGCAAGCAAAAAAAGCCCTTCGGCGAATGTCGGAGGGTTTTTTATTCGTAGCTTAGCCACGTGAAGATAAAGATTGCGATAGAAACGATGCCGTTGCGCATAAAGTAAGCTTGAGTGACTTCGCGATAGTCATTGGGGCGAACGATTGCATGTTGATAGACCAAAGCGAGAGCCGCAATCGCCACGCCGACGAAATAAAGCTTGCCCAAGCCGAGCATAAGTCCGACGATAACAAAGCAGATAATCGACACGACGTGAAGCCCGCGAGCAATGTTTAGGGCACCCGCCGCTCCGTACTTAGTCGCTAGGGAGTGGAGATGTTGTGACTTGTCAAATTTTTCGTCCTGAGCACCGTAAACCGCGTCGAATGCTCCAATCCACAACGCCACTGCCACGCACAAGATTATCATCGGCAAGGAGATTGATTCAGTCAAAGCGACCCACGCGCCCGCCGGAGCCATTGCGATTGCCACGCCCAAAAATAAATGACACCACGCGGTAAATCGTTTCGTGAACGGGTAGATGATGAACGGAATCGCCGCCACGGGCAAAAGCTTTAAACATATCGGCGGAAGTTGTGCGACTGTCACGACTAAGACTATCATACACAGCACGACGAAGATTAACGCCTCGCCTTTGGTGACTTCGCCGCGAACCATTGCCCGATAAGATAACCTCGGTTGCAACTTGTCGTATTTCAAGTCGACTATGTTGTCTATGACGATTGCCGCCCATCGTGCCGACGTTATCGCGACTAAGATTAAGACGACCGTCCAAAAGTCCGGCTGACCGTTCGTTGCCATGAATGAGCTTGCCAAGGCGAACGGCAGACTAAATATCGTGTGCGGCAAGGCGACGTTGTTTGCATGAGCTTTTAATTTCATTGCCTAGCGAAGTCACCGTCCGATAAAATTTTCCACGTTTCGTCAGCCCGCGCCGAGTTCTTTAAGACACGTTCAACATTCTTTGCGTCGCTGAAGTTGTAAAACCTTTCCGCCTCCTCACGAGACTTGCCGCCCGCAACCTTGCGACTAATCAGCCGTTCGCGTAAAAGTTCTGGCTCGGCGTCAATGAAGACGGAGTAATCACTTAGCACGCGAACATTAGTCCAGCCCGCCTCCTTTAGCAGAAGATAATTCCCCTCAAGCAAAATGATGTCGTCCTCGACGCTCCAATAATCGGGCAACACGTCATGTATCCTGCGGTCGTAAATATTCCAATCCGTGCCCTCTTGCCGAACCTCGCGAATCTTATCAACGAGCAAGTCCACGTCGAAAGTTTCAGGTGCCCCCTTAACGTCACGCATTAAGACTTGTTCGCCGTCGCGTTCAATCGTCGTGATGTTCATATAAGCCGACGTGAAGTGGTAGCCGTCAATGCCAAGGGCGCGAATCGGGTCGACTTCGTTTGAACGGTCGCGGCTTAACTTCTCTAGGAACTGTGCAAGCGTCGACTTACCAGCTCCGGGCGGCGCGACAAGGTACGCGATAACTTTCCTGTCCATTGTCATCTTTAAATCGGTTAGCTCGTGCAGGAACGGCATAAAAATTTCCTCGACCGCCGCCTCGCTGAATTTGACTTCCTGCCAAAGCCCGTTGACTTCCATGTTGTAAGTTAAAAATTTCTTGTCCATAATGCCTCCTCAAGCTTTCCCGCGCACCATTTTATAGAAAATTGCCAACGTCGCGGCGAAAACTCCTAATCCTAAAAATTCTGCCGTGCTTGCAAAATCATCTCCGACCAATGCCAATGGCGAATCACTTCCGTCGCCCGATACCGATACGGCGATTATTGCGGCGATAATGACGCCAACTAAACTTTCACCGACTATAAGCCCTGACGCAAATAATGTTCCTCTGCGTTTGCTCGCCTCAACTGTCTCTTTCGATTGACTGCTCATTTTCTTTTCAAGCAGATAACCGAGAATCGCGCCGACAGCTAATGGCGTTTGCAACGACGGCGGCAAATAAATTCCTATTCCCACTGCCAACGGCGGCAAGCAAAGATTTTTAGTTTGACTCTTTAAAAGGCTGTCGATAATGACAACGACGACACCCAATCCAATTCCAAAGTAAATGTATTCCCACGCAAGGTTTGATGAAAAAATTCCCTGCGCTATCATTGTCATTAGCGTCGCTTGTGGTGCCGCCAATGCGTTATCGGGATTCATATCGGGGCGCGGCAATGCTCCTAGAAAGCCGTAAGCTTGATATAGCAAATTGAGCACGGGCGCGATAACAATAGCTCCGACTAAACAGCCCAGCAATAACGCTATTTGCTGACGTTGCGGCGTCGCTCCGACTAGAAATCCCGTTTTTAAATCTTGCATGTTGTCGTTGGAAATGCAAGCGATTGCAAGAACGATACTTGTTGTAAAAATCGCTGTCGCCGTCGCGAATTTTTCGCCGCCCGGCATATCAAATATCCCAAGCAATTTGCAAAGCGTCATTATCACCAGCGACGAAATTATTATCGCCAAGATACCTATGCCCGAAATCGGACTAGACGACGTACCGACTAAGCCCGCCATATATGCGCAAGCCGCCGCCACTAAAAATCCGACTATTACCGCTAACAAGACGCCGACTAACGAAATTGCTATGTTCTGCGCGAACGGCAAATTATTTGCGCTTACTAATGAATAAAACGTTCCCAACAAGCTCGCGAACATTATCACGAAAATTATCGCGATTGCACGTACGGACATATCAGTATCAGTGCGATGTTGTTTGCATTCTTCTTGCGGCACCCGCGAAGATTGAATTGCCTCTTTTAGACCGTCAATAACCGGTCGCGCTAATTTTATCAGCGTCCAAATAGCCGCGACGCCCATTGCTCCTGCGCCGATTAAGCGAACTTTTTCGACGTAGCAAGCTTGCGCGAACGCCTGCAAAGTTTGCCCGTCCGCCGGTTCGCCCGTCATTGTGAAATAGGGAATCATGACGCCCCATGCCAAAATTATTCCCGTGAGCAACGCTAAGCCGCTCGTAATGCCGATAAGATAGCCCGCCCCGACAAGTGCTGTCGAATATCCGAGCGGCAGTTGAGTTATCCCGCTCCCAAACGGTATCCACATAGAAAATTGCCCTGTCAGGACTTTGAAGCCGTTGGAAAATAAAGCCGTCAAGCCTGCAATGCCGCCGCCCGTGATTAATTCTTTTATGCCGCCGGAATTGCCCGTCGCGCCGACTTTTAAAATTTCTGCCGCCGCTAAGCCTTCGGGATAGGGCAAATCGCTATGAACTACCATTGCCCGCCTTAACGGGATTGTAAATAAAACACCTAAACAGCCGCCGCAAGCCGAGACTAATAGTGTTTGCCAAAACTCGAAATTTTGCTAGTATCCGACCATGAGCATTCCTGGAATTATAAAAATTATGGCGGACAACGTTCCTGCCGCCGATGCTTGAGTTTGAACCATATTATTTTCCAAAATGTTGGAGCCTTTCGCCATACGCAGAACCGCCATTGATATGACTGCCGCCGGTATCGCTGAAGAAAATGTTAGTCCGACTTTCAAGCCGAGATAAACGTTGGACGCCGTAAATATTACCGTCAACACCGCGCCGAGTAGCATTCCGCGCAACGTCAATTCCGGTAAATCGTAATTGTTTTTTTCCATGTCAAGTAAAATCTCCGCGCTTAACAAGTTCGCGAGCCGCCTTGCCCGTCAAATGTTCAATTGTCATCACGGGCACAACCAACGCGCTCAGCCGGCTTAACTCTTTGGCGCGACGAGCGGGGCTTGCCGTCAACGAATATTTATCAGCTAAAAGTTCCAGCCCGCGCAATTTATCGGGGTCGGCGTCGTCCTCAATGATCCTTATCCGCCCGAAGGCAATCGCGCTACTAAAATACGTCGTGAACTCCTCGGCGATAACCTCATGATGGTCGACAACGCAGAACGAAACTTTATCATTGTTCCTAATCGCGTCGAGCTTGTGACCAGTCTTGGCACTGTGGAAATAAATCTTGTTGCCCTCTACGGCGTAATTAATCGGCACGGCATAAGCGTAGCCCTCATCGCCTGAAAGAGCCAATACCCCGAATTCGCCTTCACGCAAAATCTTTTCCGCCGTCTCTCGCGACAAGATTTGCTTACTGCGCCGCATTTCCCTGAACATGAACTAGCCCTCCTTAGGCACTGACGCCTTTGCGAATCAGTTTCGAAAGCTTTTCGGTCTCCTTCTCCGCGCTGTCAATTTTCGTGACTTCATAGCGGCAATCCGTGAGCATCTTAATCGCCATGTCAATTTTCTTAAGTGTGAAGTCCTCATCGTTATCGGCGAGTTTCTTTAGCGACTGGCAACAACTCTTCAGAAGTTCCGCCTTCAACTTCGCACGATACTTTTTACGGTTGCCAATCCCAGCAATCAAACTTTCCATCTGTTCAATCGAGTTAATCGCCGCCATGAAATCGTACTTCATTTGCGGGGAGAGCGGTGCTTCCATGTCGTCAGCGTCCAGAATAATGCCGCTTTCCACTACTTCCTTAAACCTGTCTACCGTTGCCAATTTAAACCCTCCAGTCCCAAATTATCTATCGCGTCTGCGTCTGCCGTCACGAGTATTTTTTAAGTCTCTTAGGTCTTTAATCGTCCGCGACTCGCTATGGGGTCTGTCACTGCGCGGGCGGTCGAAACTCTTCTGATAACCCGTGCCGCCGCGTTGACGGTCGTCATTGCCCCTAGGCGGTCTGTTATCATTGCGTGGACGGTCGAAGGTCTTCGGCTTAGGATTATCCCCCTCAAGCAGGGCGCGATGGCTTGCATTGATTCTGCCCTTGTCGTCAATCTCGGTTATCTTGACCTTGAGGCGGTCGCCAACCTTAACGGCGTCTTCGACAGTGGGAATGCGTTTATCTGACAACTGCGAGATATGGCACATTGCCTCCTTGCCGAAAGAAATTTCCACAAACGCGCCAGTCGGCATAATCCGAGTAACTGGACCTTCGTAAACGTCGCCAACCTTAACCTCGCGCACAATCTGTTCAATAATCTCAATGGCGCGGTCAATGCCTTCGACGCTACGACTCGTGACGAAAACATTTCCGTCGTCGTTAATGTCAATGTCAACGCCTGTTTCCTCGATAATGCGATTGATAATCTTGCCGCCCGTGCCAATGACCTCGCGAATCTTATCAACGGCAATTTTCATGGTGCGGACGCGTGGTGCATACGGCGACAAATCGGCGGCGGGTTCGCTTATGACCTCAAGCATCTTGCCTAAGATAAAACTTCTGCCACGTTTAGCCTGAGCCAATGCATCGCTTAAAATTTCTCTTGAAATGCCTGCAACCTTTATATCCATTTGAATCGCCGTAACGCCTTCGGTCGTGCCCGCTACTTTAAAGTCCATGTCGCCGAGTGCGTCTTCCATGCCTTGAATATCCGTTAGTATCGTGTGGGCGTCGCCGTCCTTGACAAGACCCATTGCCACGCCGCTAACAGGACGCTTAATCGGAACGCCCGCTTGCATTAGGCTTAACGTACTGCCGCACACGCTACCCATTGAACTGGAGCCGTTGCTTTCCAAAACTTCAGAGACAAGCCGAATCGTATAAGGGAACTCTTCAATCGACGGGATAACCGGAACCAAAGCGCGTTCGGCAAGTGCCCCGTGCCCAATCTCACGACGACCGGGACTCCGCGCAGGTCTTGCCTCGCCGACGCTGTAGCCGGGGAAATTGTAATGGTGTATGTAGTGCTTCGTGTATTCGGGTTCAAGTCCGTCAATAATCTGTTCGTCGCCGATTGCCCCAAGCGTCGTTATTGTCAAAACTTGCGTCTGCCCTCGCGTAAAAAGTCCTGAACCGTGCGTCCTAGCGAACAATCCGACCTCGCAACTAATCGGGCGGACTTCCTCAAGCTCGCGACCATCGGGGCGAATCTTTTCATGCGTTATCATGTGGCGAACGACTTCTTTTTCTACCGTATGGAAGACTGCGCCAATATCTTTCTCAGCATTAGGATAATCTTCGGCGGAGAATTTCTCTGCAAGTGCCTCGACGACCTCCGCTTTGACTTCATCAAGTGCCGCCTCTCGTGCCAGCTTGTCGGGATTACGAACGACTTTATCAATCTTATCCGTTGCAAGCTCGCGAACCGCCTTATCAATCTCCTCGTCTGGCTGAAATAGTGGAACGTCCTTTTTCTCCTTGCCGACTGCCGCTTTAATCTCCTCTTGGAAGGCGACAATTTTTTTAATCTCCTCGTGCCCAAAGAGTATCGCCTCAAGCACGATTTCTTCAGGCAACTCTTTGACGCCCGCCTCAACCATCATGACAGCATCGGCGGAACCTGCAACGATTAAATCCATCTCCGAAACGTCGAGTTGTTCCTTAGTCGGGTTGATGATGAATTCGCCGTTAATGCGTCCGACGTGCACACCCGCAATCGGTCCGCCAAAGGGAATATCGCTGACACTGAGCGCACACGACGCGCCAATCATGCCGGCGATTTCTGGGGCGTTGTCCTCGTCGAAGCAAATAACCGTCGCGATAATCTGCACGTCATTGCGGAAACCGTCGGGGAAGAGCGGTCGTATCGGGCGGTCAATCAATCGGCTTTTGAGGATTGCGCTTGTCTGCGGACGCCCCTCGCGCTTGATGAAGCCTCCAGGGATTTTGCCCGCCGAATACATTTTCTCTTCGTAATCGACAGTCAGCGGGAAGAAGTCAACGCCCTCTCTAGGTTCAGCGGACATCGTCGCCGCAACCAAAACCGCCGTGTCGCCGTAGCGGACGAGAACCGCGCCATTTGCCTGCTTAGCCATCTTGCCGTGCTCGACGATTAACTTTCTGCCGCCGAGTTCCATTTCAAAAGTATCCAAATTCTTTTCCTCCTAATCATTTATCACGCCGCTAACTTTCGACACGAATATATTTTTTCCTGTACAAGCCGCCTTGCTTTTGATAACCTTGTTCCTCGGAAGGAGTTGATGACTTGAAAAATTTATTTGGAATGACACTCGCCGAACTGGAGACGGAGCTTAAAAACTTGCCAAAGTTCAGAGCAAAACAAATCGCCGCACACATTTACAAACACGGCATGAAGTCTTTCGACGACATGAACGACTTGCCCAAAGCTTTACGGGCTGAGCTGGCTGAACGATACGAGATTAAATCCGCTGACCTTTTGAAACGTCTGGACTCGGTTGACGGCTTGACGACAAAATTTTTACTCGGCTTAGCTGACGGAGCGGCGATTGAAGTTGTCCTCATGCGGCACGACTACGGCGATAGCGTCTGCATATCAAGCCAAGTTGGTTGCCAAATGGGTTGCAAGTTCTGTGCGTCGACGCTTAAAGGTCTCGAACGGAACTTGACGGCGGCGGAGATGCTCGGCGAGATTTTTTTTGTCAATGAAGTCCTCGGCAAGGTCGTTGATTCAATCGTCGTCATGGGCACGGGCGAGCCGCTCATGAACTACGACGAACTGATTAAGATGCTTCGCCTCCTGCATGAGGATTATTGTTTGGGCATGAGTTATCGCAAGGTCACTATCTCGACTTGTGGCATTGTCCCCGCCATAAAAAAATTACGCGACGAGAAAATCCCTGTCACGTTATCAATCTCATTGCACGCCCCCGACGACGAATTGCGTTCTGCCCTCATGCCGATTAATTCTGCGTTCAGCTTAAAGAGTCTACTTGCCGCGGGTGATGATTACGCCCAATCGACTGGGCGGCGTGTCACGTACGAATATATTTTGCTCGGCGGCGTCAACGATACGGAAGAGCACGCCCGACGCCTTGCCAAAATCTTAAGCGGGCAACTTGCCAACGTCAATCTGATTCCGTTTAATCCCGTCGTGGAAAGAACCTTCAGCCCGCCGACGAATCACGCCGTTAAAAAGTTCTTCCACTTCCTAAACACGCACGGCATTAACGCTACGATACGCAAGGAGATGGGAGCAGATGTCAACGCCGCTTGCGGTCAACTCAAGGCGAATTGGCTCCGTTGATATTGCGAAAATGCTTTAGGTGTTGTAGACTGCGAAAAAACTTTTGGAGGCTGAGAACATGTCGGCAAGAATTTTGTACGGAAAAGAATTCGCCGCCAAGATAAAAGAATCTGCGCGGCTGGGAGTTGAGGAGCTTAAAAAAGATTTCGGGATAACACCGGGGCTGGCAGTCGTCATCGTCGGCGAAAACCCCGCGTCGCAAG
>JACXWG010000116.1 GCA_014764605.1 Quinella sp. 1Q5 | reverse complement strand
ATCGCGGCGGGCGTCAGCAACGAGGAAATCTTCTGCGCGGTCGAGGCTCTGATTAAAATGGAAGGCGGCATGGTCTTAGTTAAGGACGGGAAGATTATTTCGATGATACCGCTTATGATTGCCGGCTTGATGAGCGACCTTAGCGGCGAAGAACTCAAAGAAAAGCTCGACACGCTCCACGCCAAAGCCCACGCCGAACTTGGAATCAATGACAGCGTCGAACCCGTCATGACTTTAACTTTTATGTCGTTGCCCGTCATACCAGAGATAAAGCTGACGGCTCGCGGTCTGTTCGACTACGCAACGTTCAAATTCATTCCCATTGAACCTTGAAATTTATCCGAGCGAAAAAATCCGGTATTTCGGATAAAAATCCTGTATGCTGGATTTTTCAGACCCTCTCAAGCCCTTGCAGGGGGCTTTTTTTATTACTTCGCGCCATTACGCCATTTAGCTTTTTCAAGTGTACGGTATAGCGGATTTTGTAAAATGAACCTCAAAATCGCACTCAAAACCCTTTTTGAACGAAAAATCGCCGCTGAAAACATTTTCAAGCCCTAAAAATAAAATTTAGCCTTCCAAATAAATTTCGGAGGGCATTTTTTTATTTCAAGCCGTGTGTTATAATCACTCAACAAAAACTTAAGGAGGAATGATTTATGAGCAGACTTTTGATTTCGGACGACCGCAAGGCGATTATCATGCTGATTAGTGGCGGAGGCGTGGAGATTTCTTGCAACGGTAAGCCCATGAACTTTTTGACGGCGAACACCACCGATGCCGCTCAGGAAAAGCACGTCCCGCAAGTGACTGTTGACAGCAAGAAAGTTTCAGTGCAAGTCGGGAGCGTCGCACACCCAATGACTGAAGCTCATCTGATTCAGTGGATTTATCTGCAGACGAAACGCGGCGGGCAATACGTCCACTTGACCGCGAATGATAAGCCCGTAGCCGAATTCATCGTTGCGGACGACGACGAACCCATTGCCGCTTACGAATATTGCAACTTGCACGGCTTGTGGAAGGCGGACATCACCTGACAGGAGGTGATTAATCATGGCGGATAGCAGTAATACGAACATTAACGAGCGCGTCACGAATCTGGAACGGCAAGTGGCTGTAGTAGCAACTAAGGTAGACGCTCTCTCGGACAAGATTGACTTAATCGTAAGTGAAATGCAAACTAGTCATGCGCGGCAAGATGCAAACATGCGCGAGATTCGGGAAGGTCTCAATAGCAATGTGCGCAACATGTTTATAACGGTAGTAATCGCCGTCGAAGCTATGGTTGTTGCCGTCCTTATGAAGTAAAATTGTCCGTAACAAAAAACCCCTTGCAACTAAAGCAGGGGGGATTTTTTTATCTATCGGAGTTCATGCTGATGAATTCCTCGGAAGACATCGGACTAAACTTTTTTCCATTGAAGTCGGGCTTGCCGTCTTTGTCGTCAAAAGTCGTTCGGCATTTCGGATAAGCACTGCAACCCCAAAAGTCGCCGTTCTTGCCTTTGCGCTTGACCAGAGCCGCGCCGCACTTTGGACATTGGAAAGCCCCTTCCGCCACGGCAAATCTTACTTTCGTCGCCTCTGCGCAAAGTTTACTTGTAAATGCCACTTGCCCCGCTAAAAAGTTTTCCAAGGTGCCGTCGCCCTCGCTCATCGAATGCAATTTATCTTCCCAAATTGCCGTCTCGTCGGGATAAGTCATCTCGTCGGGCAGGGCGTCTATCAAAAGATACGCCTTCTTCGTCGGATAAAGAATTTTCTTGACTACTCGTAAAAATTCCCGCTGAATCAAATCATCAATAATCGTCGCCCGCGTCGCTTCCGTGCCAATGCCGTAAACGTCCTTTAGTTGCTTCTTCGCGTCGGGGTTCTTAACGTACTTGTGAATATCTCTCATGCCCTGCACCAAGCTTGATGAAGTAAATCTTGCTGGCGGTTTCGTTGTGCCCTGCTTGAGCGCGGATTTTTTTTGTTTAACGTCGTCGCCCGCCTCCATCGGCGGCAAAGGGACTTCGGTCTCGTCGTCGGCTTTGACTTTCGGTGCAATGTAAAATTCCCGCCAACCAGCTTGTTTAACGACCTTGCCGCGTGCCGTGAATTTTTCGCCCTTGTACTTGACCTCAACAACGGTTTCGTCATAGACATGCAACGGATAAAATTGCACAGCGTAATTTTTTGCAATTAGATTATAAACGTTGAGTTCGACGACAGGCAGTTGCATGTTAAGCGGCTTTTGCGTTGGGATAATCGCGTGGTGCGCTGAAATCTTCTTATCGTTCCATGCTCGGCTTTTAATCCCCGGATTGGCATGAGTAAATAAATTCTTCAAGCTGTCATTGTTCAGGCGTGTTAAGTTTCTTAAAATACGCTGCGCGTCCCGAAATTGACTCGTCGGAAGATATTCGCAGTCCGAACGCGGGTAAGTCGTCAACTTCTTCTCGTACAGCGATTGTGCCGCCTCCAAAACCTGTTGTGGCGTGTATCCGAATGCCTTGCCCGTTGCTATTTGCAAACTCGACAGCGAAAACGGTAACGGTTGAGATTCTTTTTTCTCCGTCGTTTTGTATGAGGCTATCTTTCCGTCAAGTGGTTCGGTCGAAAACTTTTTAACCAATTCCTCGGCGAACTTTTTATCAATCAAGCGTCCCTCACTATCGAAGGCGGGCAAGTCCAGCATTTTCTTTGACGGCTTGAATTGCGCGGCGAAATCTCCGTTGGCATGGGCGAACATCACCCGAATATTATAAAAGTCGACTGGCTTGAAATTCGTTATCTCGCGTTCTCGGCGTACAACTAATGCTAAGGTCGGAGTCTTCACTCGTCCAATCGGCAAAATTATATTATGCCCTAAACGTTGTGCCGCCAATGTGTATGCCCGCGATAAATTCATGCCGATTAGCCAATCCGCACGGCTCCTCGCCAATGCCGACTGCTTTAAGTTAAAAAACTCTGCGTTGTCCCGCAAATCGGCGTTCGCTCGTAGGATACTCGTCTCGTCCAGTGCGTTCAACAGAATTCGCTTGACTGGTTTTTTGTTTCCGACATAATCCAACACCTCATCGACGAGCAGTTGTCCTTCGCGGTCAGGGTCTCCAGCATGGATTATTTCGTCAGCCTTTGCGATTAAATCTTTTACGATATTGAACTGCTTGAATGTCGATGGGGTTACTTCCAATTTCCATCGCTTCGGCACTATTGGCAAGTCTTCCAATCGCCATTTTTTATATTTCGGGTCGTAAGCGTCTGGCTCCGCTTGTTGCAAGACGTGTCCGACCAGCCATGTCACGATCCCGCCCGAAGTTTTTATATATCCGTTGCCGTTCTGAGGATTTTTTAAGCAAGTGGCAAGTTCTCGCGCCATCGAAGGCTTTTCCGCTATGTAAAGTCTCATTTGATTCACCTCGCGCCTATTATGAAATTTCTATTCAAAGATTGCTAAATTGAATGTTATAAAGATTGCTATACACTCCTCCAAGCTCCAAAAGTTCTTTGTGAGTGCCCGATTCGCAAATTCTACCCTTATCGATGACAAAAATTTTATCCGCCGCAAAAATCGTACTCAATCGGTGCGCTATTACAAAACTCGTCCGCCCAATCATTAAATCATCTAGTGCCGCTTGAACAATTTTTTCGCTTTCCGTGTCCAATGCGCTCGTTGCTTCGTCGAGAATTAAAATTTGCGGATTTTTAAGCATTGCTCGCGCTATCGCCATGCGTTGACGTTGTCCGCCGCTTAAATTCAAGCCTCGTTCGCCAATTTTCGTTTGATAACCTTCTGGCAATTCGCAAATGAATTTATCGGCATTCGCAGCCTTTGCCGCCGCTATTACTTCCTCATCAGTCGCGTCAAGTCGCCCATATCGAATATTTTCCATTACCGTTGTAGAAAATAAAAGCGTTTCTTGCGGCACGATACCGATTTGCTCGCGTAACGAATTAATTTTTACGTCGCGAATGTCAATTCCGTCAATTTTTATATCGCCAGACGTTACATCGTAAAATCTCGGAATTAAATTCGCTATCGTAGACTTTCCTGCGCCACTTGGCCCTACAAACGCTATCATTTGCCCCGGTTTTACTTCAAAGCTTACATCTTCTAGCGCATTATGCACGCCGTCATAGCTGAAAGTCACATTTTCGACGGTCACATTGCCTTTTATCGGCGGTAATTCTATCGAATTTGGCTTATCATTGACTGTTTCTGGCAAATCTAGCACTCCAAATATCCTGTCGATTGCCGCCATTGCCTTTTGAAGTCGTCCGTATATCCTCGACAGTCTTTTTACCGGATTTGCAAGATTTACGGCGTATGTTAGGAACGCAACCAACGCTCCCGCCGAAATTATCCCGTTTACGACTTCATAGCCGCCGAACCATACGATAAAAGTTACTGCGACTGCCGCTAAAAATTCTACTGTCGGCGTTAAAAGGCTCGTTATTTTTACATTATCTATCGTCGCCTTGAAATTTAGCTCATTTTCTACTTTAAA
>JACXWG010000053.1 GCA_014764605.1 Quinella sp. 1Q5 | reverse complement strand
AGGGATAAGCTGTCATCTTGTTTACAGTGAAACCGCGCTCAAAAACTTTTTCATACAGCGGCAACATAACATCAGCAAACTGCGCGTTGTTATAACAATCACTCTCAATCGATTTGCAAATATCAGTGAACGGCGACACCTGCCCAAAGTCAATTTTAAGCTCCTCGCGTTTATTGATTCGCTCGGCAAGAACGTCAAGCAACTCATCGACGCGGGCTATATTTTCTTTGTCGATATTGATTCGGACAACCACGGATGAGCCACTGTTCAGCAGAAGATTAACGCGGTCAATCAGTCGGTCAAAGGTACTCTCGCCCGTAATGGCGCGGCGGCGGCTATCGTGAACTTCCTTAACACCGTCGATAGTAATTTGTGCGCCGCTAATTTTATATTTCTTGAAAAGCTCAACGTCCGAATCCTCAAGCAAGCTCGCGTTGGTGATGATAAAGGCGTTGTAGTCAATGGAAAACTTTTTACACAGCTCAAGGAACTTTTCCGACAGCGACCAAATAATTTCCTTAGCAAGGAGCGGTTCGCCGCCATACCACGTCACGGAAAAAATTTTCGCCCGCTTAATGCGACTTTCGACGAACTTTATCAACGCCGCTTGAGTTTCGGAACTCATCTTGCCCTTAGGGTGAGTCTCAAAGCAATACTTGCAACGGAAATTGCAATCAAGCGTCGGCGCAATCGTCAAGCCAAAATTGGTCATGTCGTACTTAGCGAGGTTGCGATAAAATTCCAGCCGCTCCAATTCGTCGACGCCGTCTTCAATCAGACAGCCCGAACTTTTCATATCGGCAATTAACTTCGCGTCGTAGTTCTCTTCAACGTAAGAATTATTCTTCACGTCGTCAATTACGCGCAAGAAATTTTCATCGACCACAGCCAACGCACACGTCAACGGATTGAAAAAAATCGTGGCATCGTCGTATTGCCTCAAAAAGTTATAGCGTGAAAGTTTCATGTCGCCCTCCTTAAAGCTAAATTTCCCCGCCTATTATCCCCCCCCCCAATGCCCTCGTTGTCAAGCATTTCTGGGAAAAAATTTTTTTGCAACAATCAGCATGGCGCGGTAAAATGTTCACGACTAATCAAACGGAGGGAAAGAGTTTGTTTGTAAGTGGAGAGCTTGAGAGGATTGAACGGAAAGTTTTTAGCGGCGAGCGTTTAACTCGTGAGGACGGAGAACTTTTATTTGCCTGCAATGAGCTTAGTTGGCTAGGAGTCTTAGCGGATTACGTAAGGAAGAAAGTTTGCGGCGAGCGTGTTTACTACAACGTCAACTGCCACGTGAACTTAACGAACATCTGCGCGGCGCGGTGTAAGTTCTGTGCATTCGGGCGCGGCGTCGACGATAAAGGCGCGTATGCCATGACGATTGACGACGCGATTAAACTCGTCACGGAGGCGAGCGGCGACCCGCACCTATCCGGCTTGCATATCGTCAGCGGCTTGCATCCGACTTGGACTTTTGAACACTATCTAAGCTTTGTCGAAATCCTGCACGAAAAATTTCCGCGACTGCATATCAAAGGCTTCACGGGAGTTGAGGTTCAGCACTTCGCGAATATCTCTGGCTTGAGCGTCGAAGAAATTCTTATCCGATTGAAAGCGGCGGGGCTTGAGGCTATTGCGGGCGGCGGCGCGGAGATTTTAACTGACCGCGTGCGCAACATGCTCTGTCCGAAGAAGGCGACCGCTGACCAGTGGTTGAACGTCGCACGCACGGCGCACAGGCTCGGAATCAAAACGAACGCTTCCATGCTCTACGGGCACATTGAGACCTTAGCCGAACGCGTCGAACACTTAATCCGCTTGCGCGAACTTCAGGACGAGACTGGCGGCTTTCAAACTTTTATCTGCTTTCCGTTCCTGCCGAAGAACACCGCGCTTGAGAAGACAATTAAGCAAACGACAATGTGGGACGACCTAAGGACTATGGCAATTTCGCGGCTCATGCTAGACAACTTCCCGAATATCAAAGCTTATTGGGTAATGCTGACGGTTCCGGTGGCGCAGGTGGCGTTGAGTTTCGGCGCAAATGACATTGACGGGACGATTCATCACGAGAATATTTTACACGACGCAGGCGCGACTTCACCACGTAGGCTTGACGAGGACGAGATTATAAAAATCATTCGCGAGGCAGGGCGCGTGCCTTACGTCACTGGAGGGATTTAATGGACAGCTTACAACGTGCTAAGGAAAAGATTTCGTTGGGGACGCGGCTTGAGCGCGATGATATTCTTGCACTTTATGAGGACAACGACCTTTTATACCTAGCGGAGGCGGCGCGACACTTCAAGGAGGCTAAAACTGGCAAGAAGATTTTCTACACGGTCAATCGCCACATAAACCTGACGAACGTTTGCAAGTCAAATTGTCCGCTGTGTGCCTATCAGTGCAGGAGCGGCGACAATCGCGCCTTTACTCTCGAACTGGACGATGTAAAAAAGATTCTTCGTTCCGCCGCGCAGGTTTCGGAAGTCCATATCGTCAGCTCGTTGCACCCCGATAAAGATTTTGCTTACTACGTCGACGCGGTTAAACTCACAAAGAAAATTCTTCCGCACGTAGGGATTAATGCGTTTACACCCGTCGAGGTCGTGAACTTCGCTAAGATTAGCGGCAAGACAATCGCGGCTGTGCTTAGCGAACTGATTAGCGCGGGCGTGACGAGTTTGGCGGGCGGCGGCGCAGAGATTTTATCTGACCGCGTGCGCGAAATCATTTGCCCTAAGAAATGTTCGGCGGCAGAGTGGTTAAAAGTCATGCGGACGGCTCATCGGCTCGGCTTGCGGACGAATGCTTCAATGATGTTCGGGCACGTCGAGACGATTGCTGAGCGTATCGACCATCTACTGACACTGCGCGACCTGCAAGACGAAACTGGCGGCTTTGTCGCAATGATGCTATTCCCCTTCCACCCCGCTAATACTGAACTGGGCAAGCGGTTTGACTTACGGGGCGTCGGCTCGTGGGAAAATTTAAAAATGCTCGCGCTGAGTCGATTGACGCTGGACAACTTCGCGCACTTCAAAGCGTTTTGGGTCATGCTTACCTTGCCAATTGCGCAATTAGCGTTGAACTTTGGCGCGGACGACCTTGACGGCACGCTCGGCGAAGAAAAGATAATTCATGCAGCGGGCGCGAAAGGCTCGGCGGCTATCACTCGTGAGACGTTGGAAAGAATCATCGTAGAGGCAGGCTATCAACCCATCGAACGCGACAGCTTTTATAACGAAATTTGACAACATAACGGGCATTTGCTATAACAGCGTTGAAATTTATTAAGGAGGTAACACGCTTGAAGTATCAGGAATTAGTTTTCGCATTGCAAAAGTTTTGGGCGGACAAGGGCTGCATATTGGCGGAGCCTTACGACGTAGAGAAGGGCGCGGGCACGATGAATCCGTTTACGTTCTTGCGGGTGCTAGGGCCAGAGCCGTGGAACGTGGCTTACACGGAGCCTTCGCGCAGACCGGCGGACGGTCGTTACGGCGACAACCCGAACAGACTTTATCAACATCATCAACTGCAACTTATAATGAAGCCGTCGCCCGATAATATTCAGGAGCTTTACTTGGAAAGTCTCGCGGCAATCGGCATTGAGGCGGCAAAGCATGATATAAGGTTCGTCGAGGACAACTGGGAATCGCCGACTTTGGGCGCGTGGGGTCTCGGTTGGGAAGTGTGGCTCGACGGCATGGAGATAACTCAGTTCACGTATTTTCAGCAGGTCGGCAGTCAAGACGTTAAGCCAGTGGCAGTCGAGATAACTTACGGACTGGAGCGGCTCGCAATGTATATTCAGGGCGTCGAGAACGTGTACGACGTGGAGTGGGCGGACGGCGTCACCTATGGCGACATTTTCCACCAGAACGAGTTTGAACAGACCAGTTACGCCTTTGACCTAAGCGACGAGGATTTGCTCTTTGAGCTGTTCGACAAGTACGAGGCGGAGGCTGTTCGGATTATCAAGCTCGGCTATGTGCATCCGGCTTACGATTATGTTTTGAAGTGTTCGCACACGTTTAATCTTTTGGACGCACGCGGGGCAATCAGCGTTAGTGAGCGGACGGCTTTTATCGGGCGGGTCAGGAAGTTGGCTCGCATGTGCGCGGAAGTCTACCTTAAGCAACGTGAAGAGCTAGGCTATCCGTTGTTGAAAAAATCTTCGGCGGAGGTGAACGCGTAATGGACAAAAGAACTTTATTGCTTGAGATTGGCACAGAAGAAATCCCCGCGCACGCCATGCCCAATATCTTATCGCAACTTAAGACATTAGCGGAAAAATCTTTGACGGAGGCGCGTATCGACTTTGGAGAAGTTAAGACACTCGGCACGCCGCGCAGGTTGGCATTGTTGATTGACGACGTGGCGGCGACTCAAGCTGACGTTGAAGAGGAAAAGCGCGGAATGTCATCAAAAATCGCCTTCGACGCGGACGGCAACCCGACTAAGGCGGCGATTGGCTTTGCAAAGAAAAACAAAGTGCGCCCCGAAGACTTAATCACTCGCGACGGCTATATATATGCGGTGATTCGTGAACGTGGCAAACCTTCAGCGGAGATTTTAAAGACGCTACTGCCGAAGCTCGTTTGCGATTTGAACTTCCCAAACAATATGCGTTGGGGCGATTTGGACTTCAAGTTCATTCGTCCGCTTAGATGGATTGTCGCCCTGTTCGGCGCGGAGGTCATCCCCTTTGAAGTCGCAAATGTCACGAGCGGCAGGACTTCACGCGGTCATAGATTCCTTAGCGCGGGTGATTTCGACGTTGCCACGGCTGATGATTACGTTGACGCCTGCGCGGAGAATTTCGTTATCGTCGACCAGGACAAGCGGCGCGATATGATTGTTAAGCAGATAAACGAAGTCGCCGCGTCAAAGGGCGGAGCCGCCGAGATAACCGACGACCTGTTAGAAGAGGTTCTTTATCTGGTTGAATACCCGACGGCTTTGGCGGGCGAATTCGAGACGAAATATCTTGCATTGCCCGCAGAAGCTGTGATAACTCCCATGCGCGACCATCAACGCTATTTCCCAGTCAAGGCGACGGACGGGGCTTTAATGCCTCTGTTCATCACGATACGCAACGGCGGCAAGGATTATCTCGAAATCGTTCAACACGGCAACGAACGAGTTCTTAAGGCACGCTTGGAGGACGCGCAATTTTTCTTCAACGAGGACAGGAAGAAATCTTTGGCGGCTCATCGCGACAAGCTCAAAACTGTCGTCTTTCAAGAGGGGCTTGGCTCCGTTTATGAGAAGACCGAACGCCTTGTTAAGCTCGTGGAAAAAATTTCGTCACTGGTCGGCGTCGATGCGGCTAATGCAATCCGTGCGGCTCAGCTCTCTAAGGCGGATTTGGTAACGGGCATGGTCACGGAGTTTACGGAACTGCAAGGCGTCATGGGTCGCGAATATGCAAAGCTTGACGGCGAGGCGGCTGAAGTTTGCGCGGCGATTGACGAACACTACATGCCACGATTCGCAGGCGACGGGCAACCTAAGACGACGGCGGGCAAGGTTCTAAGCTTAGCGGACAAGATTGATAATATCGTGGCGACGTTCAGCCGTGGACTGGTTCCTACTGGTTCGCAAGACCCCTTCGCTCTGCGCCGTCAAGCTCTGGGTATCGTCAATCTTTTGAGCGGTGCGCGTTGGTCGCTGTCAATCCGTGAAGTCGTCGCCTTGGCAATGGACTTGCTCAACATTGCAGACGAGACTAAGCGCGATAAGATTCAAAGTGACGTGGCGGACTTCATGCGGCTAAGGATACGCAACGTGCTTAGCAACTCGACGCGCTATGACGTAATCGACGCGGTGATTGATGACGTTGATGACGTGTTTGCCGTGACATTGAAGGCGGCGGCTCTCGAACAGTTCCTCAAGACACCCGACGCAACAAAGACGGTTCAATCGTTCGTGCGCGTAAGTAATCTTGCTAAGAAAGCCGACTCGGCGGAGATGATTACAGAGCAATTCAAACTGGACGCAGAAAAAGTTTTGCATGGAGCCTTCGCGGCGATAAAGGTTGCAACGGATGAACTTATCGCTAAGAAAGACTTCCTCGGCGCATTGGACGTACTTAAGAAACTTTCCACGCCGATTGATTCGTTCTTCGATTCGGTAATGGTCATGGACGAGGATTTAGCCGTTCGGCGCAATCGTCTCGCGCTGTTGAAGTCGATTGATAACCTGCTAGCGAAAATTGCCGACTTCGCAAAGATTGTTCAATAGGCGGCAGGGAAAATAGTTTTCGGTGTCGAATTCGCATTAACCAGAAATAAGCGCGATAAATTCAAAAGGAAGAATGATTATGAGCACAAATTTATTTCTCGAACTCGGCGAAGACTCACCGTTGAGCCGAATCAAAACTTATTTTGAAGCCCTGCAGCACTCTGCGGACGAATATCTTTTCGTCGTAGACTTGAGCACAAAGCAAATTATGCTATCTAAAAACTTCGTGCGCGACTTCAATTTCCCCGACATCATCGTTGACGACCTTGCTGGACTCTTGACGCCTTTTGTTTGGCATGACGACCGCGAAATTTTGGAAAATGCACTTGCTAAGCTTGAAGCGGCGACGTCGGGCGTTGAAATCGTTGGCGAGTTCCGGCTCCTCAATCGCGACGGCGAATATGGCTGGGTGTCGTTGCGTATGACGGCGGGCGCGGACGAGTTCGGGCAACCAGAACTTGTCGCGGGCGTGATTGCTCGCATGGACGTGAAGTTGAAAGCCGATTACGTCACGGGGCTTTTGAATCGCAACGCCTTCTACGTCGACTTGATGAAGGAGCTTAACAGCTCGCCTGATGCACGCGGCGCGGTTATTTTCGTCGGGCTTGATAACTTCCAACTCATCACTGAGACTTACGGCTATGAATTCGGCGATAACGCTTTAAGACAACTCGCGCAGGACATAACGAACATCTTGCCGCCGGACATCCACCTTTACAAGCTCGATAACGATATGTTCGCCTTTTACGTCTCGGACGTCTACCCCGAAGAGATTGAGATTATTTACTCAAGTATTCAGCTGTGTATGCGCGAGATTCGCAACATTGAGGATACAATCTTCTGCACGGCGTCGGCGGGCGCGGCGTTCTATCCCGATGACGCAAGCGACGTTATCAACTTGACGCGTTATGCTGAAGTCGCGCTGGAGTTTGCTAGGCAGAAGGGCAAAGACCAAGTCGCTTTCTTCGACGCGGCTTACTATGAGCGTTGGCGTTATGATATTGGTATGCAAAACCTTATGCAGAACTCAATCGCCCGCGGCTGTGAAGACTTCTTCCTTTGCTATCAGCCGCAGATAGACGCTAAGACGGGTAAGCTTTTCGGCGCGGAAGCTCTCCTGCGTTGGTACGATAAGGACGGTTCTGTAGTCGCGCCCATGCAGTTTATCCCGCTCTTGGAACGTTCGCGCATGATTATCCCCGTTGGGCACTGGATTATTGAAAACGCCGTCAAGACTGCTAAGCGTTGGCAAGAGTTCATGCCAACCTTTGAAGTCAGCGTGAATATTTCCCTTTATCAGCTAGAGGAGCAACTGTTCTATGACTTCGTTAAGGATTGCATTGACCGCTACCAAATCAATCCGAGTACGCTGGTCTTTGAATTAACGGAAAGCAACAAGGTTTACGATTGGGACTTCGTCAACAAGCAGTTTAATGCGTTCCATGAGCTGGGCATAAAAATTTCAATGGACGATTTCGGCATGGGCTATGCTAACCTCGCCTTCATGAAGAATTTCCACTGCAACCAAGTCAAGATTGACCGTATGTTCGTCATGGACGTTTTGAACAGCGAATACGACCGCAACATCATAAAGCACGTTATCGCCATGTGCCACGCTAACCACATGGAAGTTGTTATCGAAGGCGTGGAAGATGAGGCGACGTTCATTTTCCTGCGCGACGTGTGCGACGCGGACATCATTCAAGGTTTCTACTTCGGCTACCCCGAAACGGAAGATGTTTTCGTTAAAAGGTTCAATAAGTAAGGTGGTTTTGGTTATGAGGAAAACTATTGTGGCTCTCGTGTGCGGCGTGATGATGTTAAGCGCGTCAATGTGCTTAGCGGCGGTCGACGGAAGCAAAATTGCCCTCGGTAGCATTTATCCGGGCATGAGCGAACAAGACTTGCTTAACGCCTTCGGACAGCCGCTGTCCAAAGACCGCAACGGCGACGATTGGACTTATCAAAGCTTTCAAGTCGAAGTAGAGCGCGGCAGGGTTGAAAAAGTTTCGACGCGCAGTGAATCAATCATGACCCCCGACGGCGTGCGCGTAGGGCTTGCGGCGACGGCTCTTAATTCGACCTTCGGCAATGCGGATAAGGTCGACCGCGATTATGACGGCGACGAGTACGAATACTACAGCACCGACGGCACGAAAAAGATTGAGTTCAAAGTTGTCAACGGCGTCATCGCGAAGATTACTTGCAAACTCAGAGATTGAACAGATAGAAAGTTTTACGGCGGCTCAAGCCGCTATTTTTTTTGCCATTGTCCCCGCAGGACACCAAAGCCCCGACTCACTCTGATAAAATCCCAAGCAATAATAACTCACAGTAAATTAAATGAACCGTGGGTGTCTTCCAAAATATTTCGCGGCATGTAAGAATAAGCAGGGTGAAGAAAATGTTAGAGCCAAACACAGAAAAGCTTTATCAGACGATAGGCAGGAACATCTACAAATTCCGTGTATTAAAGCAACTATCGCAGGCGAAGCTCGCGGAAAGGTCGAATGTGAGCGCGGCTTATATTAGCCAAATCGAATGCGCTCGGTTGCATAAGGGCATAACTTGTACGGCAATAATGAAGATTGCGGAGACGTTGCAGGTGCCAGCGTGCGTGCTCTTGGCGGAGGAAACATGCCCGAAATATTTGCAGTGCTTGGAGACGATAAAATTTTTTGAGGAGGAGATTAAATGAACGCGTTCTTAGCCTCGTCAGGCGCAGTGCTATCCGTTATGCTGTTCGTAGCGATATTGGCGGGCGTCATCGTCTTCTTGATAATGCGGCGGCGGAAATCTGCACGGGAAGAAGAGGAACTCAATCGCCTGAAAAACGTCCGCTCGCTGATACTCTCGAAAGTTCAGCACGTTAAGCACTTATCGACCGTTCGCATGGACTTTATCTCGAAGTTCCCGTTCAAAGACGCAAGGAAAGTTTTCGGGCATGAAATCCCCGGCACGTCGATAAACTTTAACCTTAGGTATTCAGGGACGCTCGTTTGTGGTTGCGACCTTGATAAGGTTCAAATCGCACGTAGCTTTCACAACGGCAATCACCTGCAGATAACTTTTCCGAACAGCCAAATCCTTGACATTTACCCGCATAATGATTCGTTCGAGTTCGTAGACAAGGACGGCGGCATTTTCGCTAAGGGTATCGAAGTGGAAAAGCTCAATCGCGAAGTCGCACTAGACGTTGAGCGCGTCAAGCAGGAATACATAGCTAAGGGCGTTTTGCTTCAGAGCAACGAGAATATCCAAAAGCTTTTCCGCTCGTATATCGAACCGCTCGGCGTCGTGCCGGAAATAAGTTTCGAGGAACTGGGCACTACAAATCGTCCGCGACTTACTGGAGGTTGATTGGAATGTCAATCGTTAGTTCAATCATCGGCGCACTCTTGAAGGCGGCGTTTAAAAATCTCAGTGCGAAGAAAACCGTAGAGCTTGTAACTTCAAAGCCCGTGCGCGATGTCGGCAAGAAAATTATTCAGCACGAGTTTAAAAAGCGGTTCAAGTAAGGAGGAATTTATTTGTTTATTGCAGGACTTAGCAAGGAGCAACAGGAAAAATTTTTAAATTTGGCTTACACGATGGTTTATGCGGACGGGCGGCTTGACGAACGCGAGCAACTGCTCTTTACGGGCTACAGCGTCGAAGTTGACCCGTCGATTGACATGACGCAGGTTCACGCGGTCGACTATGCGGAGACTTTAGCGGCGTTCGATGAGTGTTCCGTAGCCGATAAGCAGAAAATTTTCTTTGAGCTGTACGCAATCGCTTTGGTCGACGAATCTTATCCCGAATCAGAAAAAGTTCTCGTCGAGTTGGCAAAGGAGCGTTTCCAAATATCCGATGACAAAATGGCGGCAATGCGTGCGGCGTTCGAGAATTTCTGCGACGCTTACAAAAAGCTCGTCAAGGTCGTAGTTGAATAGGAGGTTAATTTCATGATACCAGCAATATTAGCGGCAGGCGCGGCACTAGCAGAAGGCGCAGCGGCAGTTGGCGGAGCAGTATGGGCAGCGGGTTCAGCGGTCGGCGGCGCATTGTTGACTGCTGAAGGCGTAGCAATAACAGGTTCAGTTGCAACGGCTGCGGGCGTTATTGCTCAGTCTCAGGCAACTAAGGCTGTGGCTACTGCGGCGGCTACGCGTGCGGCGGCGACAGTCGGACTGGGAGCTATTGCCGCAAGTGCAGTTCCTTGGGTCGTCGGCGGGATTACTGTTTGGCAACTAGGAAAGCTCGGTTGCAAACTCTTAGACAGCAAAGACGACGAGAAGAAGTAGGAGGACTAATTATGACTGCACCAAAAAAACAGCCGTCCAAAGTTGATTCCGTCGAATTTGCAAAGACTGTGACAAGCTTAGCCGTGGCGAACGCCTTGCCCAAACCCGGCTTGGTAAATATTCCGCGAATTTCTCCGCTTGAGGCGATAGTCGCTTGGGGCATGGCTGTCCCTCAGCTCGTCAAAAATATTTTCAGCGGCGACAAAAAATAAAGCAACAAAAAAGCGCGACTTCCTCGACTTGAGGTTGCCGCGCTTTTTTTATCTCTTAGTGCGCTTCAGTGAAACGATTATATAACGGTAAGGCTCCTCGCCCGCGCTGTGGGTTTCGACGCGCTTATTGTCTTGCAGGACGGTATGAATAATCTTGCGTTCGTAACGATTCATCGGCTCAAGCTTAACATCTTGATGAGTTTTAATCGCACGCTCGGCGACGCCCTTAGCAAGCTTTATCAAAGTTTGCTCGCGGCGTTGGCGATAGCCTTCAACGTCCAAGATGAAATGAACTTTATCTTCCGCGTTCTTGCGATTGACTGCCAAGTTCAAAAGGTATTGCAAAGCGTCGAGTGCTTGCCCGCGTCTGCCGATTAGAATTCCCAAGCCCTTGCCGCTCAGTTCAATCAGGCAACCTTCCTCGGCTTTGTCTTCGATTTTCATTACAACTTCCAAATCCATTGCTGCGAAGACATCATGCAAGAAATTTTCTGCCGCATCAATGACTTTATCGTGGTCGAAGGGTTCAGCTGGCTCCTCGACGGGCGAAGGTTCTAAGACTGGTTCAATCGCCGGCTCCTCGTCTTGCACAGGCTCAGCAATCGGCTTTGGTTCTTCAGCTATGACGGGCGGCGGGGCTTCCTTGACGCTGGCGCGAATTTTCGCGGGGGTCTCGCCAAATAATCCAAACAATCTCTTCGTTGGCGTCTCTAGTATCTCAATGTCAAGCTCGCTTTCCTTAACGCCGAGTTCCTCTGCCGCCGCTTGAATTGCTTCTTCGACCGTTCTGCCGGTCTTTTCTATTACGTTAGGCATTTTTAGCCGCCTCCTTGTCGTCACTTTGTCTGTTCGTCCACCACTGCTGAATAATCTGGACAACATTCATTGTCACCCAATAGAGCACCAAGCCCGCCGGGAAGTTCAAGCTTATCCAGCCGATAAACAACGGCATAACTATCATCATGATTTTCATTTGCTGATTAGCTTCGCTCGTGTTCGACATCATCTTTTGCTGAAGGAAGGTCGTAGCCGCCGACAAGAACGGCAACACGTAAAGCGGGTCAGTCTCCGATAAGCTCGGCAACCACAGGAAGGACGGAGCCGCGCCGCCGTAATCAAAGCCGTAGAGCGTGTAATACATGCCCATTAGGATTGGCATTTGAATCAGCATTGGCAAGCAACCCGACATGGGATTTGCGCCCTCTTTTTGATAAAGCTCCATCATCTTCTGCTGAAGCATCTGCGGATTGTCTTTGTATTTGTCTTGAAGCTTTTTCATCTGCGGCTGAATGCGTTGCATTGCCTTCATTGATTCGAGTTGCTTTTTCGTGAGCGGGTAGACCAAAACTTTTATCAGCACAGTCAAAAGGATAATCGCCAAGCCATAGCTGGGAACGCCAAGTATTTCTGTCAGCGAGTATAGCGCAGTCAGCACGGCGGACATAAGGTTTTCTATTGGCTCGAATATACCGTCAAAGAGTCCGGGTTCTTCCAAATCATCACATCCTTTAAGTTAAGGGACAGGGTCATAGCCGCCTTTGCAAAAGGGATTGCAGCGTAGAAGTCTTTTGAGCGTCAACCAGCCGCCACGCGCCCAACCATACTTTATCAGCGCGTCTAGGGCATAAGCTGAACACGTCGGCACGAATCGACAACACGGAGCCTTCAGCGGCGACAACCAGCGTTGATAAATCTTTATTAAGGTTATTAATAGTCTCGTCATAGAAGTTTTGCTTTCCTGCACAGGTCGAGGAACGCCTTCTGGGTGTCTTTAAGCTTAGCGGAGGTAAGGAACTTCCTACCGATAAGAATCAGTGCGCAATCGCGGCGAAGAGAATTTTTATTCAGCCGATAAGCCTCGCGCATGAGCCGCTTGACACGGTTGCGAACGACTGCGCCGCCGAGTTTCTTGCCTGCCGCGAATCCGACTTTGCCATTGTACCTTTCATCGCGCACGACTAGTAAAACTAGCGCGTGATTGGCGAACGCTCGCCCACGAGAATGAACCGCGCTGAAGTCGTGCTTGCCGCGTAATACTTCGCCTTTGCTCAAGTTGAACATCAATAATCCTCCGCCGATAAGCTAAAAAAAAGGCCACTCCGATTAGTGACCTGTCGCACCCTCAAGCCGTAAGCACTTTCCTGCCACGAGCGCGACGTCTTTTTATAACAAGCCGCCCGCCCTTAGTCTTCATGCGTTCGCGAAAGCCGTGCGTTTTTTTGCGCCAGTGTGTGTTTGGTTGAAAAGTTCTCTTCAAGCCTAGCACCTCCCTTTAATAAAATAACAATGCCGATTATAGACGAGCCGTTTTTTTGTGTCAAGTAAATCTTATGAACGTTGGCGGCGTGGCGAAGTCTTTTTGCGGAGGGCGCGGCGGCTCGGATAAAAACTCTTGCAAGTCCGTAGCCAACACGTCGAGTAATAAAATCTTCTGGTAAGGGGCGAGGGGTCGGCGTCTCTCGTAAAGGTCGCGGCGGTTTAGATGCTTCGTGAGTTTCGTGACGATTGGCGCGGAAATTTTCCTTAGCAATGCTCGCCCGCGTTCGTTGAAGGCTAAGACCCTCGCGCAAGTCGTCGCGCCTAACTCGGCAATCATCTGGGCTGTCACGTCCAATAAAAAAAATAAAAGCAAGCGTCGAACTCGGCTGGCGGTGTAGCGTCGCCCAATCAAAGACGTTACTAGCTCTTGAAAACTTTTAGCCGATGCCGCGTTGAGTAATCGGAACTCAAGCCCCTCTGCCATGCCGTAAACTTTCCTTAACTCGTCGACGCGGGCAGTTAGAAGTTTGGCGATTATCGGGCGGAATAAAAATTTCTCGTCGACGGGTTCGCTTGTGCGCAAGGCGTCTAACGTTTCGGCGGAAACGCAAGCGGCGATTTTATCCCACGGCGGCGAAGGTTGCCTGACTGCCGCTCGGATTGCCGACGCGCTAGAAAATTCTTCATGCAAGGTCAAGTCATCGTAAGCCGCTCCAACTCGTTCGATTATCAGCGGGGAAATCTTTTCGGGCAAAGCGCGCAGGTATTCTATCGCTAGGATTGTGTTGGGTTGGCGCAAAAGTTTTTCGTCGAGTCGCGTGACGCCTGATAAAATCTTCGTGACTGCCGCCGCGTAACTCGTGCCCTGCGACATGAGCCGTCGCAATTCTTCCGCGAATGATTTTTCAGCGAACGTCGCCGCCGCCCTTTGAAGTGTCGACAAGTCAGCAAGCTCCGCGCCAAATGCTAGCGTGTCAATGACGCCTAAACTTTCTAGCAGTCGCACTCCGCCCCGTGCAAAGTCCTGCGCACTCCGAACAGCACTGACGAACGGCAACTCAAGCACTAAATCGACGCCGCCCAAGACCGCTAGCCGTGCCCGCGTCCACTTGTCTAGTATTGCCGGCTCGCCTCGTTGCGTGAAACTCCCGCTCATCACCGCGACGACTTCCGCCCCGCTAACTTTTTTTATCTGCGCGATTTGGTGTGCGTGCCCCGCGTGAAACGGGTTGTACTCCGCGATTATTCCCACTGCCAACGCGTTCACCTCACCCAAAAGCAATCTGCATGGCGTTGCCGCGTTTGGTAAGCCACTCGAAGAACTTTTCCTTAGGCAAAACGCCTTCTTCAAGCTTAATGCCCGTGATGTTCTTATCAAGAGCAAGCCACGAGACCGCGCCCGTCGAAAAGTCAGCGTCGCCGCGAACGGTCGGATATTTCTTCAGGTTCAACACGCCGTCTTCCAAAGTCCAATAGACATTTTTGCCGCCGTTAGCACGCCAGTCGCCGCAATAGCAAAAACTGAACGCCATATCGCCAATCGTCTTGACGCTCGCGGGAATCGTCAACAGTTCTAAGCGTCGGCACTCAATGAAGGCACGCGCTGATATTTTCTCGACGCCGTCCCCAATGATTATCCGCTGAATGTCGTTAAGACTATCACGCCACGGCGTCTCCTCGTATGAGTAAGCTTTTATCTCGCTCACACCACCGACCGTCAGAGTTTTGCCTTCAACTTTCCACCGCAACTTATCGGCGAAGAGTCGTCGGTGCTCTTCCCACCAGAGCGGCAGAAGTTTTTCGCGAATCTGCTCGGCTTGCTTAACAACGGTTGCTTGCATTTCTTCGGCGGCGGGTTGAGGTTTGGGCTTGCTAACGGGTTGCGGAGCATTTTTATACGGGATGAGTTGCGCGTTGTTGCCTGCCGATAAATTTTTTTCAAAGCCACGCCCTTCGGGATAATGAATTTCTTTAAGAAAACAAGCTGCAAAAATCCATTCACCAATATTTTTGACGCTCGCAGGAATTGTGACAACCCTTAATCCTTCGCAAGAACTAAAAGCCCATGCGCCAATATCAACGACACTATCAGGTATTGTGACCCAGCTAAAACTATGGCACCCACCGAAAGCACTTGCTTCAATCTTCTTGACGCCGTTCGGAATATCTACTCCCGTCAAATTCCAGCAATAATAGAAAGCTGACTCTCCAATTTTAGTGAGAGAATCAGGGAGTTTTACGTCCGTTATCATGCAATTAAAGAAAGCCGAATTGCCAATAGTCGTGACACCGTTATTAATAATGATTTTTTTGATTGCCGCGTTGAGGTCGAACCAAGGTGCTGGTGCTTTTCTACTACGGACACCACAATGATAATTCTTCATTTCACCTTGTCCGCTGATTATTAATGTATCGCCGCTAAGTAACCACGTTACGTTCTCGCCGCACTTGCCACCCGTCATTCAGACCGCCTCCAAAAAATTTTACCGCAGACATTGTAGCTTGCACGCGGGAAAAAAGCTATCGCCACGGAACATTTCAGCTTAAATTCTTGCAACGATTTCTCAAATGGTGTATACTGCGCGGCAGATGACAAAACCTGAAAACAATCTGA
>JACXWG010000052.1 GCA_014764605.1 Quinella sp. 1Q5 | reverse complement strand
CTTACTTCCGTTTGTCGGGACGCCTTTGCTTGGGGTCAGCGGCTCGGATACCTCGCCGTCTTCCATTTCACTTGCCGCTTTGAAATCTTTTGAGGCTGTAGTTTTGTCGTCGCTGTATTTGCCGCCGTTCGCATCGAATATAACCTTAGGCTGTTTCTTATCAGGTTTCTCTTCTTGTATCTTTACCCATACCGCATACAGAGTAACGACGCCGTCTTTCTTGTAGTTATAGCCTGCATTGCCGCTGTTCGGGTCGTAAGTCTCAAAGAACTTTTTCAAGTCGTCTTCGGTGTATATATCCGTGCCGTAAACATCTTTGCCGCTCCCGTCTTGAGTGAGGCTCCAACGGTCAAACCTGTAGCCTTCGCGGGTAGGGATTTGTTCGTATCCGTCTGGCAATTTGATAGTCACGGGAAACTTTTTATCCAATTCTCCTAGCTCCGCCGTGGACGTTGCGCCGCCGTCCGATTTGTTTATCTGTCCGCCGTTCGCGTCGAATACGACCTTGGGCACAACATCACTATCACTAGTAGCATCTTTACTAATCTTAGCGACTGCAACAACAGGAGCTTGCATATCGCCGAGGAAACCGATAAATAAATGGTGAATGTTTTCCGTGAGGTGCAGGACGTAATAATAATTGTTGTCGTCGTCCTTATAAAGGGAAGGTCTCATCGTGATAGTCGGGTTGCCTCTGGTGTAGCTGTCTGTCAACGTGTAAAAATTAGTTGTATCGTCTTCTGCATATGCTACAGAGAATAAACTCGGCGGCGCGTAATCGGAATTGTACGCGAGATTTTTCTTTGCATAATCAAAAGCTTCAACGTTGCCCACCGAAATATCTATATCGCTGACAGGATTATTGGCAGGAAACTTATCGACGAGCGCAACTTTGTAGTTTTCAAAAGCTTGTGTATGGATTTCAATCAACTTATCAGCACCGACGAGAACAGCCGCGTCCGCTGAGTTTTGGAGCCTTGACACGTTCAGATAATACCAGCCGAGGTCAAGCCCCACTCCGCCCAGAAAAAGGAGTACGGGAACGAGCAGAGCATAGAGCACAGCGACTTGACCGCGGCTATTATTTAGTGGGTTCATACTTACCATATCCTTTCCTTACAAAATAACTTGAACAATTTGCGTTAGGATTATATCAAAGCGCAAAAATCTTTCAAGTATCTTTCAAGAAATTAAGAAAAAAACACCTGTCTTCGTGAATAATTAAGACAAGTGTTTCTTGATTATGATAGTTTAAGGTCACATATTTATTTCATAAGTGAAAGCCGCACGGAGTATTGTTGTTTCGTCGAGAGCTTTGCCGATGAGCTGGAAGGCAAGAGGCAGTCCTTGACGATTGACGCCGCAGGGCATCGAGACTGCTGGCAAGCCCGCGAGATTAACTGGAACTGTGCAAATGTCTTGCAGATACATCTTGAGCGGGTCGGAAGTCATCTCCCCGATTTTGAACGCGGCATTGGGCGTCGTCGGCGTCAAGCACAAGTCAACTGTCTTGAAGGCGTCGAAGAAATCATTTTGAATCAGCGTCCGAACCTTCAACGCTTTAAGATAATAGGCGTCGTAGTAACCCGCGCTCAAGGCGTAGTTGCCAATCATTATGCGCCGCTTGACCTCCGCGCCAAATTTTTCCGTGCGAGTGTTCGTCATCATCTCTACAACGTCCGCCCCGTCGACGCGTGCCCCATAACTTACACCGTCATAGCGTTCAAGATTCGTGGCGGCTTCGGCGGGCGCGATAAGATAGTAAGTCGAGATTGCGTATTCGGTGTGCGGCAAGCTAAGTTCGATAATCTGCGCGCCGAGCTGTTCAAACTTCTTAGCGACATTGCGGACGGCAGTTTCAATTTCCGGGTCGATACCCTTAACGAAATATTCCTTGGGCAAGCCAATCTTTAAGCCTTTAACGTCGGCAATCAAACTTTTCGTGAAGTCGGGAACGGGCGCGGCTGTCGAAGTCGAATCCATATCATCATGCCCGCAAATGGCATTGAGGACAAGGGCGCAGTCAGTCACGTCACGGGTTATCGGTCCGATTTGGTCGAGCGACGAAGCAAACGCAACCAATCCATAGCGCGAAACTCTTCCATAGGTTGGCTTGAATCCTACGACGCCGCAGAAACTTGCTGGCTGACGAATTGAACCGCCCGTATCAGAGCCGAGAGAGAAGATAGCCTCGCCGCCAGCAACCGCCGCCGTCGAACCACCGCTTGAGCCGCCGGGCACGCGTTCGAGGTCGTGGGGATTGTGCGTCGTGTGATAAGCGGAATTCTCCGTTGAACTGCCCATTGCGAATTCGTCGAGATTAGCCTTGCCAATCACAATCGAACCAGCGAGTTTGTCATAAACAGTCGCGTTGTAAGGCGGGATAAAGTTTTCGAGAATCTTCGACGCGCAAGTTGTCTTAATGCCTTTGGTGCAGATGTTATCCTTGACCGCGCAAGGAATGCCTTCAAGGGGCGCAATCGTTTCGCCGCGTGCAATCTTATCGTCAACGGCTTTAGCGTCCGCCGCCGCCTTGTCGCGGGTGATTGTCAGGTACGCGCCGATTTTATCTTCAACCTCATCGACACGCTTAAAGACGTCAGCAGTCAGCTCCGCCGCAGATATTTTCTTCGCCGTCAAAAGTTCGTGCAGTTCATGTGCAGTCTTATCGTATAAGCTCAAATTATTTACCTCCCTGAACGTCCTGTTCAGCCTTGCGAATGTCTTCTTTCATGTCTTGTTTGAAATTCAGCGCGTGGAAATTTTCTTTCTTCGGCAATTGCATGCGGAAGTTATCAGTCTTATCAAAGATAGCCTCGCCGCTCTTCAAATCCAATTCGAGGACGTGCCCGCCAATTTTTTTATCGTCGCTGATGAAGTGGAAGTGCCAGCCCGTCGAGTTGAGCGAGCTCATAAAGTCGGGGCAATACAAGCCGACAATCGTGCCGCTGATATTCTTGGGCGTAATTTCGTTCTGAGTTTTCAAAGCCTCGACCAAAGTCGGATAAGGTTCCTTTGCTCCGCTTTCGCTCCGGACAAGAATGGAATTGAACTCGGCAGGAACCTTGACCATGTAAAAGCTATTGCGCCCGTTACTATCGACTAAATCATTAAAAATCTTTTCGAGGGCGGCTTTGTTATGAACATCGCGAAGCTTAACGGAAAAATCTTTATCAAAGAACGTGACGTTCGAGAAGGGCACGAGGACTTTATCATCGACGACGTTAATCTTGCAATCGCGATTAGCCCGATAAACGACGCCGTCAAGGACAATCATTTCACCGTCGAGACCTTCAAAGGTACCAATGCCCGTGTCGCCGTGCCTCTTCAAGTTCTTAACGCTGATTGAGCCATCAAAGTAGCCCATAGCCAACGACTGAAGCAAAGCGATTTGATAAATCGTCTCGCGGTCTTTGGTGTGTGCGGTGTGCGCGGGAGCCGCCGTCGCCGTGTTGAAAAGCATCATTCCTGCCAAAAGAGTTGCGCCTAAAAACTTCTTCATGATTAAAACCTCCAAAAATTTCATCAAAATTGGCGCGGCGGATACCCCCTTGTGGTGAGGAGCCGCGCCCCTCCTTTAAATGGTATCGCCCGAAGGCGAGCGGGCATAATGTCTGATAAATAGGAACAGACCGCCGCCCGCTAGCGTTGCAATCCTTCGCCAATGTTATCCTGCGGTTTTGTATGCTTACAGCACCGTTCCTACCCCTAAGAACTGTTTAACCATAAGCCGTAGAGCGGCAGATTAGGATTTACGTCCGCCGGTACCTATCTATTCGCAGGTAACGTAGTCAATAAAGACTTAGGCTAGTCAGCAAGAGCTTGTTCTATTTTTTCAAACAAGCCCCCGCCTTTAGGCGTGGGGTTACTGACTAAAACATTTAAATATTAAGCTTCCAAAACTCTGGGAACTTTAAAATAGCCGTCCTCTTGAAGCGGAGCCGTCGACAGGGCAAGTTCCCTATCCAATGACGGCTTAACCACATCAGCGCGGAAGACGTTTTGCATAGGCAAGGCATAAGTCGTCGGCTCAATGTTCGTCGTGTCAATCGCCTGCAAGTTCTCGACGTAATTTAAAATCTTGTTGAGCTGAAAGAGAACGTCTGTAGCCTCCTCCTCACGAATCCTCAGCCGCGACAAGCTCGCCACCGTTTTAATATCCTGCTCGCTTATCTTCATAAATCTACCTCCTAACAATTAGTAATTACTAATTAATTTCAGCGTCTTTGCTTAGAGAAATTATTTAACGCCAAAACCAATCTGTGCACGGGATAGGCAAGCACGACTTGCATTATAGCTGTTGGCCAGAGGTCGAACTTCATAAACCGCACCAAATCGATTTGCCGTCCTAACATAAATAAAAAAGCTATCGTTATGGCGAAGTGGAAAGCCAACGCGGGAATTGCGCTTATCACTGGCAAAAGAGATTGCTCGCGAAAGAGATTGACGGAGCATTTACCGAAGATAAGCCCAATCGTCATGTAATTGAACGTCGCTAAGCCGAAATAACTGCCCGTCGTCGTGTCCTGCAGAAGTCCCGCAATAAATCCGAAGAAAGCTCCTTTCTCGTGCCCACGCAGGAAGGCAACCGAGACCGTCAACAGCAACATTAAGTTTGCGCTGAATCCGTCGAAGTTCACGAACGGCAAAAGCGAAGTCTGCAAGGCGTAAAGCAGGATAAGCACCATTGCCCAAAGCCCGATAATCCTCATTGCGTCGCCTCCTCGGCAACGTCTTCTGGTTGTTGCGTATCATCGGCAACGTAGCCCGCTTCTTGTAGTTGTTGTTGCTGAGCGTCTTGAATCTGCTGTTGCGCGTCTTGGATTTGCTGTTGAGCCTGCTGAAGTTTTTCCGCCGTCTCGTGAGGGTCAGTCTCAGTGCCGGGCGTCTGCGTCGGTGGTTGCAGAGGTTCGGGCGGAGCTTCACGCGACGCAACAATAATCGCCACGTCCTCAAGCTTTTGGAAGTCAACGGAAGTATCAATCACGCCGTATTTGAGCAAGCCGCCTTCCTCGTTGTGAATATCGACAATCTTGCCGACGACTAGCCCCTTTGGATAGACGCCGCCGAAACCCGACGTAACGACCATATCATCAACTTTAACGTCCGAATCCTTAGGAATGTTTACCATGCGCGGGTGGCTCGGATTTTTAATGTCGCCTTCGACGATACCCGCAACCCGTGATTCCGGACGCTGAATCAAAGTCCCGACCGACGAACGCGGGTCAATCAGCAACTGAACTTTCGACGAACTCAAGCCCGCCTCTTTGACGTGCCCGACTAAGCCAAGTTCCGTGACGACCGCCATATTATTTGCCACGCCGTCAAGGGTGCCGCGGTTAATGACAATCACGCTTGACCACGACGCCGACTCACGCCCGATGACACTTGCCGCAACCAAATCGAATTGAGTTACCGCTTGCTTATAGCCGAGCAAGTTCCTTAGTCGCTGATTCTCCGACGCATACTCCGACGCCGTTAAGTTTTGCGCCCTTAGCAATTCGACTTCTTCGCGGAGCTGTTTGTTCTGTTCGTGAAGCGTTGAAATCTCCTTGACAGTGTCTCTTACGAGTGCGAACTTATTGCCGACCCAAGAGAATGCCCGCTGGAAGGGCGCGACGATTGCCATAGCCGCGCCATTAGTCAAGGGCGTTGAAAACTTACCACGCGTTGCGAAGAACACACAACAAAACACGCTGATAAATACAACAATCAGCGCGATAATTTTCTTTCCTGTCTTCTTTTCTTTGTGAACTTTGTTGCTCATTGTCTCAGCTTTTTGGAAGTCATGACGACCCGTTTAAGCAAATTCATATTCTCAAGAGATTTGCCCGTGCCCTCGCCCACGCAACTTAATGCATCGTCGGCGATGATAACTGGCATTCCCGTTTCTTTTGAAATCAGTTTATCGAGGTTGGCAAGCAGTGCCCCGCCGCCTGTCATCATTATTCCGTGATCCATGATGTCGGCTGCCAATTCGGGTGGCGTCCTTTCGAGCGTGCCTTTAACCGAGTCGACGATTTTAAATATTGGGTCGCCCAACGCCTCGCGAATTTCACTGGACTTAACCTCAACAGTCTTTGGCAAGCCGCTTAGCAAGTCACGTCCACGAATCTGCATTGACTTATCGTCCTTGGGCGTGATAATCGCCGTGCCAATTTTAATTTTAATCTCTTCGGCAGTTCGTTCGCCAATCATCAAGTTATAAATGCGTCGAATGTATTGGATAATCGATGAATCCATTTCGTCGCCGCCAACGCGAATAGACTTGCTGACGACGATACCGCCCAAAGAGATAACCGCAATCTCCGTTGTGCCGCCGCCTATGTCAACGACCATATTGCCCGTTGCCTCTTCGACAGGAAGCCCTGCACCGATTGCCGCCGCCATTGGCTCTTCGATAAGGTAAGCCTCGCGAGCACCCGCCTGAGTTGCCGCATCGATTACGGCGCGTTTCTCGACTTCGGTAACGCCACTTGGAACACCGACCACGACTCGCGGGCGAACAAATGATTTCGAGTTCATTGCCTTACGAATAAAGTATCTTAGCATTGCTTGCGTCACGTCGAAATCAGCGATAACCCCATCTTTGAGCGGACGAATCGCAATGATATTGCCGGGCGTGCGTCCAATCATCTGCTTTGCCTCTTCGCCAACTGCAAGTACTTCGCCTGTATCACTTTTTATCGCTACGACTGAAGGTTCACGCAGGACAATCCCACGACCCTTGACGTGCACGAGAGTATTTGCCGTCCCTAGGTCAATTCCCATGTCGTGCGACAACCCTCCAAAAAATCCCCACATCTGCCGGATTGCTCCCTTCTTCTCTTAGAAATTTTTGCCTGCGCTAAGCTGAATTATTCTATCATACTTTTTACACTTTGCAATATTTATTTTGAGGGCAAGAAAAAAAGCCGCAGACGCCTTCAATCCCGCCCACAGCTTTTAATGCATGTCTTTAGCATCAGCCGTTATAGCCGAGTCCCTTAGCCTTCGTCAAGTTCGCTTGAACCTGTGACGGAGAACTTTACATGATTCATTAACCGCAAGCAACGATTGAGAAAAAAGTTTCGACGTGGTAAACTGTCGGCGACAAAACTTTTGGAAGGAGAATTCTTATGGCAATCTTGGTTTGTGGAGGCGCGGGTTATATTGGCTCGCACACGGTCAGGCAACTCATTGCGGCGGGCGAGGAAGTCATCATCGCCGACAATTTGAGCACGGGGCATCGCGCCGCGATTAATTCCGCCGTGAAGCTTTACGAGTGCGACATTAGAGACAAAGCCGCGTTGAAGAAAATTTTTGCCGAGCATGAGATTGAAGTAGTCTTCCACTTCGCGGCGCATATCGAGGCGGGCGAGAGTGTTCATTTGCCGTTGAAGTACTTTAACAATAACGTATATGGTATGCAAGTCTTGTTGGAGGCAATGACCGAATGCGGCGTCGATAAGATTATCTTCAGCTCCAGTGCGGCAGTCTATGGCGACCCCGAACGAATTCCAGTTGATGAGCTTGATAAGACGGAGCCAACGAATCCTTACGGCGAGTCTAAGTTGATAATGGAAAAGATGATTCGTTGGGTCAGTGCGGCTCAGGGTGTTCGCTATGTCAGCTTGAGATATTTTAATGCGGCGGGTGCAAGCGAAGATGCCTCCATTGGTCAAGACTATCACAACCCAACGCATTTGATTACGGTGACTCTTCAAGTCCCGCTCGGCAAACGCGACCACATTACAATCTTTGGCACGGACTATCCTACGCCAGACGGCACTTGCATACGCGATTACATTCACGTCGTCGATTTGGCTGACGCTCATGTTTGCGCGTTGAATTATCTTCGCGGTGGCGGCGAGTCGAATTTCTTCAATCTAGGCACAGGGCATGGCTTCTCGGTCAAAGAAATTATCGACGCGGCGGAGAAAGTCGTCGGTCGTGAAATAAAAAAAGAGTTTGGAGCCCGTCGCCTTGGAGATCCTGTCCAATTGATTGCGTCAAGTGAGAAGGCTAGGAAAGTTTTGAAATGGACGCCGCGCTTTGACGATGTGGAAAGAATTATCGCGACGGCTTGGCAATGGCACAGCTTGCATCCGAATGGCTACGAGGATAAGTGACATGATTAAGATTATTTTCTCTGACATTGACGGCACGTTTCTTAAGGACGACAAAACGGCGACTGACCTTCACGCGGCGGCGATTAAGTCTGTCGTTGCTAAGGGCTTAAAGTTTGTCTTCGTATCCGCCCGAATGCCCGAAGCCATCTACCCGATAACCGACGCCCTTGGCATGGCTCACACGCCCGTTATCAGCTACGGCGGCGGCTTTGTCCTCACGGAGGCGGAAGAAGTTATCTTCGACAAAAAAATTTCCGCTGTCGACGCGAAGTCAATCTTAGCGGAGATGGGTCATTGGCAAGATATCACGATTAATTACTATACGGGGCGTCGCTGGTTCGTCGAGGCGATTGATTGGCGAGCGCAACGCGAAGTCGACATCACGTCCGCTAAAGTCGACGTTGCTAACTTCAGCGAGCTACTGAGTAAAGACATTTTCCCGAATAAAATCCTTGTTATGTGCGAGCCTCCGACTTGCATTGACATGGAACGCGAGCTCGGCAAGAAATTCCCAACGCTTAACGTCGTCCGAAGTGCCCCATACCTTTTGGAAGTCATGGACAAGAGCGTATCAAAGGCGACGGGGATTGAAATCATGCTAAAACACTACGGCTACACGGTCGACGAGGCGATTGCCTTTGGCGACAACTACAATGATACGGAAATGCTAAGCTACGTCCCTCAAAGCGTGGCAATGGCGAACGCCCCCGACGCCGTAAAAAAATTAGCCGCCCACGTCACAGACTCCAACGAGGACGGCGGCATTTATACTTATCTTGTTAAGCGCGGCATTATCGATAGGTGCGCTTCTTAACGAAATCATCATAGCTCATTGAGCGCGTATGTTGCGTGTGCGCCCATTCGTGTTCGTTGCGATGAATGAAACCAAGGAAGATTATCGGAATCCACGAGTAAACGAACAGCGGATAGAACAGCAGATACCACCACGACTTAAGCTTAGCACGGACTTTGATTAGGATAATCATCGGCAAGACGTATTGGGCGACCATGATGACCATTAGGATTTGACTCGGCAGGACGGAATAAATATTTGTGTAAAGCGTGCCCGTGAACAGTTGAATATAACTCATCAGGAAGAAGAACGACGAAAGCATTAGGAAATGCGGCTGCAGTAAGTAAAGGCAACCATCCCAAAGGCGAATATCTTTGCGTCGCCAGCCCTCACGGAGCATTTTGGGGATAAAGCGATGTGCCACGTCGAATTGACCTTGTGCCCAACGCTTTCTTTGCGTCCACGATTGCGCAAATGTCAGCGGCTTCTCGTCGTAAACAATGGCATCGTGCGCCCACGTCGTCTTGAGACCTTCGGCAAGCGACTTCATAGTAAATTCCATATCTTCAGTCAAGCACGTCGCCCGCCAACCGTATTTCTTAAGTACGTCAATGGTAATGCACATGCCCGTTCCGCCCAAGACCGCCGACAGACCGATATTAGTCTTAGCAAGGTGGCTGACGTAATCGATGACCCAAAAGGCAATCGCGAAAGTCCCGCTAACCCACGTGTCGTAAGGGTTCTTCGCGTCTAGGAAGCCTTGAATAATCTTGTCGCCCTTGCAAAGGCGGTTGTTCATCTCCATTAAGAATTTCGGGTGAACGAGATTATCGGCGTCGAAGATAGCTACGGCATCATAAATCGTCCCGCGAGTCTCCATCTCAAAGAGCCGTTCAAACATCCATTCGAGAGCAAAGCCCTTGGACTTCTTAGACTCGTCGACGCGGCGGCAGACAATCGCGCCGGCTTGTGAGGCAATCTCGGCGGTGTTGTCGGAGCAGTTGTCCGCGATAACGTAAATGTCGTAGAGTTCGTCGGGGTAGTCGAGTGACTTTAAATTTTCAATGAGCGGGGCGATAACTGCGCTTTCGTTGTGAGCGGCAACAATCACAGCGAATTTTTTTTGCGGCGTCTTAACCTTAACTTCTCGTCGACGCCACATGCCGCAGAAGCCTATGACGCAAAGATAAAAGGTGAACACGAACAGCACAGCTTGAATCGGAACCATGATTACATCTAGCGGATAATTGAACATGCCTTGACCTGTCTTCCAAAAATTTTTTTCATACTAACTGCCCGCGCCGCGCTTGTCAAGCCGTGATATAATCGCCGTAGAGGTGATTACATTGGAAGGTTCGACGTTCATATATTTTTTGACGGCGTCGGTATTGTTGACGCTTGCGCCGGGACCGGACATTTTGTATTTGCTGACGAAGAGTTTATCTGACGGGGCAAAGGCGGGAATCATTTTAGCTTGCGGGTTGGTCAGCGGTATCGTCTTCCACACGACGCTTGTAATGGTCGGGGTGGCGGCTTTCATAAAGTCTTCGTCGACGGCGATGCTCCTGCTGAAAATTTTCGGCGCGGCGTATCTCTTGTTCTTAGCGTTCGGGGCATTCAAGTCTGCCTGGGCGGGCAAAAAAATTTCTCTGGCACGGTCGGGTTCAAAAGTCGCGGCTAAGGCTTTGTATAAACGCGGCGTCTTAATGAACGTCCTCAATCCGAAAGTCTTGCTGTTCTTCCTAGCGTTCCTTCCGCAGTTCGTTGACCTATCGAGTGATGGCGCGAGCTTTAGGATTTTATTCTTGGGCGTGGTGTTCGCCGTGCAAGCTTTGATAATCTTTTCGGGCGTGGCAATGTTTGCGGGGCGTGTGAGACGACTTATCCTAAGCAAAAAAAATATCGGACAGCTCCTCGGCTTTATCGAGGCAGCCGTCCTTGCGTTAATTGCGCTTACGTTGATTCTGTTCTGAAGTTATTTCTTGACGAGCTTAGAGCCACTGATTTTATACGTGTTGCCGTCAATGTGGAAGGTCGTCGCCGTGAAGTTCTTAAACGTAATAGAGCCTTCGTCGAACGTGAGCGCGAGTGTTCCTTTGGATTTGCTATAAGAAGACGTAAACTCTAGCCCGTCAAGCGTGAGCGTGTCGCTGTTTTCAAAGCCGTAAATTATATCTTTGCCGTCGCCCTCCGCATAGATAAACCTATCAGCTCCAGCGTCACCCCAGAGTGAATCATTGCCCGTGCCGCCCCAGAGACTATCATTACCAGAGCCACCTTTTATACAGTCATTGTTGGAACCGCCGAGCAATTTATCATTGCCAGAGCCGCCGCTCAAAGTGTCTTTACCGTTTCCGCCAGATAAACTGTCATTGCCAGCCCCGCCGAGGATTTTATCATCACCGTCACCGCCACTTAACGTGTCTTTGCCGTCTCCGCCACTTAAGCTGTCATTTCCTGCGTTGTCGAAGAGTTTATCATTGCCCGTGCCGCCAGAGAGAGTATCGGCTCCGTCTCCGCCACTTAAGCTGTCATTTCCTGCGTTGCCGAAGAGTTTATCATTGCCCGTGCCGCCCAAAATAGAATCATTGCCGCCGCCGCCATAAATTGAATCGTTATAGCTACCACCTGTGATTGTATTGGCTAAACTGTTGCCGGTGATTTTAATTGCAGTCGTGCGTTTAGAGGCATTGATAGTTTTTATTGCAGAACCGACCGTTACAGGCGATTTTGTCGAGTTCTTGACGGTTAAAGTTGTCGAAGTTGCTTTCGTGCCATTTATGTTGAGTTTAGAAAGACTTGCCGCACCCACAAGAGTTATTTTTCCGTCTCCGACCGTTACAATGACATCATTGCCGCTTTTCTCGGTTGAATACATGCCGTTAGCTATTGAAAGCTGATTATGCTTAAAACCATAGATAGTATCGTTGCCGTCGCCTTCATTATAGTAAATAATTACGTCGCTAGCGGAATATGCATTTAAGCTGACTAAATCATTGCCTGCGCCGCCGTCGATTGAAACATCATAGCCGTGACTATAAATCGTATCATCTCCCGCACCACCTAAAATTTTAGTAGCATTGCCCGCGTCGTTGTATATTGTATCGTTGCCAGAGCCGCCAATGAGCGTATTGTATTCGCTACCACTTATAATTGAGTCATTGCCCGCGCCGCCGTCGATTGAAACATGATAGGCATGACTATAAATATAATCGTTGCCTTTGCCGCCGCTGATTGTGAAATACCCATCACTGCTAACGTTGCTGATAAAATCGTTTTTGTTAGTACCTTTGATAAAAGAATTGCCTTCTGGATTGCGAATAACATTAAATTTTTTTACGTCACTTATCGAAGAGACGATATTGACTCCCTCTCCGAGATAATTCTTTAATGTCAAAGTTTTATTGTTGCTGAGGTTAAGTTTAACGGTTCCGTTGCTACTGCGCAAAGAGGAATTTACTTCGACGGAGCCGAGAACGATTGTGCCTAATCCGCGAAAATGAGTAAGCGTATCATTGCCGCCGCTGTAAACATAAACAGTATTGACGTTGTAATCGCTTTCCTCGACAGAATCGTTGCCAGTCCCGCCTAAAATCGTGACATTATCGCCGTGGTTGTCAATTTCATCATTGCCTGCGCCGCCGTTTATCGTCACGGAATCGCCGTCGTTACAAATGTAATCTTTACCTGAGCCGCCGCTTATTAAAGCATTATCACCGTTGTTGTTGATGTAATCATTGCCGGTTCCGCCATTTATTGTAGCGTTATGACCGCCATGATGATAATAGTCGTTGGAAATAGCATCATCGCCTGAACTGCCATTAATCGAGAGGTTCAAACCTCCATCATTGCTGATATAATCATTGCCTGCGCCGCCGTTTATCGTGACGTTATTAGCATATTCATTCTTGATGGTATCATTGCCTTTGCCTGCATTTATCAAAACATTTTTGGCTTCACCGTAATTAGGATTGTTCACATTTTCAATGCTATCATCGTCTGCGGTCGTGGTTATCACGGTATTTGAATCGTAGTTCTCGATATATTTTCCCCAAAACATAAAACCGCCTCCTCAACTAAAAAACAGCTTTGATAAGAAATTTTTGCCCAGCATACCTCCTTCGAGCCTAAAAAAAGAAACAACACTTTCAAGCAAGGTATCCCATGCCATGCCCCAATGTCAAGCTTTTTAGCAAAAAATTTTCGGGCGCGTGCAAAAAGTCTCGGCAGGAAAAATACGGCGGCGGCAGAATCAATCAGCAGAAAAATTTTTGGACAGGTGAGCACTTTGAACAAGGTAAAAGAAGTCTTGCGCAAGATAAGAAATATTTTAATCGGGCTAATCGTGCTGATGATTCTAATCGTCGGGGGATTCGTGGCGGCGGTGAAGTTCGACCTCCTCAGCACGGAAGATGTCGCCATGCTTAATGAGGAACTAGGCTTGTATCGATTGCCCTTCGTCGGCAATGGCAGATATTTTGAAGTTCCCGAAGGTGTGGAATGGCCGCCACCCGAACCAGAGCCAGAACCAGAACTCGAACCCGAAACTAAGCCTGAGGAACCCAAGCCCGAAGTCGTCGAGCCACCAAAAGAAGAGCCTAAGCCAAAGAAGGAAGAGAAACCTAAGGAAGTCAAAATCGACAAGAAGGCAATCGACGAGCAACGCGCTCAACGTGAGGCGGAAGAAAAGAAACGCCTTGCACGACTGGCGAGAATTTACGAGAGCATGAGACCGCAGGAGGCAGCCAACGCCCTAATCAACGTCGATTGGGATACGACCGTTTTAATTTTCCAACGCATGAGTGAAGACTCCGTTGCACAGATTTTAGCGAAGATGGAACCCGAAGCCGCCGCGCAGTTGACAGAGATGCTTTACGCCGGAACGCAACGACGAGTAACCACGCCTTATGACACAATGCGAAACGAACCTGTCACCTCGACGGAACAAATCTTAGGAACAGAATAAATTTTAAAGTCACTGCAGATATATTCTGCGGTGACTTTTTTTGTGGTTAATTCTCTAAACATACGGCGGTAACGAAGGCAACTGGTATTAAGTTCTACTTCCCTAAGCCGCATCATCCTTGGGAGTGTGGCACTAACTTTATTTTTCCATATCGTTGCACTTAGCTCGAATGTTCAAGAGCATAAAAAAAGACGCCCGCTATATTTTTTACGACCGCCTGAATTTTTATGAGAGAATGAACTTTTGATGTTTACCTCATATTAGTTGTATCTTTTAAAAGTTTGCCTGAGCTATCAACAACTTTTGCATATTTGCCAGCAGCACGGTCGAGAATAATTTTGCCTGTTCCTATCGTGAAGACAATATCTTCATCAATCTCTGCCACATTATCGACTGTACCAGAAAGAAGCATGATTTTGTCATAATGGAAATCGTAGTCAAAAATTCGGTCGGTATCTTCGCTGGGCTTGTAAATGAATACGTCTTCGCCATGACCGCCCCAAAGGCTATCATTACCTGCATTGCCCCAGAGTGTGTCATTGCCAGTGCCGCCATAAAGTTTGTCATTGCCCGTGCCGCCGTTAAGTGAGTCATTGCCATCGTTGCCCAAGAGTATATCTTTGCCTGCGAAACCGTTTATCGTATCGTCTTCTTTTGTACCCATAATACTGTTCGCTTTACCATTGCCGAGAATGATCATTTCGTGCTGAACCTTTGAGGCATTAATCGTCGCGAGGTCGTCTGCATATTTGCTGTAGTTACTTTGATCAAAAGTTTTATTAGGATAACCTTCTGCGAGTGTAGCCGACGTGCCCTTGTCGGTGAACTTAACGAATTGCGAATGGACATGTTCTCCTTTGGCGTCGGTGTAGCTTATGATTTTATCTGCGCCGCCCGTAAGTGTAATTGTACTTTTGCTCGCTAGGGTAAAGATAAGATCCTTTTTGTCTGTGCTTGCCTTGATTGTGCTAACGGTATCGCCGTTGATAAGGATGGTGTCTTCTTCTTTGCAATCGGTTATCTTGTCGTTGCCGTCGCCTTTATTCCAGACGAAGACATCAGCACCTGTGCCACCAGTCAAAGAATCGGTACCAGCTCCGCCAATGATAGTATCGTCGCCTGCTCCGCCGAAGATTGAATCATTGCCCGTGTCGCCAAGGATTGAATCGTTGCCTTTGCCACCATCAATTATGTCTGCGCTTGCGCCGCCGTCAATGGTATCATCGTCATCGGTGCCTTTAATGAGATTCTTTAACGCATTACCTGTGATTTTAAGGTTACGTTGAGCGGCAGAAGCGTCTATCGTCTGCAGGGCGGCTCCATAATCTGCCACATTAAACGTAGCGTCCAAATAATCTTCTGTTAGGGTAATCTTCTTGCCTTTGATAATAACTGGCTGAGTTGATTGCGTAAGATAGGTACGTTCGCCAGATTCGTCGATGTAGCTGATAGTTTTATCCTTGCCGCCCGTGACTGTGATTTTGCCACTGCCGACCGTAAAGATAATGTTATCTCCGCTCGACGCAATTTCAGCCGTGCCAGACGTGATACTTATCTTATCTTCTTCCGCATAGTTTTTGATGACATGCTTGCCCGACTGATAAACAAACGTATCAGCACCTGCGCCACCATTAACTGTCGCTGTGCCGAGCATTTTTATCGTATCGTCGCCTTTGCCCGCGTTGATTGAAACTTTCTTCCCGCGTACCGTGATAGTGTCGGCTTTTGAACTGCCAACTATCGTTGCCGTACCGTAATCCGAGGCAAAATCGAATTCGTAATCGCCACCGCTTACCGTAACCTTGCTTGAGAGCGCGGACTTCTTAAGCTTAATCTTCTTACCGCTAACGGATAATCCCGTTTTCGATACGGCACCTTTGACCGAAGCAAGCGTTAAAGCCGTCGTCGCTTTAGTGTAGGAGATAGACTTAGCGTTGCTAGCGAGCGTATAAC
>JACXWG010000051.1 GCA_014764605.1 Quinella sp. 1Q5 | reverse complement strand
ATCGGCGGGAGGGATTATCTTGAACGCTGATGTAAACGGGGCATTGAATATTTTGCGAAAATGTAGCCTGATAAGCCTTGCGGCTTTACAGGATAGAGGTTGTGTAAGCCAGCCTCGACGAATTAGAATTTTTTAATTGTCGAAAGCCCCCGCCTTCAGATATGGGGTAGTTTACTTAACGAAAACTTTTGGAGGGAGAAATTTGCCGACATTAGACTGGGAAGGTAAACAAAAAGCGATTGAAGCGGCTAAAAAGGTTCCCTACCGCTTGCTTGAATATGATTCGTCGTTGAGTTGCGGCGGAGGAGAAAATCTAATCGTGCAGGGCGATAACCTTTACGCTTTGAAGTCTTTGTTGCCGTTTTATCGCGGGCGCGTCAAATGCATTTACATTGACCCACCCTATAATACTGGCTCTGCCTTTGAACATTACGATGATAATTTGGAGCATTCCACTTGGCTTTCCATGATGTATCCGCGCCTTGAACTTCTTCGTGATTTTCTATCGGGCGACGGAGCCATTTTTATTTCCATAAACTTTCGCGACGAGTATCATCATCTACGTTGCATTTGCGATGAAATTTTTGGCGTGAAAAATTATGTTGGGACTTTAACTTGGGAATCATTAACGCAACCAACAAATTCAGGCAAGGCGAAATTCGGACTTCAAATTAAAACCGAGCCGATTCTCTGTTATCGCAATAATGCCGATAAAAATATTTTTGAGTTGACGCTAGCGCAAGAGACAAAAAAATATCCGCATATCGGGAAATTCGGCGCGTGTCGCTTTGAAGTTATCGAAACCTCCGACGCAGGGACTTACGGGCGTTCAACTATGAAATTTAAGATTCTTGGTCAATATCCTCGTGAAGGCAAGCGTTGGAAAATCGGCGAAGAAACTGCACGACAACTTGAAACGGCGGGACGAGTCGAAATTGTTAATGGCATTGTCAAAAAGGCAATTTATCCCGAAGACGAAATAGGCACAATAACTTACAAGCCGTTTTGGTCGCATTTAAGAGCAGATGAGGTTGGCACGGCGCAAAATGGCAAAGAAATTTTAAATTCGATTATGGGAGAGGCTGTGGGGTTCGATACCGTTAAGCCGCCCGCATTGATTGAAGAATTGATTCGACATCTTGATAAAAATTCGTTGGTGCTTGATGCGTTTGCGGGGAGCGGCACGACGGCGCACGCAGTTATAAATTTGAACGCGGCGGACGGCGGCAATCGCAAATTCATTCTGATTGAGGATAAGGATTATTGCAAGACAATCACAGCCGAGCGAGTCAGGCGGGTTGGCGGCAATTTCAATTTCTATCGATTGGGCGCGAAACTTTTCGACAAGCTGGGCAGAATAAATCGCGACGTGACGTTTCAACAGCTTGCGGCTTATATCTGGTACAAGTTCACGAAGACGCCTTACCTTGACGAAAAGAAATCGCCGCTCATAGGGATTCACGACGGCGCGGCGTATTATCTCTTGCGCGAGCCGTTGACGCGAAAAATTTTGGAGACGTTGCCCGCTTACGACGGCGCGAAGATAATATTTGGCAAATCATGCAGGATAAGTGCGGAGAATTTAAAATCGCTCGGCATAACGTTTAAACAAATGCCAAAAAATGTGAGGTGATTGGAAATGGAATTAAAAAATTATCAGCGGCAAACGCTTGAGGCATTATCAAAATTTCTGAACGAGGCAAAACTAATCGGGAGTGCGGCGGCTTTCAAGGAAAATAGAAATGCGCCGAGCTATTCGCCCGAATATCGTTCGATGAGCGGTTTAGAGGACGCGCCGTATATCTGCCTGCGACTTCCGACAGGCGGTGGCAAAACTTTAATGGGCGCATGTTCAATCAAAATCGCGGCGGAAAACTTTCTTGATCGGGAATATCCTTTAGTGCTGTGGTTTGTGCCGACGGATACCATACGCCAGCAAACGATTAAGGCACTGCGAGACCCGCGAAATTTTTATTGGCAAGTGCTTAACGAAACGTTTAAGGGACAAATTAAAATCTTCGACGTGACGGAGTTTAGGCAACTGCGCCCGCAAGACTTAACGCAATCGCTGAATATTTTCGTGGCGACGTTTCAATCATTCCGCGTGACAAATAAGGAAGGGCGCAAAGTCTATCAGCCCAATGAGTATCTGGAGCCGTGTTTCCGAGAAATTCCCGCGCAAGAGAAATCGTTCGGGAACTTGATAGCGTATTTGCGACCGCTGATGATAATCGATGAGGCGCATAATTATTCAAGCCCGCTGAGTTTAAAAATTATGCAGGGCTTGAGACCGGCGGCGGTTATCGAATTGACTGCGACACCCGCTCAGGATTCAAACGTATTATTTCAAGTCAGCGCGTCGGAACTCAAAGCGGAAGAAATGATAAAGTTGCCGATAGAGCTGACGGAAAATTTTTCGTGGGAAATGACGATTGACAACGCGATACAAAAACGGACGGCGTTGGAAAAGTTAGCGGCGCGAGAAAAAGAATATCTGCGCCCAATAGCTCTATTTCAAGCCGAGAACCGAGACCGCGAGGTTACAGTTGAAGTCGTCAAGAAGTATTTGATTGAAAACGCGAAAGTTCCAGAGAATCAGATAGCGATAGCGACGGGCGAGCGTCACGAATTGGACGGCGTGAATTTATCTGCGCGAGATTGCCCGATACGATATGTTATAACGGTGCAGGCTCTTAAAGAAGGTTGGGATTGCCCGTTTGCTTATGTCTTTTGTTCATTGGCGAAAATTCATTCAGCAAAGGACGCCGAACAACTTTTAGGCAGAGTTTTAAGGATGCCATATGCGGCGCGTCGAGATGTCCCCGAACTCAATAAAGCTTATGCCTTCGTTGCGGTTAGTGACTGGATGGCGGCGGTAAAAAATATTCGCGACGATTTATTGAATATGGGCTTTGAGGACGCCGAAGCAAAATTTGCCTTGGAAGTTCAGCAAACACTTTTCAACACGGCGCGGACGATAAAAATTAAAACTGATGAGCCGCCACAATTAAGCACGTTGAATTTATTTTTACAAAGCGCGGCGGTTGTCGAGAAGACTTCGGACGGCTACGAACTTGTTTTGGAAAATCTTTCAGCAAAAGATGTGACGGAGCTTAAAGCTAATGCAAACAAAATATTCAAGAAGGCTGACGACCGCGCAGAACTTTTAACGGCGATTCATCATGAAGATTTTATCCCACCGCAAAAAAAATCTCCTGCCGAGTGCGGCGTTAAGTTTGAAATTCCGCTGTTGTGTTTGGACTTAGGAGAGAGAATAGAAATCGCCGAGCCGGAAGAGTTTCTGCCCGATACTTGGAAACTTACGGGCAACTACGATACCAACCTGCCGAATTTCAGAAGGGACATTTCCGCACAGATTTATGAATTTGACATTGCTGGGCATAAGGTTATGGAAAAATTTTTGGGCGACAACACGGACACTTTATTTTTCGGCGCGACGAATTGGACATTTTACGAGCTTGTCGGTTGGTTGGCGGAGAAAATATTATCGCCCGATTTGGACTTTGAAGACCTAGCAGAGTTCATTAGCAGGATTTTAAATCGTTTGTCGGCGGAGGAAAATATTTCGCTAGATGAAATGGTTCGCTTGCGATTCACGTTGCAGAAACTTTTGACGGAGAAAATCAAAGCTTGTCGGGCGGCGGCATATAAGGCAGGTTGGCAACAGAAACTTTTTGTGGAGAAGGTCGCTCGCGTCAAGCCCGATGTCACGAAAAGTTTTAATCCTGAATATTATCCCGCGAAAAGTTTCTATCAAGGGCGTGTACAGTTTGAAAAGCATTTCTATTCGACAATCGGCGACATGAACAGCGAGGAAGTCCTTTGTGCGAAGTTTATTGACTCGAATAAAAAGGTTGAAACGTGGATAAGGAACGTTGAAAGCGAGCCGCTGTATTCGTTTTGGTTGCCGAAGCACGACGGCAAATTTTATCCCGACTTTGTGATTAAGCTGACGGACGGAACTTATGCGGCGATTGAGTATAAGGGAGAACATTTAGCGAGCAATGCCGATACCGAGTCAAAAAAGTTGGTTGGGGAACTTTGGCAGAGTAATAACGGCGGGAAATTTTTAATGGCGACGTTGCATGATGACGGAGGGCGTAATCTTGAAACTCAACTAAGAGAATTTTTTCAGTAACGTGCCGTCAACGTGGCGGTTCTTTTTTATTGTCAAAGGGCAAGGCGGCGTTGTATAATCGGCGCAATCATTGTTAGGAGGTTAGGAATGTGAAAATGAACGGAGCACGAGCTTTACTTGAGAGCTTGAAAAGGGAAGGCGTCGATTTGGTGTTTGGCTACCCCGGCGGCGTCGTGCTGAAACTTTACGACGAGATTTATAAGATGAAGTTCCCAAACATCTTGACGGGGCATGAGCAAGGCGCAGTTCATGCGGCGGACGGCTACGCACGGGCAAGCGGCAAGGTCGGAGTCGTCATCGCCACGAGCGGACCTGGCGCGGCGAATTTGATAACAGGCATTGCGACGGCTAACATGGATTCAATCCCGTTGGTTTGTATTACGGGACAGGTTGCCAATCCCGCAATCGGCAAGGACTCCTTCCAAGAAGTCGACGTTTGCGGAATCACCACGCCGATAACTAAGCACAACTACCTTGTTAAGGACGTGCACGACTTGCCCCGCGTCGTCAAAGAAGCGTTCTTCATTGCCAAGACTGGTCGACCAGGGCCTGTGTCGATTGACATTGCCGCCGACCTGTTCAACACTGAATTTGACTTTGAATATCCCGACGCGATTAATCTGCGCGGCTACAGCGGTGAAAATCCCGTGGCTGAAGTCGCAGTCGATGAAGCGGTTAAGGCTGTGGAGAGTTGCTCGCGTCCTTTAATCTTCGTTGGCGGCGGCGTGACTAGTTCCGAGACTTCAGACGACTTGCGGAAGATTTTAACGCGGCTAGGTTGCCCGTCAACGTCAACGCTTATGGGCTTAGGCTGTATTGACGCGGACACCGACGGTTTCTTAGGCTTTGCGGGTATGCACGGCTCCTACGGCGCGAACATGGCGATTCAAGCTTGCGATTTGCTGTTGTGCATTGGAATGCGTTTCAGCGACAGAGTTACTGGACGCGTCAAAGACTTTGCGCCGAACGCTAAGATTGTGCACTTTGAACTTGACCCCGCCGAAGTCAATAAGAATGTGCAAGCCGATTTGAAAGTTATCGGCGACCTGCGGCAATCGTTGCCAATGTTCAGGGAAAAGCTTGACGCCTCGGCTACAGACTTTGCAGAGAAGTTCGCCGCGTGGAAGGCTCAAGCAGTCGAAAAAGGTAAGGAGCACCCGTTCACGTGGACGGAGGAAGGCGACGCGATTAAACCTGGCGCACTCATCAGCAAGATAAGTAGCATATGCGACGACGACACAATCGCCGTTACGGACGTCGGGCAACATCAAATGTGGGCGGCGCAATTCTTCAAGGCACGTAAGCCGCGGCATTTCCTAACGAGCGGCGGACTGGGGACAATGGGCTTTGGACTGCCGGCGGCTATGGGTGCTAAACTCGCTTGTCCTGATAAACATGTTGTGCTGTTCACGGGCGACGGCTCAATCATGATGAACATTCAAGAACTAGCCACGCTCGCTGACCACGACATTGACGTTAAAATTGTCATTGTGCACAACTTTATACTCGGCATGGTCGGACAATGGCAACGGCTCTTCTACAATCATCATTATTCGGCGTCGGAGCTGAAATATAAGCGCGACTTCGTGAAGATTGCCAACGCTATGGGCGTTCGCGGCTATCGATTGACTAAGGCGGAAGAATTGGAAGATGATTTAGTCGAGATTATGTTCTCTAAGGGCGCGGCAGTCATTGATGTTTACGTGCCCGAAGAAGAAGACGTTATCCCGATGGTGCCGGGCGGCAAGCCTCTTGACCAAATGGTACTCGGCAAATGATTCACGTTGATTTTGCGATAATCAGCGGCTCCGGCACGCTTAGCAGTGACTTCCCGAAGAATTTTGCGGGCGTCGTGGTCTTGGCGGATAATCTTTTCTTCGAGACGCCTTACGGGAAAAGTCCCGCGTTCAGACTGTGTAGCGTCGGCGGCAAAGAGTTTCTGACGTGCAAGATGCATGGTTGGCGGAGCGGCGTCACTCGTGCGGACTCTTCGCGGCAAATCTTTTGGACGTTTCGTGAGGCGGGCGTTAAGCGTATCTTTTCGGAAGGCGGCGTTGGAAGTGTCAATCACTTGCTCAATCCCCGCGATTTGATGATTCCCGATGATTACCTTGACTTGTCGACGCGCAAGGACGTTCAGCTTGACGGGCGGTATCTGCTGATTATGCGCGACGCCCTCTGCCCTGAATTGCGCGGCAAGCTCCTAACGTCGGCGAAGAAATTTTTCACGGGAAGGATATTCGAGCGGGGGATTTATGCCGTGACGGACGGTCGGCACTTTGAAAGCCCTGCGGAAATTGCAATGCTAAAAGGGCACGCGGACATAGTCGGTCAAAGCCTCGCGCCCGAAGTATATCTGGCTAGGGAAATCGGCGCGTGCTATGCAAACCTGTCCTTCGTGGTCAACTACGGGGAAGGCTTGCGCGTTTGGTCTCACGAGGTCATGAAGAATATCTTTTTCGACGACGCGGCTTTGATTGGAAAAATTTTACTCGACGCCCTGAAGAATATGCCCAACGATAAATCCTGCGACTGCTTGAGCTTGCGCAAGGAAACTCTGCTTAAAGAAATCTACGACGCTTAGACATAAAAAATCCCCGCCGCTCTTTATGAGTGACGAGGATTTTTTTATGCCGTGACAGCTCCGGCTTGATAACCTGTCTTATTGATTGCCTCTCTTAGCAAATCGTCTGGAACGTCTTCTTTCATGCCGACGAGCGCGGATTGCTTTTCGAGACTCGCCGCCGCAATCGTCACGCCGTCGACTTTCTCCAAGGCACGCACGACTTTATAAATGCACTTCTCGCACGTCATGCCGTCAACGTCAATCGTCCTGTGAATCGGGAAACGTTCAATCTTCTCGGCGCGGACGCGGTAGCCATCGTCCAAAGCCTTTTGCATTGAACAGCCGCCGCCGCAACTTGAGCAATCCTCCGAACAACACGCCGCCTCACTCTTGAAGAAGGCCCGATAAGCCGTCCGCACGCCGAAGCCGAACGCCACCGCGATTAACGCCCCAAGAATAACCGTAGCAATCATCATTCAAACCCCAGAAGCTTGCCGCCTTGATAGACGATAAGCGAAACGCCCCACGCAACCGCCGTCGTGTAGAAGAAGACGAACGCCATCCATTTAAAGCCTTGCGCCTCTTTCTTTATGGTGCCTAGCGCGGTCATGCACGGCGAATACAGCAGGCTAAACACCATGAACGCCAACGCTGATAACGGAGTAAACGCGCCAGCCATTGAAGTTGCCAACATAGTTTCGGCAGCCTCATTAGCCTCGTCGGGTTCGGTTGAGACTTCGTCTGCGCCGTAGAGAATTCCCATAGTTGAAACGACCGCTTCCTTAGCCAAAACGCCAGTCACGACTGCCGCGCCAGCCTCCCACGTGTCAAAGCCTTGCGGAGCAAAAATTACAGACGTTGCCGAACCTATGCTTGCAAGATAGCTGTTGTCCATGTCTTCTGTCATGCCGTCCGAATTGAAACTGCTGAGGAACCAAATTATAACGCTCATTGCAAAGATAATCGTACCCGCTTTGATGAGGTAGCCTTTGCCCTTGTCCCAAGCCTCAAGCAGAACGGTTTTAATATCGGGCAGGCGATAGGGCGGCAACTCTAACAGGAAAGTCGATTGTTGCTCTTTAAACATTGTCGAGCTTAGAATCTTCGCCATGATGATTGCCGTGATAATTCCGACGAAGTACATTGCAAAGACGACGTTAGCGACGTTATCGGGGAAGAACATCGCCGCAAACAAGGCGATAATCGGAACTTTAGCGTTGCAGGTGATAAACGGCGTCACGAATATTGAAATCATTCTGTCCTTGTGCGTGTCGAGTGCGCGGCTAGCCATGACTGCCGGGACGCCGCAACCAAAGCCCATGATAAGCGGCATGATACCTTTGCCCGTCAAGCCGACGCGACGCATAATCGGATCCATGATGAACGCGACGCGAGCCATATAACCAGTACCGTCAAGGAAACTCAGACAGATAAACAGCGTGAAGATTAGTGGAACGAAGTTGATGACTGCACCGACGCCCGCAATAATTCCGTCCGAAACGAGCGACTGCATCCAATCCGCAACTCCAGCTTCAGCCATTGCCGCCGCCGCCGCAGGTGCTAAGGTCTCGTCAAAGAATTCTCCTACAATATCGGCGAGCGGTTGCCCTATCCAGTTGAACGCGATTTGGAACATCAGATAGAACGCCGCGACCATTATCATCAAAGACGACACGCCATTAGCAAGGTAAGAGTCGAGCTTCTCTGTCAAGGTTTTGTCCGTCGCGCTGACAGTCACTGCACTTGCCATAATCTTATCAATCAAATCATATCTTGCGGCGATAACTTCTTCTTCAATCTTCGCCGCCGCCAAGCCGCTATGCTCAATATTATGAACCCTTTCGATATGGTCGTTGATAAGCTTGCTGGGCTTGTAGTTGGTCATAACAGCATTAGTGAACACGTCTAGGAGTTTTCGGACGCTCTTATTGCTCCTGCCAACGGTATTGGTTACGGGCATCCCGAAGGCGTCTTCCAATTTTTTCATGTCGATTTTAATGCCGTGCCGCTGAGCCTCGTCCATCATGTTTAGGTTTAGGATAAGCGGAATACCGTTTTCCATAAGCTGAATCGTCAAGAAAAGGTTGCGGGCAATGTTCGCGGCGTCGATGATGTTTACGACGATGTCGGGCTTGTTCGTCTTGAAGTAGTCGCTAACGACCTGTTCTTCTTGAGAGCGGGCGTTGATTGAATAGGTGCCGGGCAGGTCTATGACGGAAATTTTTCTGCCGTTGTGTTCGATAACGCCGACTTTCTTATCGACGGTGACGCCCGGCCAGTTGCCGATTTTCTGACGTGCGCCGGTCAACTCGTTAAAGATTGTCGACTTGCCGGTATTGGGATTGCCAGTTAGAGCTACGGATAATGCTGTCATGTCTAAGCCTCCTTGCTAACTTCTGATACTTCAATTTGTGCGGCGTCGTCGCGTCTCATTGCCAGATTATATGAACGGAGCCGCAATGCAATCGGGTCGCCGAGCGGAGCCGAGTTCAAGACTTCAACGCGAGTGCCGGGGATTAATCCCATTGTCATAAGTCTTTGCTTAAGTTCGGACTCGCCGACCGAATCAATCCTTACAATCATTCCAGGCTTTGTATCTTTGAGTGTCAAGCGTCATCACTCCTTGAAAATGTTTTTCGTTTAAGTTGTCCGCAGTTTATCACGCATGAAAACAATTATCAACACTTCTTGAAAAAAATTTTCGTTGGCTCGCAAGGTAGAAAAATCTTGACGGCTGTTGTAGAATAGCGGCGTAATCTTTGAATATGGAGTAAACGCAATGCAACGTATTGATTTAACGGAGAAGGTAAAGAAGGTCATTTGCTTTAGTCTAGCGGGCGTATTGGTGACGGCGATGATTATCGGTTATGCCGAGTTCAAATATTGGCACAGGGAAGAGACGATTCAACTTGACGACGCTAAGGTTGTCGGGACGATGGTTTCAGTCAGAGTTTTGGCTAATGGCAAGGTCAAGGAGCTCACCTTCGAAGACGGAGCCGAAGTCAAAGCTGGAGACGTGATAGCCCGTTTGGAAGTCGCCATAACCGAAGAAGAAATTCAGCAACTTGAAAACACCGTGCAACTTGCCAAAGACAATTACGCGAACCTTGCCGCCGGTCAATGGGTCAAAGTTCCCGTTCAGCGCGAAAGGGTGACTTATCCGCCCGCGCCCCCGCCGTCGGTATCATACTCGGCACCGTCTGGAAACTTGGCTAGGCTTGAGGAGCGGGCTAATCGCATGGCAGAACTTTTCGAGATGGGAGCCGTCAGCGCAGTGCAACGAGACGCCGCCCGCCGTGCTTACGAGAGTGCGCTTGCTGAATCAAGTTCGCCGTCTTACAGCTACTCCGCCGCCCCCGAACCGATTATCGAATACTACACCGAATATGTAGACGAGTTCAGGGAGACGCCGCCCGAAGTCTTAGCGGGAGCCGAGCAAGCGATTAAGCAAGCGGAAATTTCTTTGAACGCGGCTAAGCAGGAGGCTCGCGAAAGTGACGTTATCGCGCCCGTGAGCGGAACGATTTATTACGGCGTCGCGGTCGAACAGGATATAGTTGCCGGCGATAGCGTTTCAAGGATTGGTGACAGTCGCGAATTGTGGCTTGAGGTTGAAGTTACGGAAGAACTTTTCAATAAAATTCCGCTCGGCAAGCTCGTCAGCTACAAAATTGACGGCAAGGAAATTTTCGGCACGGTCATAGAGAAAATCAAACCGAACGTCGCCGAACCAGTCGAAGAAACGGAACCTATCGAATTGCCCGAAATCCCCACGTCAGAAAATCAAGCCGCGCCGTTAATCGGGGAAACTCCTCCGCCTCAAGAGACGCCGCCGCCCGCCGAAGAACAACCTCAAGCCGCCGAGCCGCCGCAAGTAGTGCAAGCTGAAGTCCAAACCGTCGACAACGGTAATCCTAACCCAAATGACAAAATCAAAGCGATAATCGATTCTGTCAAGCAAAATAAAACTCAGCCGCAACCACAGCCGCCGCAAATCCCAGACAGCTTCGAGGAGCAAGCCAAGCCAAACGACAAATTCATCATAAAAATATCTCTGCCCGCCGAACGCGACTTTGAATGCCGACCCAATACAACAACCATCGTCAAAATTAAATTATGAACTTTAGAAGGAAATATCTTGCCTCGCGCCGAATTACGCGGGGCATTTTGTTTTTGGAGGTATTAACATGGACTATTCAACTTACTTGAAAAAATATCCCACGGAAGACGGCTACTTTGGTCGCTTCGGCGGCGCGTATCTTCCCCCGCAACTCGTCCCGGCTATGGAAGAAATCACGCAGGCTTATCTGACTATCTGCCACTCGTCGCAATTTATTAACGAGCTCCGCCGCATTCGCAAGGAGTTTCAAGGACGCCCCACGCCCGTTTATCACTGCGAGAACCTCAGCCGCAAGCTCGGCAACTGCCAAATCTATCTTAAGCGCGAGGATTTGAATCATTCCGGCGCACACAAGCTCAATCATTGCATGGGCGAAGGTCTTTTGGCTAAATTCATGGGCAAACGTCGCATTATCGCCGAAACTGGAGCCGGTCAACACGGCGTCGCATTGGCTACGGCGGCTGCGTTCTTCGGATTGGATTGTACAATCTATATGGGCGCGGTCGACATCAAAAAGCAAGCTCCGAACGTCGCACGCATGAAAATTCTTGGCGCAAAGGTCGTAAGCGTCGATAAGGGCGCACAAACTCTTAAAGAGGCAGTCGACGCCGCTTTTGAAGATTATCTGCAGAATTACAAGGACACGATTTATTGCATAGGCTCGGTTGTAGGACCGCACCCCTTTCCGATGATGGTTCGCGATTTCCAATATGTCGTCGGCGAAGAGGCTCGCGAACAGTTCAAAGACATGACTGGCTTTTTGCCAGACGTGATAACGGCTTGTGTTGGCGGCGGTTCCAATTCAATCGGATTCTTCCTGCCGTTCATCAATGACCCTGTCGATATTGTCGGCGTTGAGCCACTCGGTCGCGGAGAAAAACTCGGTGAACATGCCGCGTCTATGACTTATGGCTCCGAAGGCGTCATGCACGGCTTTGATAGCATCATGTTAAAGGACGCTAACGGCAACCCCGCCCCGGTCTATTCAATAGCTAGCGGTCTCGACTATCCGAGCGTCGGTCCCGAACATGCTTTTCTGCGCGAGATTGGACGCGTCAAGTACGACGTGGCAACCGACTTGGAGACGGTTGACGCCTTCTTTAAGCTCAGCCGCTACGAAGGGATTATCCCCGCCCTTGAAAGTTCGCACGCCGTCGCTTATGCCATGAAGCTCGCTAAGAAGATGGGCAAGGGCTCAATCCTCGTCAACCTAAGCGGACGCGGCGATAAGGATTTAGATTATGTCATTGAACACTACGGCTACGGCGAGGACTTTAAGGAATTCTAATGGAGCAAATATCTCAAGCGTTTCTAACTTTTATTGACTCGTGGGGCTACTTCGCAGTTGCAATCCTCATGGCAATGGAAAACGCGTGTATCCCCGTGCCAAGCGAATTGATTCTAGGCTTTGCGGGTTATCTGGTCAGTGCCGAGCGTATGACTTTCACCGGCGCAATGATTGCGGGTATGGTCGGCGGCATGGCAGGTTCAATCTTTGCTTATGTCGTCGGCGCGACGGGCGGTAGGAAATTCGTTGACAAGTACGGCAAATACTTCTTTATCAAAAAGTCGCACGTCGACTTAGCTCAGCGGTGGTTCGACAAGTACGGCATCCGCGCAGTCTTCTTTAGTCGAATGCTTCCCGTCGTCCGAACGTTCATATCATTGCCGGCAGGATTCGCCCGCGTGAACTTCAAACAATTTCTATTCTACACGTTCGCAGGCTCGCTACCTTGGACGGCTTTAATTCTTTGGGCTGGCGTCATGCTCGGCGACCACTGGGAATATCTTTTGGAAATCGGGCACAAATTCAGCGCGGCGTTCATCGTCGTTAGCATCGTGATAATCGCCTGGCTTTACTTCAGACGCAAGAAATAAAAATTACCCCTCCGCAACTCGCAGAGGGGCTTTTTTGTCAATCAACTATGGACGCATCGAATATCATTTTAAGCTGAAATCGTAGTGATGATCGTAATCTTCCTGTACATACAGACGCAAAGTTTTTTCTTGGAGATTGTAAATGGAAGTGCTCCACGTAATCCAGAAGTTATCGGGGAAATAGTTTCTATCTTTCAGCTTGAAAACTTCGTACTCTTTTTGAACAGCCTGCTCAAAATCGGCGGGTTTATTATCAATCGTCAATCCGAGTTTCGGCTCCGTGTACTCCGTATACCAAAACGGCGAAGTTTCAGGCATGTAGGCTTGAGAATATTGCACACGACGCATTAAACGTGTCATGCCCTCAAGCGTGTTACCTTCGGCGTAGTGAGCACGCAAAATTTCATAACGTTCGACGCCGCAGGCACTAGGAGTAAGTTCAGGGAAGTTTTTGTAGACGCGCCCGACAACTTTTTGTTCGGGAATCACTTCGCCAAAATTCGTGTAGAAGTTTGTCATGATGTTCTGGGGTTTGGCGACGAGTTTGCCTTCAATGCACTCGACGACATAACTTTCTTTCGGGTCAGAAATAAGCATATGCAAGCCCCAACCGCCATAGCCGCCGTAAATGTCCATGTTGCTCAAAAGTTCGATTGCGTGTTTGGCGGATTTAGCGTGGTCGAGGACGTAACGGACAGTCGTAACTGCGTGAATACGAGATTTGCCGGGATTTGTTCCGCGCAACGTCTTAAAGTTCAAATCCCAAGCGGGAGCGACGTTGTGTTGAGCCACTACGCCATTTTCGTTTATGCCGTCGAAAGTGATATTAGGCATCGCGGCAAGTTCTTCGGGCGTGATTTTGTCGAATTGGGCTTGTTTCGCCGTCATAATCGCGCAGATACCGATGCTCGCGAAACGGTCTTTGCCCGCCTTCATTTTGACAACGAACTCTGGCACGTCGCAATAGTCTAAGTCAAGGTTGCGCCCGTGGAAGTTGCCGTTGCGAACGCCCGAACAATAAAAACCTGGTTTGATATTATCGCCAGTTTTAAAGTTCGGCGTGTAATCGGTGTACTCCATGTAATAGAGGTAGTCGGCGATTTTTTTCGGCTGAGTGTAATTCGCCGCCGAACACACCGAGCACAGCGCAATCATCAGCGCAAGTGCTACAAATAAAAATCGTCTCATCTAATCAAGTCCTTTCCATTTAAGATAAAATTTCCCGCACATTATTTTCCTCTAACCGCCCTTTGTCAAGCTTTTAGCAAGAAATAAATCGCCGTGAGCGCAAAGTAAGGACCATAAGCAAAATAACTGCTACGGTCTTTTTGTTTGGTAAGAATTATCAAAAATGCCGACCAAACAATTTCTGTTCTACACGTTCGCAGGGTCGCTCCCCTGGACAGCTCTAATCCTTTGGGCAGGTCTCATGCTCGGCGACCACTGGGAATATCTTTTGGAAATCGGGCACAAATTCAGCGCGGCGTTCATCGTCGTCAGCGTCGTGATAATCGCTTGGCTTTACTTCAAAAGAAAATAAATCGCTGTAAGCGCAAAGTAAGGACCGTAAGCAAAATAACTGCTATGGTCTTTTTTCTTGGTAAGAATCATCAACACCGCCGCTAGCCCGCCGATAATCGTCCCGATAAGCACGACTGATATAAGCTTCTCCGCGCCGAGCCACAGACCCAACGCCGCAATCAATTTCACGTCGCCGCCACCGAGGGAGCCTTTTGAAAGCACTGCCAGCAATAAGAAGATTCCGCCGCCGATTAAAGCCGCCGCTACGTGCTCCTGAACATTTAAATTCATCTGCCAGACGTAAAAGACTCCGAGCAGGGCAAGCGGCAAAGTCATCGCGTCGAAAAGCATGTATTGTTCAAAATCCGTCACGGTCATCAGCACCAGCAGGAATATCGCCGCCATTGTCCACAGGTCGCCGAACATGTAAAGGCACGATAGCGCGATAAATATCGTCGGCTTGCGAAAACGTGCGCGGCTTGAAATTTCATCTGGGAAGGTCAGCTCCTTGCTCCGCGAATAAAGCTTATCAATCCACAGCGAACCGGCGATCGTCAGCACTGTGGCGAATATCAATTTGGCGATTAATGCTTCTACTAAAATCATGGCGGTTATCTCCTAAGGTGTTTTTGCCGATTATACCAAAAAAAATCGCCCTTCCAATATCGGAGGGGCTTTTAAGTCTTTTGATTGCCAGTTAAGCCTTCTGCTTGTCGGCGAGAATTTGTTTGAAGGCACGGACGGAGCCATCATCGAAGACAAAGCGAACGTTCGTATGAGCCGGGATAATCTCTTCGACCTCGGCAAGGTTAATCGCGGGAGCTTTCACGGGGTCGCGCAGGACGTAATTAAACGGGGCAATGTCTTCCATGCGGAGCCAGAACTTGAATTGATTGGCGATAGTCGAGTTATCAGTCTTGTAAGGCAGTTCTTTCTTGTCCAAGCCGGAGCCAATCTCGTCGCAGAAGAGGAAGTTGCCGAAGATTTTATAGCTCGTGCGGGGAATGACGGCTAAGAAGTCCTTTAGCGGAACTTTCTCGTCCTCGTTCATGTAGTTGATATAAAGGTCTTCGTAATACGGCTCGTGATAGAATTCCTTGTCTTCCATTGCCTCGTAGTCGTGGATAACGTCGCCATACCACTGATTAAAGCCGCGGCTGTTTGTGTTGTAGAAGAAAAACTCCTCGTGCTCGTCGTCCTTGGGTTTAACCAACCAGCTCACGACGATTTCTTTTTTGTCGTCGCGGTAAGTCAGGTAGTAGCTGTCGTCGATGATGAAGAACCATTCGTTATTACTGGTCTTGAGGTGCAGGAAGTGAATATCTTTGGCGCGATACTCATCGAGCATTGCCTCAAACTGTTCAGCGTTCATTTAATCAACTCCTTAGCAAAAATATTAGCGGTCGGCAACGAAACTTTTCCGAGACCGACCGCCTTTCAAAGAATTTTATAGAGTAAGAAGGTTAAAGGGTTATTTAGTCCATGTGGGAGCCGCCGTTAATGTCGATGTCCTCGCCGGTGATGTAGCCTGCTTCTTTGGAGGCAAGGAAGACAATCGGACCTGCGACCTCGAAGACTTCGCCGATACGCTTCATCGGGATTTCTTGTGCAAGCTTGATGTCGTCTTCTTCGGTGCCGTTCATGTTTTTGCGGATGTCGGTATTAATCGCGCCGGGGCAAACGCAGTTGACGGTAATTCCATACTCAGCGACCTCGCGGGCAAGGTTCTTGCTGAAGCCCAAAAGAGCCGCCTTAGACGCGCTGTAGTGTGCACCGCCGAAGACGCCGCCGCCGCGTTTAGCCGAGACAGAAGACAAGCTAACGATACGACCATACCTGCGCTCCTTCATGACTTCGACGACTGCTTTGGTGATAAGGAACGTGCCGAACATGT
>JACXWG010000115.1 GCA_014764605.1 Quinella sp. 1Q5 | reverse complement strand
GAAATAAAAAATGGCAGGTGTACTTTCGTTACGCCTGTCTTTTGTATTTTAATGCCGCGACTGTCGGGCTGATTCTGTACGTCGATCATCATGAATTTTATCGCCTCAACTTGTGAAATTTTTTCAAGGGTAATTCAATTCTCAGTCAAAGTCAAGCCATGTTCAGCCCGCCAACTCATTCAGAACGTCTTCGCGGGTGATTGCATACGTTCCCGACTTTCTAAGGACGATACCCGCCGCGACGTTGGCAATGTAAGCACCGTCGACGGGTTTAAGTCCTCCTGCCAATGCCATAGCGAAGACTGCCGCAACTGTATCTGCCGCGCCCGCACTGTCGAAAACTTCTTGCGCACGTGTCGGCAAGTGGAAGGCGTTGTCCGCCGTCACGAGTGTCATACCAGAGGCTGAACGAGTCGCCAGAACGTTTTTGACTCGGAACTTGCGCATGATGTATCGTCCGGCTCTCTCCGCCGCGTCGTCGTCGTCGGTTGGTATCGGGCTAAGGAGAATCTTATTTATTTTGGCGACGTTCGGTGTAATGTAATCGGCTTGCGCGTATTTAATCCACTGCTGACCATAGGGCATGACGACCACTGGCACGCCGTGATTGTGAGCCGCCCGAATCACTGACGCGCAAAATCGTTCCGTGCAAACTCCTTTCTCGTAGTCGGCTAGGACAATCGCGTCGAGACTATCATTGAGTCGTTGCTTTACGAAACTTTTCAGCGCGTCGAATTGTTCTTCCGTGCGCGGCGCGAGGTCTTCAAAGTCCATGCGGAACATTTGAACGTGTCCGCTCATGATTCTAATCTTTGTCGTCGTCGGCCATTCCGTTCCGATTAAGCCTTCTTGGTCAATGCCGCTCTCGTAAAGCTGATTGGAAAGTATCTCGAAGTTGTGATCATCTCCAACGAAACCCGCGACTGAAGTTTTGCAACCGAGCCGCGCTAAGTTGTTTGCAATGTTCGCCGCCGCACCCAACGACGCCTTACGATTGATAATCTTCGCCACGGGCACGGGCGCATCGCTTGCGAACTTCTTTATGTCGCCATAGTAATATCTGTCCATCATGATGTCGCCGATAACTAGCACGTTGCACTTGCTAACCTTCGTCTTGAAAAAGTTTTGCCAATCCGTCTTAGTCATGTGCTCAGCTCCCCAAAAATTTTTTGTCATTATAACACGAATCAGGCAGGGGTAAACGCCACCGCGAAGAAATTTCCTGACAAGGAGTGATTAACAATGAAAGAGATTGAATTGAAATACGGGTGCAATCCCAACCAGAAGCCCGCGAAAGTTTTCGTCGAGGCGGGCGAGCTTCCCTTTGAAGTCCTCAATGGTCGACCGGGCTACATTAACTTGCTTGACGCCCTAAACGGTTGGCAACTCGTCCGCGAGCTAAGAGAGGCAACCAATCTTCCTGCCGCCGCCTCGTTTAAGCACGTAAGTCCCGCTGGTGCCGCTGTGGCTGAGCCGCTTGACGACGTGTTAAAGAAAATTTACTTCGCCGAGGACGTGGAACTTTCCATGCAGGCGACTGCTTATATTAGGGCACGCGGAGCCGACCGCATGAGTTCTTATGGAGACTTCGCTATCCTCTCTGATGAGTGCGACGAGCCGACCGCCAATTATCTAAAGCGCGAAGTAAGCGATGGAATCATTGCCCCCGCTTACACGTCGAAGGCTCTGGAAATTCTCAAGTCTAAGCGCAAAGGAAATTATCTGGTGCTCAAGGTTAATCCCGACTTTGAGCCGCACGCCGTCGAGACTAAGGAAATTTTCGGCGTTACCTTCGAGCAACAACGCAACGCCATTAAGATCTCGGACGACTGCTTAACCGACATCCCGACCCGCAACAAGACCTTTACGCCCGAAGCCCGCCGCGACCTTTTGACTGCGCTTATAACTCTCAAGTACACGCAATCGAATTCAGTTTGCTATGCTAAAGGCGGGCAAGCAATCGGTATCGGTGCTGGGCAACAAAGCCGCGTTCACTGCACACGCCTTGCTGGCAACAAAGCTGATTACTGGTTCCTGCGTCAATGCCCGAAGGTTTTGGAGCTACCGTTTAAACAGGGCGTCAAGCGTCCCGACCGCGACAATGCCATTGACGTTTATTTAGGCGGCGAGACCTTCGACGACACGTGGCAAAATCTTTTTACCGTCAAACCAGAACCGTTGACTGCTGACGATAAACGCGCTTGGCTAAAGAATCTGCGCGGCGTGTCTTTAGCGTCTGATGCGTTCTTCCCGTTCGGCGACAATATCAAGCGTGCTCATCAATCGGGCGTCGATTTCATTGCGCAAACGGGCGGTTCCATTCGTGATGATAACGTTATAGAGACCTGCGACAAGTACGGTATCGCTATGGCGTTCACGCACATTAGGCTTTTCCACCACTGAGGCGAGCTTATGAAGTCATTGATTAACGGAAGGTTGATTGTCCTCGGCGGCAACGGCTTCAAAGTTTGCGCGGGGGCTTTGACCTTCGACGAGAAAATTATTTCAATCGGCGAGACTGTAGAAGGTGCCGAGCTAATCGACGCGGCAGGGGCTTACGTGTCGCCTGGCTTTATCAACATCCACATTCACGGGGCGGCGGGCGTCGACACTATGGACGATGACATCAACGCTTTGAAGACGCTAGCCGAGTTCCTGCCCTCGACGGGCGTCACCAGCTTTTTGCCGACAACGATGACTATGCCCCTTGAAAATATCTATCGTGCCCTTGAACGTGTCCGCTTAGGTCAATTCTTTACGAGCGGCGCAAGAGTTCTTGGAGCCCACCTCGAAGGTCCATTCATCAGCAAGAAGTTCAAAGGGGCGCAGGCGGAGGAAAATATCTTGCCCGCCGACTTCGACGCGATAAAAGATTTTGCTGACGTGATTAAAATTATCACCGTTGCCCCCGAAGAGGTCGGCTTGGATTTCATTGCCCGTTGCTTAGAAAAAAAAATCGTCGTTTCAATCGGTCACAGTGCGGCGACTTATGAAGTTGCGTTAGCGGCGATTGCTCACGGCGCGAATCACATAACGCACCTTTTCAACGCACAGACGGGACTTCACCACAGGAAACCCGGCGTCGTCGGGGCGGCTCTCGACTCAAGCGCAACTGTCGAACTCATTGCCGATAATGTTCATGTGCACCCCGCCGCGCAAAGGCTCGTTGCTAAAGTCAAGCCGCGCAGAGAAATCATCTTGATAACTGATTCGTTTAGGGCTTGTGGTATCGGCGACGGCTTAAGCAAACTCGGCGGACAAAAAGTTTTCGTCAAAGGCAACCTAGCTACGCTAGCTGACGGAACGATTGCTGGGAGCGTCGCTAAGATGAATGACGTTCTTAAAATCTTCTGCGCGAATACTGGCTTTGACATTGTGGCGGGCGTCGAACTCATCACGAAAAATCCCGCCGTCAAACTCGGACTCTTCGACAGGCTTGGAAGTCTTGAGGTTGGCAAGGCGGCTGATATTGTTCTCTTCGACGACACCTTCAACATAAAAAAAACTTTCGTCGGCGGGCAAGAGGTTTAAAGGATTTTCGGCACGCGGCTTGAATTGTCTTTGCAAAGCAGAATAGTTCTTTATTTTTTTCGCGCTAAGACTTATAATGCGGTAAGTTTTGCAAATAATAATAGAGGTGATTTCTTACATGGAACATTCCCCGGTAACAACGAACCCGCTGATAATCATGATGATTAACATGACGGTCGTCTTCATTGTGCTAATTGTGTTGATGTATTTGATTAAACTGATTCATTTCCTCGACCCAACGAAGGAGCCAGAAGCAAAAGAGGCTCCCGAAGAAGAAGAACCACTCGTCGCCGTGAAGTCAGCAACTGCATCAGCACCCGAACCCGTGCCCGTCGTCGAAGAAGGTATCAAGCCCGAAGTCATCGCGGCAATCACGGCGGCAATCGCGGCTTACGGTTTCGCGGGACAAGTTAAAGCGGTTCATATCATCAATCACGAGGGCACACCTTGGAGAGCCGCCGCCAAGTTCAACAACAATCTGCAACGCAAGTAAAAGGAGTGATTCAGTTTGGAAGCTTTAAACGCATTCTCGGTGTCGCTCCAGGCAGTTTGGAATGACAGCGGCTTTTCGGCGTTCACGGTCGGCAATGGCATTATGATTGTCGTCGGCTTAGTGCTCTTGTATATGGCGTTTGTCAAAGAGTTCGAGCCGTTGCTACTAGGTCCTATTGCGTTCGGTTGTATCCTCGCTAACTTTCCGAACACGGGCTTTTTCGGCGAAGAAATGAACGTCATGAAGGCAATTAACTACGGCATAACCTACGAAATCTTTCCGCCGCTAATCTTCTTGGGTATCGGTGCAATGACGGACTTTAGCCCGCTCCTCGCTCGCCCGTCGACGTTGCTTTTGGGGGCGGCGGCTCAAGTCGGCGTCTTCGTGGCTCTCGGCGGCGCAATGCTCGTCGGTTTCAACGTGCACGAGGCAGCGGCAATCGGTATCATCGGCGGCGCGGACGGCCCCACGTCAATTTATCTGTCTACGAAACTCGCGCCCCATCTTCTCGGCGCAATCGCGGTTGCGGCTTATTCTTACATGTCGCTTGTCCCGATGATTCAGCCGCCGATTATGAAACTCATGACGACCCAAGCCGAACGCGAAATCGTCATGAAAGACCTCCGCAAGGTCACAAAGTTTGAACTCATTGTCTTCCCGATTGTC
>JACXWG010000050.1 GCA_014764605.1 Quinella sp. 1Q5 | reverse complement strand
GCAGTTGCAGAAGTCTTTCCGCGTGTGATTTGGTTTGCTGATTAAGCTCCGCGATAGTTTTTTGCAAGTCTTCAACGTCCGAATCAAAATTCTCCGCCGCCGCAATGTCATCACGTATCGAATCAAGCTGTTTTAGGATTTCATTGACCGACGCGCCGTATTTTTGCTTGAGATTATAAATAACGTCCGCTCGCTCCTGAATTTCGTCCAAACGTTCGGGCGCGAAGTCCAAACTTGAGCCATAATCGCGAATTTCTTCATAAGCCTCGCGCAAATTAATCCTTGCGTCCTCCAAAAGCTTGCGTGCCGAGTTCAACTTGTCGTCATAGCGTGTCACGTCGTCCAAATGCTTTTCCACACGAGCCAACGCCGTCAAAACATCGTAATCGCCGTCATTTAGTATCATCGCGGACTGTTTAACGTGTTCTGTAATCTTTTCGGCGTGCGAAAGCTTTTTTATCTCCGAATCGAGCGTTTCATCTTCGTTAGGCTTAAGTCGTGCCGCAGATATTTCTTTTTCCTGCCAACGCAAGAACTCCAGCCGCCTAAGATTATCCGTTCGCGCCGATTTTTTGTCTGCAAGCTCACGAATCTTTGAATTAAGCGCACGATACAGCCGCTGATACTCCTTTAGCTCGGAAAAAATCTGTTCGTCGTCGATTAGCCGATAAATATTGTCCTCGCGAAGGATTTCTAAGCTTTTATTCTGCCCGTGAACGTCAATTAAGCTCGCGCAAAGTTTTTTCAGCTGTGCAAGGGTTATTGGCTTGCCGTTAGCAGTGATTGAGCCTTTTCCAGTGCGTGAAACCGTCCGCATAAGCCGCAAACCGTCAGAAAAGGTCGCCGCGACAGATAATTTGTCCGCGCCCTTGCGAATTCGATTTACGCCGCAACGATTGCCCAAAACCGCGCCGAGTGCGTCGATTAGGATTGATTTGCCCGCGCCCGTCTCGCCAGTCAAGATATTCAAGCCCGCGCCGAACTCGATAACGACGTTTTCAATCAGCGCGAAGTTCTCAACCGTTAAAGTCGTCAGCATTTACTTTTTGCCCGTGGAGCCGCGTTTAGTCAGCGGGACATTCTCCTTGCACAGCGGACAATCTTCGGGCTTGTAAGTTTCAACGTTCATATGGAGGAGCGCGAAGCTCGGCACGTCCCCGAAGCTAGCCTTGCCGCCCGACCTGTCAACTAGCATACTCACCGCCACGGGCACGCCTCCGAAGGCTTTAACCACGTCGATAACCTCACGGACTGAACCGCCCGTCGTTACAACGTCCTCAACGATTAGGACGCGTTCGCCCTCGTGAAGAGTAAAGCCGCGTCTAAAAGTCATTTTGCCATCAACGCGTTCAGTAAAGATTGCTCGCGTACCCAATGCCTTGCCGGTCTCGTGAGCCAGAATAATTCCGCCCGTCACAGGACCAACGACCGTTTCAATCTGCGCGTCTTTGAAGTGTTCAGCCATAGCCTTGCAAAGTTTCTCGGTCATCGCGGGGTGTTGAAGAACGTTAAACTTCTCGACGTAATGTGGGCTGTGTAGTCCCGACGTTAATTTGAAGTGCCCAGTCATAATCGCGCCCGTTTCAACCAACAAATCATAAACTTCTTTCTCTGTCATGATTAAACCTCTCCTATCTCCGCTAAAATCTTTAAAGCCGCCTCGCGTGGACTTTTCGCCGCCCGAATAGGACGCCCGATTACCAAATGCGTCGCGCCGTTCGCCAGTGCCGCCGCTGGTGTCGAAATTCTTTGCTGGTCGTTAATGTCGGCTCCCGCAGGTCTGATGCCCGGCGTCACGATTAAAAAGTTTTCTCCGCAAGCCTCTCGAATCAAGCTTGCCTCTTGCGGCGATGCTACTACACCGTCGAGACCAGCCGCCTTTGCTTGCTTTGCGAATTCGATAACCTGTTCAGAGATTTTCAACGCCCCGCACCATTCCGCTTGACTTATGCTGGTCAACACCGTCACCGCGATTAGCTTTGGACGTTCGACGCCGAGCCGCTCCGATTTTTTGTGCAGAGCTTCTGCCGCAGTCTTCATCATAGTTAAGCCGCCCGACGCGTGAATGTTCAAGATGTTCGCGCCCAAATTCATAAGCGAACACAAGCCGCCCGCTACCGTGTTGGGTATGTCGTGAAGCTTTAGGTCTAGGAAAACTTTTTTATCCTGAGTCTTGAGCCACTCGACGACGCCCGCGCCCACCGAATAGAAAAGCTCCATGCCGACCTTGTAGAAGCTCACGCTATCTCCAAGCTCGCCGACAAGTTTCTTAACGTCGTCGAACGTGTGCACGTCCAAAGCAACTATCAATCGTTCGTCAGCCATGTTGATACCTCCTGAAAATATTTCCTTGAAAAATTCTTTGCAAAGCTTTAAAATCCTGCGCAAGGCGATTTTAATTATAATTGCAAGGGAATGATATGGTCAGTAACCCCACGCCTAAAGGCGGGGGCTTGTAAAAGCTCTTGCTGACTAGCCTAAGTCTTTACTGACTACGTTACCTGCGAAAATATAGGTACCGGCGGACGTAAATCCTAATCTGCCGCTCTACGGCTTATGGTTAAACAGTTCCGAGGGGTAAGAACAGTGCTGTAAGCATACAAAACCGCAGAATAACATTGGCGAAGGATTGCAACGCCAGCGGGCGGCGGTCTGTTTTCTTTTACCAGACATTATGCCCGCTCGCCTTGGGGCGAATCAATTTTAAAGGAGCCGCGCATATTTGATGAGACTTTTTATAGCAATAGAATTCGACGAAGAAATTTTACAAGCACTGACGAATTTACAATCGGAATGGAAAGTTTTAGGGGTACGCGGGAACTTCACGCCCGTCCAAAATCTTCATTTGACTTTGGCATTTATCGGAGAATACGGGAATCCAAACGCAGTCTTAGAAGCAATGAATTCTGTTTCCTTCTCTCCATTTTCCATAGCTCTTGATGGCGTTGGTACTTTCAGAGATATTTATTGGGCGGGGATTCTTGAAAACAATGCTTTATCAAATTATGTTCGACGATTGCGCAGAGCTTTGGCGGAAAACGCCATTCCCTACGACAGAAAAAGATTTTCTCCACATATAACCTTAGTGCGAAGAGCAGAATTTAACGGAAGTATGGAAGAACTGCTGAAGAACCCGCCAAAAGGTGAAATGGAAGTAAATTCCGTTTCGATTATGTCCTCCACACGCGGCAAGAACGGCATGATTTATACTAAAGTCGGTGGCGTTGAGGCAAACTAAAACACTAACAGTAAATTACAATGGGAGAGTGATAATAAAATGTGGCGCGGACTTTACACGGCGGCGACTGGTATGATAACCGAGGCTAAGCGAACTGACGTCATCGCAACGAATCTAGCTAACGCCGCGACGACTGGTTACAAGAAAGATATTGCCGTTCATAAGGAATTTCATAACATGCTGATTCGGCGCGTCAACGACTTTGACAATGGCGGCGTGCTCGGCGTAGACGGCGCACCCTTTAACACGCTGGCGGAACTTGGAACTTCCAAAGAGGACATCACGCAGATTAAAGGTTTCACTGCTGACCCGTTCAACGTTCCGAGTATCGGGCAACTCGGCTTAGGTGATTACATTGACGAGATTGCCGTTGACTATCAACAGGGCGCACTTGAGTCCACGGGCAACACTTACGACTTGGCGATTGTCGGAGACGGCTTCTTTGCTCTGCAAACTCCTAACGGCGTCCGCTACTCTCGAAACGGGGCTTTCTTCAAGGACGCTCAAGGCTACCTGCAAGACATACGCGGCTATAACCTCCTCGACACGACGGGCAATCCAATCCGCATTCCGAGCAACGTCCCTGATTCAAGAGTCGTCGTCACGGCTAATGGTATCGTCACTGTGCCTGGGCAGGAGTTGCGCCTTGACCCCGTGACTAATCGTTGGATAGCAATCGGCGATATGAATCGTCAACAGCCGCTCGCGCAAATTCAGTTCGTGGAGTTTGGCAATCGTCTTGCCTCTCAAAAGCAGGGCGACAATCTTTATTACCTAGTCAACAACAACGAAGGCAACCCTCCACCGATAGCGGGTGTCAATCCAGATATTCGACCGCGGCTAATGAATCCCGATATGCAACCTCGTCCAGCGTCCGGCGAATTGATTCAAGGTTCGCTTGAGAAGTCGAATACGTCGATTGTCTATGAAATGGTCGAACTGATTCATAATCAGCGGCTGTACGAGGCGAACTCCAAAGCCGTCATGACGCAGGACAGTATGCTTGAGAAGTCGGTTAATTCTATCGGCAGTCTCAACGGTTAAGGGTAGCAGGCTATGATTGATATTAAAGGCTTAAAGAAATCGTTCGGCGATCTGCACGTTCTAAAGGGGATTGACTTGCACATTGACGAACGCGAAGTCGTCGTTATTATCGGTCCGAGTGGTTCGGGCAAATCGACGCTGTTAAGGTGCATAAACTTTCTTGAGGAGCCAACTGGCGGAACGATTACCGTTGACGGTATCCCGCTCGACAGCGACGCTAATATTAACAAAGTCCGCGAGGAAGTCGGCATGGTCTTTCAACGCTTTAACCTCTTCCCGCACATGACTGTTCTTGATAACATCACGCTTGCGCCGATTAAGGTTCGCAAAATGGAAAAGTCACGCGCCGAACAGACTGCACAGGATTTACTCGACCGCGTGGGCTTGGGCGACAAGTCTGACGCTTATCCGAATCAATTAAGCGGCGGTCAGCAACAAAGGGTAGCAATCGCCCGCGCCTTAGCTATGAATCCTAAAGTTATGCTCTTCGACGAGCCAACTAGCGCACTCGACCCGGAAATGGTCGGCGAAGTCCTCGACGTTATGCAACGCCTCGCCGAAAGTGGCATGACTATGATTATCGTTACTCATGAAATGGGATTTGCCCGCGAAGTCGGCACGAGATTACTTTTTGTCGACGGCGGCTACATTGTCGAGCAAGGTAAGCCCAAAGAAGTCTTCGATAACCCAAAAGAAGAACGAACTCGCGCTTTCCTGTCGAAAATCTTGTAAAACGTGTAACGAACGCGACCTTCCAACGTATAAAGGGCAGAAAGAACTTATACAGGAACAATAAGGAGGTCAAAATCATGAAAAAGCTTTTGTTAGGTATCATTTGCATCATTATGGCGGCAAATTTTGCTGGTTGCTCTACTGAATCGTCATTTCACTCGGAAAGCTCGGTTTCAGTCTCGACGAGCAACACTCAAGACTTAATTGACAAAGGCGATAAAAATCTCGACGCCGGCAAGTACGATGAGGCGATAAAAAATTATAATGATGTTCTTAAGGAAGATAGCGACGAGATAGCGGCTTACAACGGACGCGGCATCGCTTACGGCAAAAAAAATGACTTCGACAGCGCGATAAAAGATTTCGCCCAAACAATTAAGCTCGACCCGAATTACGCGGAAGGTTACAACAATCGCGGCATGGCTTACGGCGGAAAAGGCGAAATTGATAAAGCACTCGCCGATTTTAACAAGGCTATCGAACTCGATTCGGCTTATGCACAGGCTTACAACAATCGCGGCGCAGCTTACATGGCTAAAGGCGACCAAGATAAGGCAATCGCTGACTTCAAAAAAGCTTTGGAGCTTGACCCGAACAATAAAGACGCTAAAGACAATCTAAAATCCCTTTCCCAGTGAATTAAAAAGCCTCGGCTACGGTCGGGGCGTTTTTTTTGCCCGTTTTACAAAATCCGCCATAGCGGAAAACGTAAATCAAACCTCCAAATCACCCCTGATTTTTGTACTTGTCGAAAAAACCGCATTATGGCGCGATACAAAATCCGCCATGGCGGAAAATGTAAAATGAACCTCCAAATCGCCTTCAAAACCCGTTTCAAAGCTCCAAAAGCACTTTCAAAGCCTCAAAAAAGTTTTTTCGGCTGATATTTTACTTTTCAAGCCGTCGTGTTATAATTTCAGCAAAAATTTAAGGAGGAATGACTATGAATCGACCTGCAAGCTCAAAATTCGTGCCTGGGTTGCCTGCTGACGATGATATTGACACTCAAACTAACTCTCAAGTCGATAATTCTATCAAAATCTATGACGGCGTCGCCGAATGCACCATGAATGACGCCGACACACTTAAAAGTGTCAAAATCCGCGCTAAAGACCTCGCTATACAGAAAGTTCAACTGAAAATCGCCGATTACGTCTACGGTTTCTGGAAAGATAGGTATTTGACACTGCCTGACGACGAAGTTTTATCTATCGCTAACGAAATCTGCACTATCACAGACGTTAAGTACAATATGCAAGACTCTGACGGCGATAAAATGATTATTCGCGCTACTGTCTTCGCTCAAATCGATGATAATGACGTTATGAACTATATCATTCAATTTTTTAAGGAAAGAAACGAACTCAAAATTCAAAATGAAGCTCTCCGCAAAGAAAATGAAGACCTCAGAAGACAACGGGATAAAGTTTCTAGTGAAAAATCAGCTCTCGAATCTTCAAACAGAGAACTGCAACGCAAAATCGAAGACCTGAAACACCAGCTCGATGATAATCAGCAAAATAATACTCAACTAGCACATAGATATACCATAAACACTCAAACATTTTTGAAAAAACTAAGGGGATAAAAATCCTCTGCCTTGAAACTTGCGGCGGAGGATTTTTTTTGCTAAGATTCGATTGGAGATGATTTTATGGGCGAGATGGAAGTTGGAGAGTATTTTGTCGAATGGGACGATAATAAAGCCGAATTGAATTGGAAAAAGCATAAAATACACTTTGAGGACGCCGCGTTGATTTTTCTTGATAATAATTTGATTGATGACTACGATGAGGAGCATAGCGATTACGAAGACCGAATAAAAGTTATAGGGCTTGTCGGAAAGGTTCTTGTAGTCATTTATACCGAACGCGGCGAAAAATATCGGCTCATATCGGCAAGAAACGCGAATAAAAGAGAAAGGAGCAAGTATTATGGGAGAAATGGTCGTTTATAAGGGAATGAAGATAAGCCCTGAGCAACAAAAGCGAATTTTAGAAATTAAAGAGCTTGAAGACGATGAAATTGATTACAGCGATATTCCACCGTTGACTGATGAAGAATTAGCAAAAATGAAACCTGCGCGGCTCCGCAGACAAAAACAAAGCATTGCAAGCTAAAAAAAGAAATCCTCTGTCAAAAAACTTGCGGCGGAGGATTTTTTTTGCTATCATGAGGAAAATTTTTAGGAGAGGTGACTTAAATGGATAGCAAAGTTTTATTCAACGTTCAATACGGTCTCTTCGTCCTTAGCGCACGCGACGGCGACAAGGATAACGCCTGCATAATCAATACGGTGACGCAAGTGACTGCCGCGCCTATCACGAAGGATAGAATTTCAATCGCCGTGAACAAATCGAACTACACGCACGACATTATCGCTAAAACAAAGAAATTTACGGTGTCGATTATCTCCGAGGCGGCGACTTTCGACCTTTTTAAGCATTTCGGCTTCCAAAGCGGCAAGAACGTCGACAAGTTCGCGGATTTCGATAAAGTTCAGCGCACAGCCAATGGCACGCTTGCGATAACCGAGGGCACGAACTCATTTATAAGCGCGAACGTGATTCAGCAGGTCGAATTGGATACGCACTCGATTTTTATCGCTGAAGTGGTCGATATGGAGAAATTTAATAACGTTCCGTCGACGACTTACAATTTTTATCAGGCGAACATCAAACCGAAGCCGGCAGTTAAGGCGACTGGCAAAACTAAATGGGTCTGCAGGATTTGCGGCTACGTTCACGAGGGCGACGAGCCTCCGGCGATTTGTCCGCTGTGCAAACACCCTTCGACAGACTTTGAAAAGGTCATAGAAGAGGCTCCCGCCGAAAATCCGAAGAAAAATCCTTATGAAGGCACCAAAACGGAAAAAAATCTTCGTGAGGCGTTCGCGGGCGAATCTCAAGCGCGGAACATGTACACATACTTTGCAAGCGTGGCGAAAAAGAACGGCTACGAACAAATTGCCGCGTTATTCCTCAAAACCGCCGACAACGAGAAGGAACACGCAAAACTTTGGTTTAAGGCGTTGGGCGAGCTTGGAACGGTGGAAGAAAATCTTGTTCACGCGGCAGACGGCGAAAAATTCGAGTGGACGGACATGTATCCGCGAATGGCACGCGAGGCGGACGAAGAAGGCTTCCACGAGCTTGCAGAACAGTTCCGCGGCGTGGCGGCAATCGAAAAACATCACGAGGAACGCTATCGCAAGCTGTTAAAGAACGTCGAGGCGCAAGAAGTCTTCAAAAAGGCAGGAGTGACGCTTTGGGAGTGCAGGAACTGCGGACATTTGGTTTTGAGCACGACGGCTCCTGAACTTTGCCCCGTATGCAATCACCCGCAAAGCTTTTTCGAGGTCAATTCGGAAAATTATTGAATTGTTCGTGCTCAGCTTGGGGTGCGTGGATTGAAAAGAGGTAAACGCAGAGAATTATTGAGCTTTAAGGCAAAAAAATTAGGCGAACGGTTGAAATTAACCGCTCGCCTTTTTTTATTCTAAGAATTAACGAGACGAAGGAGCTTTTCACGATATTTATAAAACTCTGGCGTGAATTTTATGTCGCTGTCGTTTTTATCAATAATCTGCAAAGAAAAATCTACCGAAATATCGTCAATAATTCTTCCAGGGTGATTACTCAAGACGATTATCCTTGACGCCAAAAGCAAAGCCTCTTCCACATCATGCGTTATAAAAAAAATCGTTTTGCCGGTGTCCTGCCAAATATCCCGCGTCATGTTTTGCATATCTTCGCGTGTCAGGGCATCAAGTGCACTAAAAGGTTCATCCATTAAAAGAATCTCAGGATCGTTTATCATGGCGCGTGCGATTGAAACCCGTTGCTTCATGCCACCAGAAAGCTCGTAAATTTTTTTATCAGCGAACTCAGCAAGATGAACTTTTTTCAAGAATTCGTCGGTTTGCTGTTTGTAGACGGATTTTGGTATTTTACGCATCCATGGACCGAAGGCAACATTATCTCGAACGGAAAACCACGAATAAAGCGGAGGATGCTGAAACACAACGCCTCTATGCCAATCAATTCCAGTTATTTCCGTGCCAGAAAGTTTCACCGAACCGGTAGTCGGACGAATAAAGCCCGCCAAGATTTTCAGCAAAGTACTTTTGCCGCAACCCGAAGGACCAAGCACGCAAATAAATTCGCCCCGATAAATGTTGAAGGTTATGTTCTCTAACGCCTTGATAGAGCCGTTTTTGCTTGAATAGCTCAGATTTACGCCGTGGATTGAGATAAGTTCTTCGCCTTCGACAATCGGCTCTTCTCCTTTATAATTTACGTTCTCCACAGTGATTAGCTCGTCTTTTTTAGCAAGTTTCTTGTAGAGATTAGCCAATTTAGCAAACATTTTTTTACCCGTCACTTTGCTGAGGCATTTTTAACAAATTCGGCGGTTACTTTAGTGTTGAAATCTTCCAAGCTCGGTGCAGTCTTTATGCTCTTCTGCTCAACCAAGAAATCAGCGGTGTCTTTCAACGTCTTTGCCATCAATTTTTCGAGAATCTCAATCTGCTCGTCTGCTTTGAGGTATTTGAACTGTGTAATCTGTTCAGCGGCGTCTTTCTCGCTTATTTCGAGTACCGAAGCAATTTCTTTAGCGGCTTTCTGCGGTTCATCAAGAATCATGTCGTTTGCTTTGAGTTGTAGTTCGATAAATTTTTTCACGACGTCGGGATGTTCTTCGATAAACGGCGTACGTGCAACAACTAAATCAGCCGTAACAATACCTTTAGAGGCAAGCTCTTCGGAATTCGTTATGCTTTTGCCAGTCTCCATCAAACGCCCTAAAACGGGATACCAAACGTAAGCGGCATCAATATCGCCACGTTGCCAGGCGGCAAAAATATCGTTGGGTTGAAGGTCGAGCAACTGACAATCGGTTTCCGTCATCCCCTCAAGCTTCAAGGCATTTAATAAGCTGTAATGAGCCGTCGAGGCAAAAGGAGTCGCAACTTTTTTACCAGCAAGATCTTTCACGCTTGAAATACCGCTGTCATTTTTCGCGACTAAAGTTTCGGCGGCACCGATAACGTCGCCCACGAAGATAACTTTAATATCCAAATTGTTTGAAATAGCAAGAGCCGCTGGAGAAGTTCCCGCCTCGCCGATGTCAATGCTATTAGAAGCAAGCGCGGAGATAACGTCTTTGCCTGAATCGAAACGGATAACTTTAACTTTCGTGCCAAGTTCGTTTTCGTACCATTTCTCGTATTGCGCAATCAAATCGCCGTTGACGAGGTTCATAGTGCCGATAACTACGGGCTTTTCCTCGGTGGTCTTAGCGTCGTCCTTTGCTTCGGGCGGTTTGTCATTGCCACAAGCAGAAAATATCGCGGTTGTCAGCATCATTAACGCAACAAAAAAAGCTTTTACCTTCTGAGATTTAAACACTAAAAAATCTTCCTTTCATATTAATCTTTACCTTTCCAGTGAACAATCTTTTCTTCGAGAAGCCTCACCATCCAATCTAACAAAACTCCAGTGATTCCCATAATAATGACGCCCATAAAGACGACATCGCTACGCAGATAGTTACTTGCGTCGAGTACCAACCAGCCCAAGCCCGCAGTGGCAGCAACCATTTCTGCCGCAACCAAAGTCGTATATTCCACGCCCAAAGCTGTGCGCAATCCGGTGAAAATGTCTGTCAAGGCGGCAGGTAGTATCACATAGAAAAAAATCTGCGTTTTAGTTGCTCCTAATGTTTTGGCACCGTTTATGTAATCCTCATTTATTCTGAGAACTCCCGCGACACAGGAGATATAAACCGGCGAAAATCCTGCAAGATACAAAAGCGCAAGTTTTGAACTCTCATCAATTCCCATCCACAAAACCAAAATCGTATAGTAAGCAAGCGGAGGAAGTGGTCTATAAAATTCAACTAGCGGTTCAAGTATTGCTCGGACTTTTGAAGTGTATCCGCTTAGAAGCCCCAAAGGAACGGCTGTTACAACGACGAGGAGATAAGCTATAATCAGACGTTGCATACTTGTTCCCAGATGTTCAAGCAATGTGTGTCCCTTATAGCCATTTTGCGATACCTCTAAGAAACTCTCCCAAACACTTTGCGGCGAAGGGATAATTGTTTCAGAGAAATAACCTGTCGCTGTAATGCCAATCCAAAAGAACAACACGCCCACAACAGTAACTATAGTAAGAAATCGTTCTGTCTTCTTCTTCTTCAAAAATTCGCCTCCTAGTATGAATGTTCATATCAACATACAAATCTTAGTAAGATGACCTCCATGACAAAACAATCATCACGTAATAATACTACAACATAAATTCCTTTTTTGTCAATCTTAGGGTTTGCTTGTGCAGGGGAATCAATTTCATCAACAGCCTATTAATTATCCAAGCCTTGTCTTGTTTTATGGAGCAAAGACATTTTCATATCATAATAATCGGGCGTCATGTCGAGATAATGGCGGTGAGGATTCTCAAAACGCTGTTCCTCCTGCCAAATTTCTTTTTCAAGCTGATATTTAACGTAATCGCGAATTTCACTAAGCGTCGGGAGGGTTTCAACGCGCCGCCCGTCCTTAACATAGAGCCGCGACAACTTTTTAGTCGTGCAATTCTCAAAGCGGCGATTTTTCCACGGCTTAACGGGGTCGACGTAGCGGAAGGGCTTCGACATGTCCACAGGTTCATCAAATAGGGCAATCAAATCGGCTTCGGCGTGCCCGTCGGCATTGTAGACGCGATAAATACTTTTTACGCCGGGATTAGTAATTTTTTCGATATTTTCGCTGACTTTGATACGCGGAACGAATTCTCCGCCCTCCTCGACCGCGACAATCTTATAAACCGCCCCGAAGACCGGCTCAGACTTCGCAGTAATCAGCCGTTCGCCGACGCCAAAGGAATCAATCGCCGCGCCTTGACTTATCAGCGAAGTAATCGTGAATTCGTCCAAACTATTTGAGGCAATGATTCTGCAGTCGTTTAAGCCGGCGTCGTCCAACATCTTGCGAATTTTTTTAGACAGATAAGCCAAGTCGCCCGAATCAATCCGAACTCCGCGAAGTCGTTTGCCTTTAGGCTCCAAAACTTCTTTAGCAACTCGAATCGCGTTTGGAATGCCGCTATGGACAACATCATAGGTATCAACGAGCAAAGTCGTCGAATTGGGATAAACTTCGGCATAACGTTTGAAAGCGGCGAACTCATCGCGGAAATACATAACCCAACTATGCGCCATGGTGCCGTTGACGGGAATATTAAAGAGTTGCCCCGCCGAGACAGTCGCGGTACCGTTCACGCCGCCGATAAAAGCCGCCCGTGCCCCATAAGTCGCCGCGTCCATGTTGTGAGCGCGTCTGGCTCCGAAATCCGAGACGAAACGCCCCTCCGCCGCCCGAACGATACGCCGAGCCTTAGTTGCAATCAACGATTGATGATTAATTTGGGCAAGGATAGCCGTTTCGACAAGTTGCGCGTCAATCAGGTTGGCTACGACGGTTATGCACGGCTCGTTAGGGTACATAATCGTTCCTTCGGGGAAAGCGTAAATATCTCCGCGGAAATGGAAGTCCTTCAAGCTGTCGAGGAAGTTTTCGTCGAAAATTTTTTGTTCGCGCAGGTAATCAATATCCTTTGCGCTGAATTGCATGTTCTCGACGTACTCAATCACCTGTTCAAGCCCAGCGAAGATTGCAAAGCCGCCGGCGTCAGGGTTTCGACGATAAAAAACGTCAAACGCCACGCGAGTATTCTCCCCGCCGTTGACAAAATAGCCGTTCGCCATCGTCATTTCGTAGAAATCCATCATCATCGAGAGATTTCTTTTATCAAACTGCGACATCGATAATTCCTCCATAAAAAAAACCTTAACTCTTCTGAATCAAGGTTGATATTTGTTATTGGCGGGAAAATTCCTTCAAGCGTTCCACATTTTTGCTTTGAGCACGTCGTAATAATTTTTGTCGTCGAACTTGACGATTTGCGCCGAGTCCTTAGCTTTGCGGATAACAACATCGTCATTGGGCTGAATTTTATAGCTAACTTGCCCGTCGAGCGTGACCATAACATCTTGAGCGGCAGAAATCTTGATTAAAACTTCTTCGTCCTCGTTTACGATAAGCGGGCGCATTTGGAAGGTATGCGGGCAAATCGGAGTAAGTAGCAGGGCGCGAATCGTCGGATTGAGGATTGGTCCTCCGGCACTCAATGAATAAGCCGTGGAGCCCGTCGGGCTGGAAACAATCAGCCCGTCCGCCTTGTAATCCATTAAATGCGTCTGATTAATGTACAAACCTAGGTGCAACATGCGAGCGACGCCACCTTTGGTGATAACAACGTCGTTAATCGCGTTGCCGAGAAATTTTTCGCCTAAATCGTTGCGAACGTAGCCGCTGAGTAAAAGTCGCCGTTCAACTCGATATTGCCCCGCCAAAATCTTTCCTAGGCGGCTTTCAAGTTCACGCGGCTCAATGTCAGCCAAAAATCCGAGCGTGCCGAGATTAATTCCGCAAACAGGGACGCTTTGCCCGCTGAATCGTCGACAAACGCCCAATAAAGTCCCGTCTCCGCCGATTGAAAGTGCCATATCGACATGAACCCGTTCGACGCAGGGCAAGCCGTATTCATCTTTGCGAAACTGCCGAGCCTCCGACGCTGGCATTACAAGTCGCACGTCCTTGTTGTGATAGAAATTAAAAATGCGGTCGACAATCTCACCTGCCCGCCGCTTACTTATGTTCGGGAAAACCGCCAACTGCATCATACCCGCATCAACTCCAAACATCGTCCGAAAATATCAATCCAATTCCTCGTGCGCCGAATCAACCACCGCTGAAACTTCCACGACCGCCGACGCCCCGTCCTTTATCAAGTGCGCAAGATATTCTATGTTGCCCTCCGGACCTTTGACGGGCGAAAAGTCCAAAGCCACGACTCCAAAGCCGACACTAGCCGCGAAGGTCAAAACTCGTTCGATAACCGCCGCATGAATTTTTTTATCACGGACGACGCCGCGTTTGCCGACGAATTCGCGCCCCGCCTCGAATTGTGGCTTTATCAACGCGACGACCTCGCCCGAATCCTTTAGCAGGTCATAGACGACAGGCAAGACTTTTTCCAACGAGATGAACGCCACGTCGATTGACACGAAGTCCGGCAAGCCGTAATAAAAATCCTGCCGAGTGACGTTACGAATATTCGTCCGCTCCATGTTGACGACTTGCACATTGCTACGGAGTTTCCACGCCAGCTGCCCATAGCCGACATCAATAGCGTAAACCATCTTCGCACCGTGCTGCAACATGCAATCCGTAAAGCCTCCAGTCGACGCCCCAATATCAGCCGCAATCCTTCCGCTCATGTTAATCTTGAACACGTCGAGAGCTTTTTGAAGTTTGAGACCGCCGCGACTGACAAAAGGCATTTCCTCGCCGAGAATCCTAATTTCAGCGTCGGGAGCAATCAGCGTTCCTGCCTTGTCGACCTTCTGCCCATTCACAAGGACTTTGCCCGCCATAATCATTGCCTTAGCACGGGCGCGGCTATCGAAAAACTTTTTCTCCGTCAAGAATATGTCAAGTCGTTGTTTCATGTCGTCACCGTTAAGAATCCGAAGATTAATTCATTGAACCGTTCGCTTATCCGCTGAGCAATCTTTTCCGCCGTCAAGCCGCACATGTCCAATAACTCAGCGCGTGTCCCCTGCTCAATGAATTTGTCCTTAATGCCGAGCCTCAACAGCGGCGTTGAAATTTTTTCGTCCGCTAAGAACTCCGCGATTGCCGACCCGAAGCCGCCACTTAATGTTCCCTCTTCGCACGTGACTAAAAGTTTTGCCGACCGTGCGAATTGTTTGATAAGCTCCTTGTCAAATGGTTTGACGAATCGGACGTTTACCACGTTAGCCGAAATGTTTTTATCGCTAAGGAGCTTTGACGCCTCGACGCAAGCTTTAACCATCGTCCCGACCGCGAAGATTGCGATTTCTGCCGATTGACTCTGCTTGACGACTTCAGCCTTGCCCCAAGAAATTTTTGAAGGTTGAGCCTCGACCTTGACGCCAAGCCCCGCGCCTCGTGGATAACGGATTGCAACGGGTTTATCCTGCTTGAACGCCGCGAATATCATTTGCCTAAGTTCGTTCTCGTCTTTTGGAGCAAGGATATTCATGTTGGGAATTGTCCGCAGATAAGCCAAGTCGAACGCGCCATGATGAGTTGCGCCGTCCTCGCCGACAAGCCCTGCCCTATCCAAACACAACAGCACCGGCAGATTTTGTAAGCACACGTCGTGGAGGATTTGGTCATAAGCTCGTTGCATGAACGTCGAGTAAATCGCCACGACCGGTCTAAGTCCGCCCGCCGCCATGCCCGCCGCTAAAGTTACTGCGTGTTCTTCGGCAATGCCCACGTCAAAGAATCGGTTCGGGAATTGTTCGGCGAACTTCTTTAAGCCCGTGCCCGATGGCATTGCGGCAGTTATCGCCACGATTCGTTCATCACGAGCCGCGTAGTCAATCACCGCTTGCGAAAAAATTTCCGTGTAGCTCGGCGTCGACTTTTTCTTAATGACTTGCCCCGTTGCCTTGTCGAACTTTCCGACGCCATGGAACTTTTCGGGCGCAGTCTCGGCGGGTGGGTAACCTTTGCCCTTAGTCGTGTTGACGTGAATCAGCACCGGCGCATTAATCACACCCACGCGGCTAAAAACGTCCTTCAAGCCTTTGATGTCGTGCCCGTCAATCGGTCCCAGATACGTGAAACCCAAAGCCTCGAACATTGCGCCAGGGAAGACCGCCGCCGACACTCCCGCCTTAACCGAATTCGCCGCTAGCAAAATTTTTTCGCTAATGTCGCGGAAAGGAAGGTTCTTAACGAAGTCTTCAAACTCTTTCTTAGCACGATGGAACTGCGGCTTGAGTCTGATTTTGGAAAGATATTCCGACAACGCGCCGACGTTTTTATCAATCGACATTTCATTATCGTTGAGGACGACGAGCAGATTTTTCTTGAGTTGCCCCGCGTGATTGAGAGCCTCGAACGCCATACCGCCAGTCAAAGCCCCGTCGCCGATGACCGCGATAACTTTACGTTCGACCTTATCAATCTCGGAGGCAATCAGAAAACCCAAAGCCGCACTAATCGACGTGGACGCATGACCGACACCAAAGGAATCAAAAGGCGACTCGGCACGCTTCGGAAAGCCCGTAATGCCTCCCAAAGTCCGCAGTGTGTGGAATGTGTCGCGTCGCC
>JACXWG010000009.1 GCA_014764605.1 Quinella sp. 1Q5 | reverse complement strand
CCTCGAAAACTTTGCGCTCATCGAAAGTTATCTTATCGCCCGCAAGCTTAAAGAAGGCTTTGTACTTCTTGAGCGTGGCAAAAAGTTTCTTCGAGTTATCGGACGGGAAATCTTTCGGCGTGAGGTCATACTCAAGCCACGTCCAAAGAACTTTTTGCACGGTGGGATTCGTTAAGCCAAACTTGTAGATTGGAATCACCCAGATGTTATTATGATTGGAGCCGTTGTAGCTGTAAATGTTGTACTTGGCAGTGTTATTCGTCCACATGTAGCAGTTGCCGTTGTCAACAGTGACACCAGGAGCAGAGCCGCCGTGAACTTTTACATTGCCGTTGCCGTCGCGGAAATATTTCAGTTGGTCGTTGAAGAGTTTCCTTGCCTCGTCGCGAGTGGGAATGACACCCTTAAAGCCCGCAAAGGTCAATCGTTCCACGCTGAGGATTTTAGGGTCGTTGTAAGCTATCGGACGATATGAATCAGCGTAATTGCAAACGTGAACGTCGAGGTCGGGCAACAAGCCGGCGATGTCATTGACGTAATAGACGCCCTCGCCTTGACCAGCGCGGTTGAGATAAATCCACTCCTTAGCTTGGAATTTCGCGGCGAACTCCTGATAGAGCGTGGCGAGCATGTCATTAAAGCCGTCGTTCGTGCGGGCGATGACCTTCTTTAAGTTCGCGTCTTGATATTCGGTGAAGGTCTCGTCACCAACGGGAATAACTGTAATCTTTTTCGTGTCCATAGTGTCCTCCTAACCCAATTCAACAATAGTTTTCTTTACGACGTTGCCGCCGGAGTAGCGATAGCCCTGCAAGACCACGCGAACGACTTTGCCCCGTTGCATACTCTGAGAAGTGCGGCGCATGATGTCCCCGTCGAAGAAGTCCCCGCTCTCGACATGCAAGCGGACGTAGGGAGCCTCGCGGAAGCCGAGATTAACCACGTCAAAGCAGAAGTCAAACAGTTGGCTAAGGTTGTCATTATCGGTGCGGCGGCTGACGTAATCCCAGAACGGAGCCAAATGAGCCTCTTGAACCGCGCCGCTGAAAAATCCCGTGGCAGTTTCGCCCGCGCCGAATATGCCAATCAAATCGGAGCGCGTCGCCTCGTCCAATGCCAGATAAATTTTGTACGCCGCGTCGAGTTCGCTGTAGTTGTCACGGTAGTAATTCGCCGTGCCCTCAGCAATCAACCGCGCCTTGTCCCGTTCAGCAATCTTTTCGTTCGCCGCGTTGAGTTGCCGCTTGAAGTCGTCGCGCAAATCTTTTTCCCGCGAATTGAAATCGTCTTGCATGTCAAGGATTCGTTGCCTAGCCTTGTCAAGTTCGCGACCAAATTCCTCGCGCAATTCTTCTTGCCGCTTAGCAAAGTCTTCAGCCGCCTTATCGAGTTTCTGCTTAAAGTCGTCGCGTTCCTTGGCAAGTGGTGCTAGTCGTTTATTATCCTCCTCAAGCTCGGCAAGTCTTTCCTTAAGCGGCTCAATTTCTTTAAGAGCCTTCAAGCCATCAAGTACTCTCTTAAACAAAAGTTCCTCGTCATCGAAGTTCATGTTCAAGCCTCCTCACTTTTTAAGCGGCATTGTAGCACAAGCAAAGCGGCTGTGCTATAATGCGGGCAAAAGAATGGAGGTATGATTCATGGCTAACAGAATTATTTTGAACGAGACATCTTACTTCGGACCGGGCGCGATAAAAGAAATCCCCGCAGAGATTAGAAGCCGCGCTTGCAAAAAGGTTATGCTCGTCACGGACAAAGACCTGCTCAAGTTCAAAGTCGCGACTAAGGTTACGGAACTTTTAGCGGCGGAAGGAATCGATTTCGAGATTTACGACAACATCAAGGCGAACCCGACGATTGAAAACGTGCAAACGGGCGTTGCGTTCTGCAAGAAGTGCGGCGCGGATATTATCGTTGCGGTCGGCGGCGGCTCGGCTATCGACACCAGCAAGGCGATTGCAATCATCATGACCAATCCCGAATTCGCGGACGTTCGCAGTCTAGAAGGCGTCGCCCCGACTAAGAACAAGTGCTTGCCGATAATCGCCGTCTCCACGACATCGGGCACGGCAGCCGAGGTTACAATTAACTACGTCATAACCGACGTTGAGAAGAACCGCAAGTTCGTCTGCGTCGACCCGAAGGACATTCCAGTTGTTGCCGTCGTCGATTCGGAAATGTGCGCGTCAATGCCGCCGAAACTCTGCGCCGCTACTGGTATGGATGCACTTGTTCACGCTATAGAAGGCTATATCACTAAAGCCGCCTGGGAACTGACTGACATGGTGCACCTTAAAGCCATCGAGATTATTTCAAAGAACTTGCGCCGCTCCGTCAAGGGCGACCCCGCAGGGCGTGAGGCTATGGCACTCGGTCAGTATATCGCGGGCATGGGCTTTTCAAACGTCGGTTTGGGTATCGACCACTCTATGGCGCATCCGCTCAGCGCAGTTTATGACATTCCGCACGGCACCGCTTGTGCAATCCTGCTGGCTCCCGTCCTCAAGTTCAATGCACCCGCTACCGGTGAACGTTATCGCGAAATCGCTCGTGCTATGGGCGTTGAAGGCGTCGACAGCATGACGCAAGAAGAGTACCGCGCCGCCGCAATCGACGCTGTTGCCAAACTCAGTACGGACGTTGGTATACCGACCAAACTATCCGAACTCGGCGTTAAGGCGGAAGACATTGACTTTTTAGCGGCATCGGCTCTGGCGGACGCTTGCACGCCTGGCAACCCCCGCGACGTTACCAAAGAAGAGATTGCAGAGATTTATCGTTCAATCCTTTAATATCATACGAACTTCAATTCAGACGGCATTAAATATAGTGTCGTCTTTTTTATTTCGCACTTTCTTTAAGTAGAACAAATCTTTGACTGTGATTTGAACTGATTAAAAGTCCGAAATAAATTTGCGTTTCAAAGAAAAACATATTAGAATTCCTTAGCAACGCGGGAAGATTCTTCTCGGACAAAGAGATTTAAGGAGAGAATTTTTTATGATAGTAGTGATGAAACGCGGAGCCACTCAAGAGAACTTAGCGGCGGTCGTCAAAAAAATTGAGGCGTCGGGATTGCGAACGCATCTTTCCAAAGGCGAGGAAGTGACAATCGTTGGCGTTATCGGCGACAAGAAGACTATTGCCAATCTCGAACTGCAGATGATGGCGGGCGTAGAAAAGACCGTTCGCATAACCGAGAAATATAAACTCGTCAGCCGCGACTTTCACCCCGAAGATACTATAATCGACGCGGGCGGCGTGAAGATTGGCGGAGATGAAGTCGTCGTCATGGCTGGACCTTGTGCGGTTGAAAGTCTGGAGCAACTGCGCGAGGCGGCTTCTGCAGTCAAAGCTTGCGGGGCAAAATTTTTACGCGGCGGAGCCTTCAAGCCGAGAACGTCGCCTTACGATTTCCAAGGGCTCGGCGAAGAGGGTTTGAACCTCCTACGCAAGGTTGCCGATGAATTTAATCTGCGGGTCGTTACGGAGATTGTTGACAAAGACGACATAGACCTTTTCTGCAAGTACGCGGATATATTGCAAGTCGGCGCAAGGAATATGCAGAACTTCCAAATGCTTAAAGCCCTCGGCAAGTGTTCAAAGCCCGTCATGCTAAAGCGCGGACTCTCGGCGACAATTTCGGAGTGGCTAAACGCGGCGGAATACATCATGAGCGGCGGCAATGAACAGGTTATCTTCTGCGAACGCGGCATTAGGACTTACGAGACGTTCACTCGCAATACTTTGGACTTATCAGCGGTGGCGGCGGTCAAGGAGCTTAGTCATCTGCCAATTATCGTAGACCCGTCGCACGGCACTGGACGTTGGAAAATGGTTGCGCCAATGGCACGAGCCGCAATCGCCGCTGGAGCCGACGGTTTGATAATCGAAGTGCATCCCAATCCGGAGAAGGCACTTTCGGACGGCGACCAATCGTTGACGCCCGAAGCCTTCAAAGATTTAATGTCGAGTCTCGGCGGCATTGCAAAAGTTATGGGGCGTTCGCTATGAAGATTGCGATAATCGGCGTGGGGTTAATCGGCGGCTCGCTCGGCTTGTGCTTGAAAGACAAACTCGGCGACGGCGTTTATATAACGGGGCTTTGTCGAACGGAAAAATCAATGCGGCGGGCAATGGAACTCGGCGCAGTCGATTTAGCGACATCAAACCTGCAAGAAGTCGTCGAGGACGCTGACATCATCTTTTTAAGTCCGCCCGTCCTGCAAATCGTTCCCATGGTCAAAAAGATTCTGCCGTTCCTAAAGTCTGGAGCAATCTTGACGGACGCGGGCAGTACAAAGCAATTCATCTGGCAGGAACTCCAAAAGATTCTGCCGCACGATATTTTTTATATCGCAGGGCATCCCATGACCGGCAAGGAAAAATCCGGCGTCGAAGTGGCGGATAAAAATCTGTTCAAGGGCAAGGCTTATGTCATAGCTGAGGGCACGGGCGCACCGCCTGAGGCTAAAGCTAAGTTGATGAGCGTTCTGAAACTCACTGAAGCCAACTTCTTGGAGATTGACATTGCTAAGCACGACCGTTGCGCCTCGATTATTAGTCACGTGCCACATTTGACGGCGGCGGCTCTAGTCACTCTTCTAAACGACGCGGGCAACGACCTTGACTCTTGCCTAAAACTCGTCGGCGGCGGTTTCAAGGACACGACTCGCATTGCCAGTTCAAACGCCGATATGTGGGCTGATATTTGCATGACGAACGGCGACGCAATCGTCAATCATCTACGCGACCTTCAGGACATCTTAGGCAATGTCATTACGGCGATTGAGCGTCACGACCGACAAGCCATTCACGATTACTTTGCTAAGTCGAAGGCTCGCCGCGATAAAATTCTTGAGACGATTACTTTCGACCCGAACTGAGGAGGGCTTTTATTGAAGGCAATATATCTGGACTGCGCGTCGGGCATTAGCGGCAATATGTTCTTAGGGGCGTGTCTTCAACTCGGCGTGCCCGAAAAATATTTGCGGGCTGAACTCGACAAGCTGAACTTGCCGCAGGAGTTTGAACTTGAGATTGCGGACGTTAGCAAGAACGGAATCGGCGCGGCTTATGTCAATGTCAAACTGCCGAGGGGCTTTGATTCAGAAATTGACCGCCCGAACATAAGACACTTGCACCGCCACGAGCACGCGATTAATCACAGTCATCGCACGTTCGGCGACATAAAGAAGATTATCGACGGTTCGGCGTTGAATGCGGCGGTTAAGACTCGTGCGCTGGCGATTTTCTCTATGATTGCAAAGGCGGAAGGCAAGGTTCATCAACGCCCCGCCGACGAGGTGACCTTCCATGAGGTCGGCGCGGTTGATTCTATCGTTGACATTGTCGGCTGTGCGATTTGTCTTGATTATCTGGACGTGGAAAAGATTTTTGTTTCGAGAATCAATACCGGCTCTGGCTTTGTAAAGTGTGCTCATGGTCTTATGCAGATACCCGCGCCCGCGACGGCTGAACTTCTGCAAGGCTTCAAGACGTATCATTTTGGCGCAGAAAAGGAACTTACCACGCCTACTGGGGCGGCGATAGTCAATGCGCTTGCCGAGTACAGTAGGGATTTGCCCGAAGATTTTTCGTCAGAGAAGATTGGATACGGGGCTGGCACATGGGATTTGGATATTCCGAACGTCTTGAGGATTTATCTTGGGGAATTCGGCGGGCGCGGCGAACGTCACTTGTTAAAGCTTGAGGCGAATATCGACGACATGAATCCGCAAATATATGGCTGGCTTTATGAGCGGCTATTCAAGGCGGGGGCTTTGGACGTGTGGACGACGCCCATTTACATGAAAAAGAATCGTCCCGCGCAGATGCTTAGCGTATTGGTCGACGCGGAGCACAAGGAACTTTGCATAAAGATAATTTTCGAGGAGACGACAACGATTGGTTTGCGAGTGATTGAGATTGCTCGGCGCGTGGAGGCTGTCCGGAAGATGGCAAAGGTTGAGACGAGCTTTGGCGAAGTTCAATGCAAAGTGAGCGCGTATGACGGCAAGATAGTTTCGATAACGCCGGAATACGAGGACTGCCGCCGCTTAGCCGAGAAAAATTCGGTGCCTCTCAAAGCAGTTTGGCAGGAGGCATTGACTAAGCAGGAGGCTCGGCTCGGATAAAAAAATTTTTTAAAAAATTTTTGCTTGTCAAGCAGGAATTTTCGTCATTCGCGGCGAACCACCCTTTCGGGGTTGCGGGGTGGTTGGTTAGGCTAGCCAGACCCTCCCTCCCAAGGAAGATGAAGGTGATAACATGGGAATCTACAGAGATACTTGGTTTCAGAACAACAAGTCGGATCATGGTTGGTACACTTGCGCTAAATGCGGGAAAAAGATTCGGAAGGCTGATGTCGACATTGACCACATTATTCCGCAGAAGCATAAGGGTTCGGATAGTTTGTGGAATTTGCAGTGCTTGTGTAAACATTGCAATAGGTCAAAGCAAGCGAGAATTGGTTTAAAGGAAACGGGAACGGATTTGTTGAAGGCGAATGGGAAACGTGCAGTGAAAGCCATTGTGACAGGAACGGCAGAAATCTTGAGAAGAAAAAAGAAATGAGAAACGGTAATGTTGAGCTTGTAAAAGAGATTGCGCGGCTGGCAAAAAGCAAGAAGAAGTTTCGGTTAATGGAAGTATGCGGGACACACACGGTAGCGATATTTCGTTCAGGGATACGTCAGGTTTTGCCGGAGAATGTGGAGCTTGTATCGGGACCGGGTTGCCCCGTTTGCGTGACGAATGACGATTACATTGACAAGGCGATAGAGTACACGCGGGAAGGTTTCATCGTTGCGACGTTCGGGGATATGCTAAAGGTTCCGGGTTCGCGGTCGAGTTTGGCGGAGGCTCAATCGGCGGGCGGCGACGTTCGGATTGTGTATTCGCCGCTCGATTGCGTAAAGCTTGCCAGAGAGAATCCAGACAGGAAGATAATCTTTTTGGCGGTAGGGTTCGAGACGACAGCCCCGACAGCGGCGGCAACAGTTTTGGCGGCGAAGGCTCACGGGATAAAGAACTTGTTCATGCTATCGGCTCAAAAGCTGGTGCCGCCCGCGCTTAGGTTTTTATTGAAGGACACGTCGGTTAAGGTCGACGGTTTTTTATTGCCGGGGCACGTGGCAGTTGTCATTGGTTCGGACGCGTTCAAATTCTTATCGGTGGAGTTCAAGATACCGGGTGCGGTCGGCGGCTTCGAGGCGGAAGAGATTTTAATTGCGTTGAAGAGTTTGCTTGAACAGATTGACAGCGGGCGAGCCGAGGTCACGAACGATTATCGCAGTGTAGTTAAGGCTGAAGGCAACGTCGCGGCGAAAAAAATCCTTGCGCAGGTCTACGAGGTCGCGGACGTGGAATGGCGCGGCATGGGAATGATTCCTGCGTCGGGGCTTAGGATGCGTGATGAGTTTGTAGCGTTTGACATTGAACGCGTTGAGCCAGTCGCGATTGAACGAACGAAGAAAAAGACGGCGTGTCGTTGTGGCGAAGTTTTACGCGGGCTGGTCAAGCCGACGGAATGTCCGCTATTCGGTAAGGCATGTCAACCGCTTCACGCCATTGGACCTTGTATGGTGTCAGTCGAGGGAGTTTGCGCGGCGTGGTTCAAATACGGAGGAAACAACTTTACATGGTGAGAAAAATTTTAATGGCGCATGGCGCAGGCGGTAAGTTAAGTGCACAGCTTTTGCAGGAAGTAATCTTGCCCGCCTTCGACAACGAGATTTTAAACGAGCTTCACGACGGCGCGAAGATTGGACGCTTAGCAATGACGACGGATAGTTATGTTGTGCGTCCAATTTTTTTTCGTGGCGGGGACATTGGCAAGCTATCGATATGCGGCACGGTGAATGATTTGGCGGTCACGGGCGCGGTTCCGAAATATATTTCCGTGGGCGTGATTCTGGAGGAGGGCTTTGACTTCGACGACCTTAAGCGCATTGTTCAATCGATAGCGGCGGCGGCTCGTGAGGCTGGAGTTAAAATCGTCACGGGCGATACAAAAGTTGTTGGGCGCGGGCAAGCGGACGGAATCTTCATCAACACGGCTGGGATTGGCGAACTGATTGACGGCGTTGACATATCGGCTAGCAATGTTCGCGCAGGCATGAAGGTTTTGATTTCTGGGACGATTGGCGACCATGCGACGACGATTTTGGCGGGGCGTCACGGCTTGGAACTGCCAGAAGGTGTTCAATCTGATTGTGCGCCGCTAAATAAGATGATTCAAGAGATGTTGGCGGCTGAACCAAGGATTGCCATGCTTCGGGACGCGACGCGGGGCGGGATTGCGGCTGTGCTGAATGAGATAGCTCAGGCGGCGAACGTCGGGATATTGCTTGACGAAGAAAAAATTCCTGTGCGCGAAGAGGTTCGCGGCGTTTGCGATATTTTGGGCTTTGACGCTTTGGAACTTGCTAACGAGGGCAAGATTATAGCTATCGTGCCGGCGGGGTCGGCGGATAAAATTTTGTCGGTCATGCGGAAAAACATTTACGGTAAGAACGCGGCGTTGATTGGTGAAGTTGTCAGCAATGCGGCGGGCAAAGTTGGTTTGCGGACTCCTTTGGGCAGTGTTAGGATTGTCGACATGCCGGCGGGTGAATTGGTTCCGCGCATTTGCTAGGTTGAGGAGGCTTAATTATGGAGCAAAGAACACGTGACATCTTGAGATTGCTCCTTCAAGAAAAAACTTTCCAGACGACGGCGGATATTGCGTCAAAGCTATCAGTCAGTGCAAAGACGGTTTCGCGGCAGTTGCCTAAGGTCGAAGAGGCTTTGCACAAAGTTGGCTTGCAACTGGAAAAGAAATCGGGCGCGGGTCTTCTGATAACTGGTAGCGATTTCAAACGCTATGCCCTTCTAAAGCAACTGCAGACGGGAGATAAACGAGAGTACACACCGAGCGAGCGACGTTCAATCATAATCGGCAAGCTGTTATCAAGCCGCGAGCCGATTAAATTATTTGTGCTAAGCAGTGCGGTACACGTCACGGATTCGACGATAAGCAATGACCTTGACAAGTTGGAGCCGTGGTTCAGAGAGGCGGGCTTAAAACTTTTCCGCAAGCCGGGCTTGGGTGTGAGTTTGCTCGGCGATGAACGGGACTTGCGGCGGGCGATTGTCCGATATATTTATGAGCACGTCGGCGAAGAGCGGTTACTAAACCTAATGCAAGATAATCTTCCTGATAAGCCAGTTGTGCAGGTGTCGAAGTTTTTATTGGAGCTTATCGAGGCGGGCGAGTGGCGGCGGCTTGAGCAGATGATTCGCAGGACGGAAGACGATTTAGGCTACAAGCTTTCTGATAACGCGCTTATCGGGCTGATTGTGCACTTGTCGCTTGTCGTGCGGCGGATAAAGAATCACGAGCCAGTTGAGCTTGACGAGGATAACTGTTCGCGGCTTAGGGATAGTCGAGAATTCACAGCGGCGGCGAAGCTTGCAGTGCAAATCGCGGAGACGTTTTCAATTGACGTACCCGACAGCGAAATTTGCTATATAACAATGCACATACTCGGCGCGAGGAGTCGATACAGTTCGGCGAGCCTGGGAACGATTTCGATGATGGATAATTTCCACCTAGTCACGTTGGCGCGGCAGATTATGAAACGGGCGGCAAAGATTACGGGACGCGACATTGAGAAGAACCAGAGCTTGCTTGCGGGACTGGTCAATCACCTTGCGCCGACGCTGAGCCGACTGAAAATGCATATGGACATTCGCAACCCGTTGCTCGGCGAGATTCAAACGCATTACCCCGAACTGATGACTTTAACTCGTCAATGCGTCGTGGAGTTGGAAGCGGAGGTTGATGAGACGTTGCCCGACTCGGAAATAGCTTATATCGCAATGCACTTAGGCGCGGCTTTGTCTGACAGCGAAAAATTTTCACACGCGGTGCATAGAGTGGTTGTGGCTTGTCCTACGGGTATGGGGACTTCGCGATTGTTGGCAAGCCGACTTCGTGCCAATTTCCCGACGCTAAAGATTGTCGACGAGGTGCCGATACTCGACATTAACTCCGATTACATTGCGGCGAAGGACTTCGAGTTCATAATTTCGACGGTGCCGATTCATCGCGCTGATAAACCGGTCTTAGTCGTGAGTGCGGCTTTGATTGAAGAGGACAGGAAAAAGATTAACGCTGAACTTGCTCGGCAGAACAAACAATTCCTAGGTAGTGCAGAGGAGCTTGAGCCGCGTCCGCCGTTTTTGGAAGGCTTAGCGAAGATGAATTCCTATGGGCGGGCGATTATGTCTCTGATGACGAATTATTTTTTTGTCCGCGATATGATTGCTGACATTAACGAGGCGTGCGAGCTTGCAGGACGATTGGCGGGCGATGATGACCTTAGTCGCAAAGAGATTTCAAAGTCGCTCCTTTTGCGCGAGGACAAGGGGTCGACGCTGATTATTGGCAAGCATATGATTTTACTGCACTGCAAGAGCGCGGCGGTTAAGGCTCCAGCATTCGGGATACTTCAGCTCGGCGAGGGCTTCAAGTATCCGGCTGACGGCGAAATTGTCCGAACGGCGATTGTATTGCTTGCCCCGCTTGACGTTGACGAGTTCACGCTTGAGACGATTGGGCATATTGCGTCGGTATTGCTTGACCGCTGGGGATTTATCGAAGTTCTCCACGAGGGCGACGGCAATGAGATTCGGCACGAGGTGCTAAATATTTTCGAGGACTTCTACAAGACTAAGCACAAGGAGCTAATGTAAAAAACCCGTCGAACGCTCGACGGGGTTTTTTGATTGCTTATTAAGACAGGCGGCTTATTCGATGATGTAAGCCTTGAGGATTTCGCCGTAGTAGGCAACGTGCGGTTCGGAGTGCGCGGTATTCTCGACGTAAAACTTTTTGAAGCGGCTGTTTATGTCTTTAATCGGTTGCAACTGGCTGAATACGACGCGGCATTCCAAAGTTAGCGGGAATTCTTTAATCGCGGGTGGACGAACAATATCAGCCTCGACGAGATGAACGCCCGCTTTGGCAAGCTTATCCATGTCACGCCCTGACTTAGTGCCGCAAAGCCCGACGACCTTAGCCGCCTCCTTAGTCAGCCCGCCTAAGGGTGCGCAAACCGTAAATTCTCCAGTGCGTTCGATAAGCTCATGCGTGAAACGGTTCGTGCGCACATATGCCGCGAAAATCGGGACGCCCCATTCAATACCAATCGTGCCCCAACCAATCGTCATGGCGTTTACGCAATCCTCAGCCTCACTCGTCAGCAAAATTCCCGCAGGCAATGCCTTGATGATTTCGCCAGCATAGTCAAACGGATTAATTTCCTTCTTCAAGATAATTCCTCCTAAAAATTTTTCGCCATTATAAAAGTTGCTGTTCGCGAGTGCAAGCTTTGAAAGTCTTAATTGAAATGTTAGACGAATTATGCTAAGCTTTTATGCGAGGTGAATGAATATGCGAATGACGATTGTTGAGATGTTAAAGAGTGCGGGCGGAGATTTTATATCGGGCGAGAGCATCGCGGGCAAGCTTGGGATTTCTCGTACAGCCGTCTGGAAGCATATTCAGAAGTTGCGCCAGAATGGTTATCAGATTCTAAGTAGCGAGCGATGCGGATACAAATTAAAGGACGCGCCCGACCTGCTATTGCCCAGCGAGATTCAAATTGGAATTAGCACAGAGATTATCGGCAAGGAGATGGAGTATCACCCGTCAGTTGAATCAACTAATCGAGTTGCGAAAGCTCTGGCGTATCACGGAGCGCAGGAAGGGACGATTGTCGTAGCCGAAGAGCAAACCGGCGGCAAGGGACGCTTAGACAGGAAATTTTTTTCGCCACGGGGCAAGGGCATATGGTTTTCGCTAATCCTGCGCCCGAAGTTTTCTCCACACGATGCGCCGAAGTTTACGTTAATGGCGGCGGTGGCGGTTGCCGAGACGATGAAGCGTTTCGACCTCAAAGCCGAAATTAAATGGCCGAATGACATCATGCACGACGGGCGCAAACTCGTTGGGATATTGACGGAGATGACTGGCGAACTTTCTAAGATTTCTTACCTTGTCATTGGCGTTGGAATTAACGTAAACATAAGCCGCGATGAGTTCCCCGAAGAGTTGCGCGATATTGCCTCGTCGTTGTCCGAAATGAAAGGCGAGACTTTATCCCGCGTCAAGTTCTTCCGGGCGGTGCTTGAGGAGTTCGACAAGCTTTATGTTGAGGTCAACGCGTTGGGCTTCGCGGAGGTTCTTAAACGTTGGAAGGAATATAACATTACGCTTGGCAGAAATGTTCGGGTCATATCGGCGGGCGATGGCGGCGAGATTTTCACGGGCAGAGCTGTCGACTTGAATTCGGAAGGAGCACTTATCGTCGACACGGCGGAGGGTCGGCGGACGGTTTACGCGGGAGATGTCTCTATAAGATGAAACTTAGCACACGCGATATTGATATGCTCCACGGTTCGTTGTGGGACAAAATAATTTTATTTGCGTTGCCGCTTGCGTTGACGGGCGTAATGCAACAGCTCCTAAACGCGGCGGATGTTTTTACCCTAGGAAAATTCGTCGGCAAGAACGCAATGGCGGCGGTCGGCAACAATATATCGATGGTCGGGCTGATTGTTAGCTTGATGATGGGCTTGAGTCTCGGAGCCAACGTCGTCATTGCTCAGAACATCGGTGCACAAAAAATTGACCGTGCTCACTCGGCTGTGAACACGGCTTTTGTTTTAGCGATAGTAGCGGGCGTCTTCTTCTGTCTGCTCGGCGAAGCTTTGGTTGCCCCGATTTTTTATTTCCTTGAGATGCCCGAAAGCGTCGTTGGCATGGCGGAGACTTACCTTAGGATTTTCCTGCTCGGCTTGCCCGCGATAAGTCTTTACAACTTCGAGGCGGCGATATTCCGTAGCAAGGGCGACACGCGCACTCCGTTGATTGCGTTGGCGGTGGCGAGCGGCATAAATATTTGGCTGAACCTGCTGTTCGTCCTGCGCTTTGATTGGGGGATTGCGGGTGTGGCGGCGGCTACTGTCATTGCAAACGTCGTCAGCGCGATAATTCTACTGTGTGCCCTGCTCAAGTCCGAAGGCGTCATCAAACTCGACCTCCACGCTTTGAACGTTGACAAGGAAGAACTGCTAGAGATTATTCGAATCGGATTGCCAGCGGGCGTTCAAGGCATGGTCTTTTCTCTGTCGAATCTTCTTATACAAGCGGCGATAAACTCTTTGGGCGCAGATGCAATGGCGGCTTCGGCGGCGGCGTTCACGATTGAAATTAACGTCTTCTGCGTCGTCAACGGCTTTGGGCAGGCGGCAACAACTTTTGTTGGGCAGAACTACGGCGCGGGCAATATCAAGCGTTGCAAGCGGGCTACGTGGGTTTCAATGGGCTTAAGTGCAATCTTCATGCAGACGCTTTGTTGCCTTATCCTGTTCTTCGCCGAGGAAGTCTTGAGCCTCTTTAACGAAGACCCAGAAGTTATACGGCTTGGCGTGATTCGGCTGTGGTTCATCGTCGGCATTGAGATTATCAACGTGATAATGGAAGGCTTATCGGGAGCCATGCGCGGCTACGGAATTTCCTTGACGCCTGCAATGATAACTTTGGTTTGCGTGTGCGGCGTGCGTGTCGTTTGGGTCTTCACGGCTTTTGCAAAGATACCCGTCTACGCAACGTTGATGGCGGTTTATCCGATAAGCTGGTTCATCACGGCGATATTTTTAACCGTCGCCTATTTCTATCACATGAAACGCTTAAAGCCTGTTCGTCAATGAAAAACTTTTCTTTTGCGCGCCCAAAAGAAAAGTTACAAAAGAAAAGGGCGTTTAACCCCGCTATGAAACATCCATGTTTCAAACGCGGGGCGGCCGCCGTCCATGGCGGCCGGTCTTCAGCTTCGATTTACGTTTACATATCTTCGAAGTCAAAGAGAGTTGGAACGTCGTTAGCTTTTGGATAGGCAACGCCCATATGAGTATAGCCCGCCTCAGTCACAACACGACCTCGCGGCGTGCGCATGATGAATCCCAGCTGCAATAGATACGGCTCGTAAATGTCCTCGATAGTCTCGCGGGTTTCACTTATGGACGCGGCGATTGTCTCTAAACCGACGGGACCGCCGTGAAATTTTTTTATCATGGCGTCTAACATGCGTCTATCCGTATGGTCAAGCCCAGCACGGTCGACTTCCAAGGCAATCAACGCCCTGTCGGCAATGGCATCAGTTATCGTCGTCAAGCCGTCAACCTGCGCGAAGTCCCGAACGCGCTTTAGCAAACGATTAGCGATACGCGGCGTCCCTCGTGAACGTCTAGCAATCTCCTCGGCTCCGTTTGCCTCGATTGGTATCTTGAGGAGTTGAGCGGCGCGCGTGATGATTTCGACCAATGCTGCCGTCGAATAGTATTCAAGCCGACTGATGACGCCGAATCTATCCCTAAGCGGCGGAGATAATGCCCCCGCTTTAGTCGTCGCCCCGATTAGCGTAAACGGCGCAATGCTTACACGGATACTCCTTGCCCGCGGTCCTTTGCCGATGATTATATCAAGCGCGAAGTCTTCCATTGCCGAATACAAAATCTCTTCGACTTGGCGGCTCAGGCGGTGAATCTCATCAATGAACAGCACGTCCCTATCTTGCAGGTTGGTTAGGATTGCGGCTAGGTCTCCTGCCCGTTCGATTGCTGGTCCAGAAGTCTGACGGAAATTTACGCCCAGTTCGTTGGCGATGATTGCGGCTAAGGTCGTCTTGCCTAAGCCCGGCGGTCCGTAAAGTAAAACGTGGTCGAGGGCTTCGCGCCGAGTAATTGCCGCCTTGACGAAGACGGATAAATTTTGCTTAGCTTTGTCTTGCCCGATGTACTCGTTCAAGCGACGCGGGCGCAGGCTGTATTGCCAATCGTCAACGGGCTGTTCAATCGCAGTGATTATTCGTTCGTCCAAAAGTTATCACCGACCTTGTTGCCTCTTAGAAAATCGGAGGCGGCAAGTTTTTTTGCGTTCGGGGCTTGAAGCTCAAAAATCTCCAGCGAACCGCTACCCGTGCCGACGAAGAACCTTTGCCCGACGATTTTAATTTCAGCCGGCGAAAGTTTTTCCTCAGCCAGTCGCGTCCGCCAAATTTTATATCGTCCAGCCCGTGCCGAACCATACAGCCCGCGCACCAGATTATGAATCTCCCGCGCAGGTTTGTTCCAGTCGATTAGCCCCGTGTCCTTTTTGAGGAGCGGCGCATACGTCGACAGCGAATCATCTTGCTTTACCGGTTGCAGTTCGCCGTTCTGAAGTTTGTACAGCGTCTTAAGTAGTAAGTCCGCGCCGACCGTCATTAAGCGTTCGCGTAGCTCAGGCAGAATCATATCGTTAGGGATTTGAACTTCGCTTTTAAGGAGCATGTCGCCCGTATCAAGTCCCGCGTTCATTTGCATTGTTGTTATCCCTGTGACTTGTTCGCCGTTAATTATCACCCATTCAATCGGAGCCGCCCCGCGATACTTCGGCAATAGTGACGCGTGTACGTTTATGCAACCGAGCCGTGGAATGTCTAAGATTGCTTGCGATAGAATTTGTCCGAAGGCAACCACAATGATTAAATCGGGCGTGAGTTCGGCGAGTTGTGCGACGACTTCTGGAGCTTTGACTTTGACCGGCTGAATCACACGCAGATTATTTTCCTCGGCGAAGACTTTGACGGGCGGCGGCAAGAGTTTATGACCGCGTCCCTTAGGTCTGTCGGGTTGAGTGACGACGCAAAGGACTTCGGTCTTGTCAATCAGAGCCGCGAGACTCGGAACGGCGAAATCGGGCGTGCCCATGAAGATTACTTTTAACTTGTCCATGATGCCTCCTTAAGGCTTGCAACGTTTGCAGGGAATGTAGCCCGCGTTAATCGCCTCGTCGCGGCTGTTGAAGTTGACGCGATTGGCGGGATTCATCTTCTTTAGCGTTGAGCAGTTCGCGAAGTGAAACTTTCTGCTGTTAGCGTTGCCGACGTAGCTTGACGCGAGTACCGTGGCAAAGGACGCAGTCAGCACGACGCCCGCAACGACCGCCGCGATAAATCTTTTCATGACGTGCCCTCCTCAATGATGACGAACAACTTCAAACCTCCACAAGGCGACCTTCTCGTCAGCACGAATGCCCGCCTTGCGTTTAGCGATTGCAATCTGTCCCTCTACGGTATCAATGCCTTCAAGGTCGGGCAACAGCAAGCCGCGCCGTCCGCCGTTTTCGACAATCACCCCGTAGCGTTTAACGTCAAGAGCCTTAACATCAAAGATTCTTTCCGGCTCGCTCAAAACGTCGACGCTATATTCAAGGTCGTCAAGCTCATCAGCAGTCACGGGACTAAAACGCGGGTCTCGTGAACAGGCGGAGATTGCGTTTTGCAAAATCTCTTCGGCAAGGGTGTTCTGTGTTGCCATAATCGTGCCAATGCACCCGCGCAAGTTCCCGTCCTTGTGCAAGCTCACGAACGCTCCCGCCCGTCGATTAGTCAGCTCCTCTGGCAAATCCTTGGGCAAAGTCGCGGGCTTGTGCGTCTTAACGAAAGTCTCCAAGCTATATCGCGCCAACCTAACGAAGGCATCTTCCTTTGACTTGCGCTGAATCAATTCATACTGCTTGGACTTTTCTAGTTGCTCAGCAAAGTTTCTCGTCGAATCATCGCCGCTGACGTTGAACCAGACGATACCATAGCCCACGCCGAATGTCCCTTGATACGATAAACCTTCTGCGCGAACAGCTTTTTTATCGAGTGCGCCCGCCATAATCCAGAAGGAACGCAAGCCACATTCCGCCGCCCGTGAGCAAAGTTTATCGTCCATAATCAGCAGTTGCAGGAAATGCGCGCCGCCTAAGTTCTCCATGACCTGCGAATCAAATTGCGGACCTTCCTCAACGAAGCCATAAGGACCATCGGCTTTTAGCTTGTGGGATAGGTCGCCGCTTGCCAAGAAGAAAATCTTCCGTCCGAGTTCGTCCGCCACACGTGAGATTATTTGCCCGAACTTGTAATGAACTGCCGCTGACATGCCCGATAAGCCAATGCGGATAAACTTCACACGGTCGAAATCAAGCCCGGCATTTTTAAGGAAGTAAAGCGGAATCATCGTGCCGTGGTCGAGTGCGGGATTGCGTTCGCCGAGCGTGCCCGCCGAGACTCCTTGCGCCATTGCATCAGTCGAAAGTCTTTTAACGAAATCCGTATCGTAACTTATCGATAGCTTGACTTGCGCGGCTCTGAACTGCGCCATATCCCCTGAAGCCGATAAGCCTGGCGATATGTGGAAGTAGTCTGAGTACATGATTGAATGTGGGCTGGTGATGATTATCGTTTCGGGCTGAAGTTCGACGATTCGGCGGGCAATCTCTTTGTAAGCCTCGGTCGTCTGTGCTATCTTTTGTTCTTCGTTGCGTCCGACTTCTGGCAAGATTATCGGCGGGTGCGGCACGACTACTGCGCCTAATATGCTCATGATTTATCCCTCCATTAATATAAAAGCACCTTCAAGCCCTGAGCGAAGATGCTTTCTAATTTTTGTTATCAACGTCCGTTTCAGTGACTGCGCGAACTATCCAAGGCGTCATACATTGAGTCGGAAAAGGTCTGCGATTTCTTTTCGGCGGTGCGTCGCTTCGAGTCCATGGCTTTTGCGAATTTCTGAGCATTCTGCTTGAGCTTGCCGAGGCACTCGCTACAGTAAACGTCTCGCGTTATTAGCTTGCCGCAGTTCGCGCAAGGGTAGCTAGCGTTCTTCAAGCCGGAGTTCTCGAATTGTCCTTGCTGAATCATACGCCAAACCAACTTTGGAGGAGCTCCGGAACCTTCGATGAGTTCGTTGACTGTGATTCCTGGATGGTCGCGGACGTAAGCTTTGACACGCTCTTCCATTTCCAAATCGGCGGCGCGGCATTCAGGGCAAATCTTTTCGCCACTCGTCGGCACGAATATCTTTTTACAACGCGCACAATTTCTTATGTTAAGCTTTGTCACTTGAACCACCTTCGAGAGTTTATCTTAAATCAATTTTCTACAGCACGAAAAATTTTCCTTCAGCGCACCTCGAACAGGTCTACTTTCTTTTGAGCCGCTCGCGTTATATCGAACATCTTGACAAGCTCGGCTACGGCTTGCGTCGGTGAGATTACTCCTCCTAAGACTGCCTCGCGGATTTCAGGCATGCGTCCCATTATCACCGCGTCGCCGAAGAACAGATTATGCAAATGCTCATCAATCATTGCGTGCATCCAATCGAGTAGTTGCGAATCCCGCCGCCGTTGGAAGACGCCGCTTTTAGTCGTCGTCTCTTTGAACAGCTGAATCACCTGCCACAGCTCCGGCAAGCCCAGTTTCGTAACTGCACTGGCAAGGTAAGCATGAGTCGGCCAACCGTCCGTCGCGGGTCGAATAAATTCCGTCATGCGTTCATATTCGCCACGCGTGACCTTCGCCCTAACGAGATTATCACCGTCCGCCTTGTTCACGACGATAGCGTCGGCAAGTTCCATGATTCCTTTCTTGATTCCCTGCAAGTCGTCGCCCGCACCCGTTAGAACCACTAGCATAAAGAAATCGACCATTGAACGGACAGTCGTCTCCGATTGCCCGACGCCGACGGTTTCAATCAAAATCACGTCGTAGCCCGCTGCCTCGCACATCAGCATAGTTTCACGACTTTTACGAGCCACACCGCCTAACGTGCCGCCCGCAGGACTTGGACGGATAAAAGCTTCAGTGCGTCGGCTAAGCGTTCCCATTCTGGTTTTATCGCCGAGGATTGAACCTTTGGTTATTGAGCTTGTCGGGTCGATTGACAGTACCGCTACCCTATGTCCGTTGTCGCAAAGCATGTTCCCGAACGCTTCAATTAATGTGGACTTGCCCGCGCCCGGCACGCCCGTTATCCCGATACGCAACGCCTTGCCAGTCTGCGGAAGGAGCCTCTGCAATACTCTTTGGGCTTTGGCGAAGTGTTTAGGGCTATTGCTTTCAATCAACGTTATCGCCCGTGAAAGAATCATTCTATCGCCGCGTGCCACACCGTCAACGAGTTCATCTTCTGTCAAAGTCATGCGACGTTTCGGTTTGAACGCGCCTGACGCGAACGCGGGATTGATATTGCCGACCGTCGTATCCTTTATGCCTTCAATGCCGCTCATCACTGCTGATTGATTAGAGACTGCCCAATCAGGAGTTGTCGTCGTGTAATTCGACATTCGCTCAGCTCCTCTGCCAATAATTTCTTGAACCGATTATAAATCAGTGACAAACCGAATGCAACTTGAAAAGAATCGGGAAAATTTTTCGGTTGAAATATTTTACGAGCTGTGGTATATTCTGCGCGGCTTAAGGAAACAAGCGGAGAAGTCGGAAGACTTGAGGAAACACGGCCACTCAATTTTGAAAGCTTCTCCAAGGGTTGACGAGAGCCGACAATGTTAAACAATCGGTTAAAATCATTGGAGGTCTTCAAAATGAAGAAACAATTAACAGCAGTTCTAGCGGCGGCGTTCGTTATGGGCGTAGGTTCAACCACGTTTGCGGCGGCGAATCCGTTTAGTGATGTCCCGCAAGGTCACTGGGCTTATAACTCGGTTGCAAAGCTGGCGGCGGAAGGCGTTATCGAAGGTTACGGCGACGGCACCTATCGCGGCGACCGCAACATCACCCGTTACGAAATGGCGCAGATGATCGCTAAAGCTATGGCTAAGAACCCGACCGGCGCAAACAAAGCTGAACTCGACCGCCTCGCGGCTGAATTCCGGGACGAACTCGACGCTTTGGGCGTTCGCGTTGCCGAGCTTGAAAAGTATGCTGATAAAGTCGTCTGGCACGGTGAATTGCGTTATCGCTATCGCAATACAAGAATCAAAAGCGACTTTGGCAAAATTAAGAACACCAGAAACTGGATCATGATGCGTTTCGAGCCTACGGCTACGGTCAACGATCACTGGAAAGTTAAGGCTCGTCTCGATGCAACCGCTGACATGAAGACCGATACGTCTAGCGACTTCAAACTCAAGCAAGCTTATGCGCAGGGCACCTACGGTAAGTTCCAAATCAATGTCGGTAAATTGCCTTTCTACACCTTAGTTGATGACGGCATGTTGATTGATGACGAATTCAGCGGTGCGCAACTCGTTTACGGCGATAAATTCAAAGTTGCGTTGATGGCAGGTCGTTGGAGCGGCACCAATGAGATTGATCCTTCCAATTATGGCGGCGGTGAAATTTCTTACGACAACGATAAACTCTACATCGGCGCAGGATTCCACCACTTCCGTAGCGATTACTTCGGCACTTTGCATGATGTCTTTGGCAAACGTTATAACAAGAACACCAACAACGCTGCTGTTTGGACAGTCGGCGCACATTATAACTTCGGCGACTTGCAGGTTCGCGGCGCGTATGCTCAGAACACCAAAGCAAAAGATTGGAAAAAGTCCTGGACTGCTGGTCTTGCCTATGGCAACGCGGATAAGTCGAAACGAGGCTCTTGGGATATTAGCGCGGATTATCGCTACATCTCACCGCTCGTCAGCTTGGCTCCGACTTATGACGCTGCTTACGCGGGATCAAAAGGTGTCGAGTTCGCCGTAAGGTACGTTCCGCTTTACAACACGAGAATTGAACTCAAGTACTTCCACGGCAAAGACTTCATCACCGACAAGAATGCTAAAGTTTTCTACAGTCGCGTCAGCTGGTTCTTCTAAGAAAATTTTCGCCGACCTATCGGCAAGCAATAAAAAGCTCCTCTGCTTATCGGCGGGGGGGCTTTTCGATTAAGGAGGCTGACCCTATGAAAAAATTTTTACCGCTACTGTTGTCGACGTGTCTATTGTTCGGCGGGGGCGTGGAGGCAAAGAAACTTCCGCCGCCCGTCTTGACTGCCGAGTTTGAGCAAATGGACTTCATGCAACTTTATCCGACGTATTCTTGGGAGCCGCTACCCTTGACGCAGTTTTATCAAGTGCAGGTCGTCAACGTCTCAAAAAATAAAATCGTTCGGGAACTGTTCAACACGGAGGGACTTAATCGCGTGACGGATTGGACGCCGTTCACGGAGCCGGGCGAATATTATTGGCAAGTTCGCGTCGTCAACAAAAATCATAAGCCACTTAGTGATTGGTCAGAGAAAAAATTCTTCACGGTGACTGCGCCAGTAAAATTCGCGGTGCTCGGCGATAGCATTTCACACGGCGGAGCGGCTTATATTCCAGCGGGGCAACTCTCTTGCCAATGGCAGACTTATTGCGACGTGCCGATTAAAAATCTTGCTCGGAGCGGCGACACCTCTAAGCAAATGCTAGACCGCTTTGATAAGGACGTTCTGCCCTTCAAGCCGCAGGTGCTGTTGATTATGGCGGGCGTCAATGACATTCGCATTGGCTTACCTACCGCCGACGTCATCAAGAATTTGGAGGCTCTGCGCGATAAATGTTTGGCGAACGACATAACGCCAGTCTTCTGCACGCTGACTTCAATGAATCCCGACATCATGAACTGCCGCGGCATTCCTCTGACTGATGGCGATTGGCGCGAGGCTCGTGAGCAAATTAATTTCTGGATAAAGACGACGCCTTACTTTATCGACGCGGCGGCGGGGCTTACGGACGAGTTCGGTTATCTGCGTTCGGAATTGACGCCCGACGGCTTGCATCCTGCCTTGCGCGGCAAAAAGATTATGGGCGAGACCATTGCCGCTTACCTTAAGAAAAATTTTAGCGGGGTGATTCAATGAGATTCGATTACCACATGCACTTTGAGTACGGCGACTACGAAGCGGCTTGGGCGGAAGGATTTTTCACGGCGGCGAAGGCTCATAACCTCGACGAAATTGGCATAAGCGAACACACGCACACTTTCCCGGAGTTCGAGCAACTCTACTACGACGATTTGACGCTTGATGACTCGCCCGTCGGTCGCTTTCAACGGGTCTGGCTCAAGTCGAATAAGTTTAAGCACACGCTCAAGGATTACTTTGACTTCGTGGCACAGCTCAAGAAAAGGCACGCCGTCAAAATTGGGATTGAGGTTTGCAACTTCCGCAATCAATCGGCGGTCAAAGAAATTCTCGACGCTTGGGACTTCGATTATCGGATTGGTTCAGTGCATTTCCTCTGGGGCTGGGGCTACGACGCCTCTAAGCTCATCGACGAATGGACGCGGCACGACTTGCAGGACATTTGGACGGAATACGCCGCGCAAGTCGAGATGTTAGCGGCGAGCGGCAATTATGATATTCTCGGTCACCCGTTCAACGTGCGGTTGTTTAATCACTTCCCTGACTTCGACGCGACGCCTTACCTTGAACGAGTCGCCGCCGCCCTCAAGCGGGCTGATATGGCAATCGACGTGAACACTGGCACGCTTTACCGCTACCCCGTTAAAGAGATTTCGCCCTACGCCGACTTCATGAAGGTTGCCGCCGCGTATGACTTGCCGATAACGATAAATTCCGATGCTCATCAGCCTGAAGACTGCGGAAAGTTCCATGAGGAGGCGGCAGATTATGTTCGCGGCTTCGGCTATAAAAAAGTTGCCCGCTTCGATAAAAGGCGGCGTGAACTTGTCGACTTGACTTAGGATATTTGATATAATCGCGGCAAAAAGGAGGCGTGCGTTCATGAAACAGGTTGGGATATTCGGCAAGCGCAAAAGTGGCAAGTCGGCGTTGATGTACGCGCTGACGAGGCAGAAGATTATACAAGACGCGGCGTTCAGGGCAATGGAGATAAGCGGCGTGACACGTGTTATGCTGGTCGATACCGTGGGCGTGGACGTGGAAGACGACTCGACCGCAGAGAAGTCCGCGCAAAGTGTCGAGGTCGCGTTAATGCTGATAGCAGATGATTCCTTTGAACTGGAGCTTGCTTGGATAAGCAAACTGCGTCGGGCGGGTTCGTCAGTTATCGTCGTCATAAGCAAGGCGGATAAGTTCCCCGACGGCGGCAAGGCATTAGCGGCGGCAGTCAAGGAAGTTTCAGGGCTTGAGGCTCTTTGCGTGAGTTCTCAGACGGGCGCAGGTATTGTGGAATTGGACGAGGAAATTAATCGCAGACTCGCTGAGGAGTGATTGCTTTGCTTAAGAAAACATTTTGGCTTGTGATAATTTGCGCGGCTCTGTTCTTAGTTCCCTGTGAGGTCAGCGCGGAAACTCAATGGTTTTGGCTAGATAGCAACGACAAATACAGCAAGTACTTCGAGCCGGAGTCCGTGACGATTAAAAAGAAAGTTGTTACCAGTGACGGCAGGGAGATTGCCATCGAAATTGAGGCTTGGACGAAGACGACTTACAGCTACGAGGGTGCGGCGGAAACGATTAAGAACTATGGGATAACGAACATCTTGCCCGACCCAAAAAGCTTGACTTATAGCTTGGCACTGCTTCGGGTCAATCCGCAGAATCGAACCTTGCAATACGTCCGCGAAGATTTTTATAACGCCGAGCATCAAGTTGTTTGGTCTAAGGAGGAAGGGCGCGTTAAGGAAATAAATACTCGCTCCTTTGATGAGGAATTCTATTGCGCGATAGTCGATGAAGTCTTCCAAATGGGCGAACGCGACCGCAAACGCGCCCCGACTGAAGAACGCTGGCTTGACTTGTGGACGTTCACTGACGGCGAAGGCAATACGACAAACTTAACAGCTGATACGACGACTATGAGGCTTAAGGGCACGAATTTAATCCTTTGGGAGTGGCAAACTACGAAAGATTCACGCGGGCAGACGACTGAAATCCGTTTCATGAAGAAGGCAGTAAACTTGACGCAGGGCACCGAGGTCATCAAGGACGGACAGATTTGGACGCCGAATAATTCATGGCAGAAGCTACAGGACGAGTACGACGGAGCCTACCGCATGATTCGTAGCGACGACCCCGACTACAAGGGGCTTGTGCGTCTTCGTGCTTACGTAAAAAATAATTCGCGTTGGGTTACGCGTTATTCCCTAAATTGAGAGGTGAATCACATTGCCGATAAAAATTCCAAACAACTTGCCCGCGTCGCATATCCTTGAGGGCGAAAATATTTTCGTCATGGATGCCGACCGCGCTTATGCCCAGGACATTCGCCCGCTTAAGATTTTAATCCTTAACCTTATGCCGATAAAGCCCGTGACGGAAACGCAACTGCTCAGGCTCCTTGGCAATACGCCGTTGCAAGTCGAGGTCGATTTTATTTACACGCGGACTTATACGCCGACGCACACGCCGAAGGATTACCTAACCGAGTTTTATGGCACGTTCGACGACGTGAAGACTAACAACTACGACGGCTTCATTATGACAGGTGCGCCGATTGAGCTTGTAGACTTCGAGGACGTAGCTTATTGGCAGGAGCTTTGCGAAATCATGGAATGGAGCAAGTCTCATGCTTGGTCGACGTTCCATATTTGCTGGGGAGCGCAGGCGGCTTTGTATCATCATTACGGCATTTCGAAATACCTGATGACGGAAAAATATTCGGGCGTGTATCGTCATAGGCTCTGCGTTCAGCACGAAAAACTTTTCCGCGGCTTCGATGATGAATTTTACGTTCCGCATTCGAGATATACTGAAGTTCGCCGCGCTGACATTGAAAAAGTTCCGGAACTTACGATTCTTTCCGAGTCCGATGAAGTTGGCGTTTATGCCGTGGCTAATCTGGAGGCTCGGCAGTTCTTTATTACAGGTCATGCCGAATACGACCCGAACACGTTGCAGAACGAATACAACCGCGACGTGCTAGCGGGGCTTAATCCGAACGTGCCGCAGAATTATTTCCCGAACAACGACCCGACTAAAGAACCCGTCGTTAAGTGGCGTAGTGTGGCTCATTTGCTCTTTGCCAACTGGTTAAACTACTACGTCTATCAAGAGACGCCTTACGAGTTGGAAGCTATAAGCAGTAATTCATTCTTATAACAAAAAATTTTTCTCACGACAGTTTGAACTTGTTTCAACACATTAAATTTCAGGCGACGTTTACTTATGGAAGTAACTTGTAATTTTTTTATCGTTGTGATAGTATAACGGCCGTTGCATAAAGAAATGGGAGGTTAAAATTTTGAAAATCACTCAGAAGAAGATAGACGATTACCAAATTGAGCTGACTGTTGAAGTCGAAGCGGCGGAGTTTTCTAAAGCGATTAAGCAGACGATAAAGACGCTCGGTGAGCGCATAAGCGTTTCTGGTTTCCGCAAAGGCAAAATCCCACCGAAAATCATTGAAGCACACATTGGCAAGGAAACGATTATCAACGAGGCAAGTAACACTCTCCTGCAGAATTCGACGCGTGAGGCTCTCAGTAGGCTGAGCCTAAGACCTGTCACGGATCCCAAAGCAGACGTCGTCACGAACGAAGAAGGCAGGGAATTTGTTTTCAAGCTGACTTTCACGCCCTATCCTCAAGCCAAGCTCGGCGAATATAAAAATCTTGAAGCGGAAAAGGTTGTCGAGCCTGTTACCGATGAAGACGTTGATAAACAAATCAACGCCATGCGCAATCATCACGCAAACCTAATCGACGCGGCGGCAGGCGATACGATTGTTGATGGCGACTTCATCACGCTTGACTACACGGGCACGATTGACGGCGAGAAGTTCGCGGGCGGCGAGGCTAAGGACGCTCCTTTAGATATTGGGTCGCATAAGTTTATCGGCGACTTCGAGGAACAACTAATCGGAGCTAAGGTCGGCGAAGAACGCACAGTTAAAGTCACGTTCCCTGATGAGTATCATGCTAAAAATTTAGCGGGCAAAGATGCGGAGTTCGCTTGCAAGATTAATAGCATTAAGCATAAGGAATTGCCCGAACTCAACGACGAGTTTGTTAAGAAGATTACCACGTTCCAAACGGTTGACGAGTACAAGGTGAGCATTCGCAAGAGTATGGAGGCAAACGCCGAACGTCGCGCAGTTGAGGCTCAGCAACAGGCGATTATCGATAAAGCTGTTGACAATATGGAAGTCGATTTGCCGCCCGTCATGATTGAAAATCGTATCACGCAGATAATCAACGAACTCGACGCCCGACTCAAGACGCAAGGCATGGACATTCAAAAGTACATGGCGTTTTCGGGCATGGACATGGACAAGTTACGTGAAAATTATCGCGAGCAGGCAAAGAAAGATGTCTTGACGGAGATTATGCTTGAGCGTGTGGCAACGGTGGAGAAAATCAGCGTATCCGAAGACGATATAAACATGGAAATCGGAATGCTGTCGCGGATGTATAAGACGCCAGCCAAACAGCTCGTGAAGTATCTGAGGGACAACGGACAATTTGAAGCGATAGTTGCTAACATTCTTCGCCGCAAGACCATGAGATTTATAATCGCGAACATGGCGGGCGCAAAGCCTAATGACCTAGCGGAGGACTTCAAAGGCCTTGAGGCTTCTGTCGAGAAGACCGACGCTGAAGAAGAATTAACGAACAAGCCTTCCGTTCAAAGCGTTGAAGATTTGCAAAGCCGTGCGAAGAAAGTTATAGCTAGCAGGGCAATCAAAAAGGATGCGGCTCCTGCCGAAGAAACCACCGAGATCAAAGAGAACTAAAAAATTTTAAAGGGCGTAGCAATGGAGACGCCCTTTTTTAAAAACTATTTGGAGTTGAAGAATATGTCTTACTATGTGCCGATGGTTATTGAGAAGACTAGCTACGGCGAGCGAGCTTACGATATTTATTCCCGACTGTTAAAGGATAGGATAGTTTTTCTCGGCGGACCGATAACGGATGACGTTGCCAATTCTGTAGTCGCGCAGTTGCTCTTTCTTGAAAGCGAAGACCCCGATAAAGATATTCACCTTTACATTAACAGCCCCGGTGGCGTCGTCACGGCAGGGCTTGCGATTTACGATACAATGCAGTATATTAAGCCCGACGTATCAACGATTTGTATCGGGCAAGCGTCGAGTATGGGCAGTTTACTTTTGACGGCGGGCGAGAAAGGAAAACGTTTTGCACTGCCGCTAGCGAGGATTATGATTCATCAACCGTTGGGCGGGGCAAGTGGTCAGTCAACAGATATTCAGATTCACGCCAAAGAGATTCTGAGACTGCGCGAAGTCGGAAATGATATTCTCTGTCGTCACACGGGGCAGCCAAGGGATAAAATTATGGCGGACACTGAGCGCGATAATTTCATGACTGCTGAGGAGGCAAAAGCTTACGGCTTGATTGACGAAGTTATCAGCCGCTCGCCGAAGGATAATGCGGAATAAATCGGATTGAAGTTATGGTGGTGAGAGCGTGTTGAAATTCGGAAAGGATCGCGACGAGCTGAAGTGTTCCTTCTGCGGCAAATCCGAACACCTCGTTAGGAAATTAATCGCGGGCAAGGGCGTCTACATTTGCGATAGTTGCGTTGAGCTTTGCAACGAGATTTTGCAAAATGATATGGAAAACGATGACGAGTACATTATTGGCACGGACAAGTTGCCTAAGCCCAAAGAGATTTGTGCACAGCTCGACGAATACGTTGTCGGTCAATCGGAGGCTAAGAAGACACTTTCCGTCGCCGTGTACAATCACTATAAACGAATCGGGCAAGTCAAAGGCGGCAAGGAAGATGTCGAGTTGCAGAAGTCGAATATCCTGATGATTGGTCCTACGGGTTGCGGCAAAACTCTTTTGGCTCAAACAATGGCAAAGATACTGAACGTGCCGATTGCCCTTGTCGATGCGAATTCATTGACGGAGGCGGGCTACGTCGGCGAGGATACCGAAGACGTTCTGTTGGCTCTGATTCAGGCGGCGAACGGCGACATATTAAAGGCGGAACGCGGCATAATCTACATTGATGAAGTCGATAAAATTGCTCGCAAGCCCGGCATGTATCGCGACATATCGGGCGAAGGCGTTCAACAGGCTCTTTTGAAAATTTTGGAGGGGACTCGCGTCAACGTTCCAATACAAGGTAACAAGCGCAATACCCAAGCACCGCCGGAAATGGTCGCCTTTAACACAAAGAACATTTTGTTCATCTGCGGCGGCGCGTTCAATGACCTAGACCAAATCATCGAGAAACGCACTCGAGGCAGTCAAGTCGGTTTCGGGGCGGCGGTCGAGTCAAAGGATAAAAAAGATATTGGCAAAACTTTAAAGGACGTTCAGCCCGATGACTTGATAAACGGCGGACTGATTCCCGAATTCGTCGGACGTCTGCCGATAATAGTCACACTCGACGCACTGGACGAAGAAGCACTTGTCGATATAATGACAAAGCCTAAGAATGCCTTGATTAAGCAGTACCAAAAGCTAATGCAAATGGACGGTGCAAAGCTCACCTTCGAGGACGAAGCACTAAGGCTAATCGCTAAGGAGGCAATCCAACGCAAGACGGGCGCAAGAGGTCTTCGCTCAATCCTTGAACGGATAATGCGCAACGTGATGTTCGAGGTGCCGAGCGTCGGAGCCAGTACAATCTGCACAGTCACTAAGGAGGATGTCTTATTCAATCAAGAGCCAAAGCTAAGGGCGAATACTACCAAGAGGATAAGGAAAACGGCTAACGGATGAATTTAGGGAGCGGGGCGAACGGACTTAAAAAATTTGCCCCGTTTTATTTTACCAAAGGAGGGGAAATCGCATGGCTGAAAAAGTTACTTTACCTCTCGTGCCGCTGAGGGGTATCGTCGTCTTTCCGAACATGATAATGCATTTGGACGTTGGGCGCGAAAGTTCGGTCAATGCACTTGAGGCGGCAATGGTTACCAATCGGCGAGTTTTTTTGACGGCGCAAATCGACACGGATACCGAAGACCCCGCAGAAGAAGACCTTTACGAAGTGGGAACAATCTCGGAGATTCGCCAGATAGTCAAGCTACCCGATGGCAATGTCCGCGTTCTCGTTGAGGGCATTAATCGCGGCGTCATGCTGGAGTATCGAAACTCGGATAAGGGTAGCTATGACGAAGTTGAAGTCGAAGTTCACGAGGACGAGTGGAAGGAAGACTTGGAGACGGAAGCCCTTGTCCGGGGCGTCGTTCATCAGTTCGAGGAGTGGGTTAAGCTAAGTAAGCGCATTCCGTCAGAAACGTTTGTCGCCGTGACGATTCTTGAGGACTTCGGGCGACTGGCAGATTTAATCGCAAGCCATTTGAACTTGAAACTTGACACTAAGCAAGAAATTCTAGGGGCTTTAAACGTGACGGAGCGGCTTGAAAAGCTTTACACAATCTTGGCGCATGAGATTGAAGTTTTGCAGATGGAGTCGCAGATAAGCAAACGCGTCCGCAACCAAATGGAAAAGATTCAAAAGGATCATTACCTGCGCGAACAAATCAAAGCGATTCACAAGGAACTTGGCGAGGAAGAAGACACTGCCGAGGAGGCGTCAGAATATCGCAAGAAACTTGAGGAGGGCGATTATCCCGATGAGGTCAAGTCGATTGTCGAGAAGGAACTCAAGCGGCTGGAAAAGATACCGTCGATGTCTTCGGAGGGCAATGTTATCCGAACGTATATCGAGTGGCTTTTGGATTTGCCGTGGAGAGTTTCGACCGAAGACGCAATGGACATAACCGAGGCGGCAAAAGTTCTTGACGCAGACCATTACGGGCTTGAGAAAGTCAAGGAACGTATCTTAGACTTCTTAGCGGTTAAGGCGTTGACTAAGGACAAACCCGCGCCGATTCTTTGCTTAGTGGGGCCGCCGGGCGTCGGCAAAACTTCTTTGGCGTCGTCAGTCGCTAAGGCAATGGGCAGAAAGTTTATCCGTGCGAGTTTGGGCGGCATACGTGACGAGGCGGAGATTCGCGGACATAGGCGGACTTACGTCGGGGCATTGCCGGGACGAATCATTCAAGGCATAAAGAAGGCTGGTGCAAATAATCCGGTATTCCTACTCGACGAGATTGACAAGCTCGGCAAGGACGGTTATGCGGGCGACCCTTCGGCGGCTTTGCTTGAGGTACTCGACCCTGCGCAGAACAATTCGTTTTCAGACCACTACATTGACACGGCGTTTGACCTGTCGAAAGTTCTTTGGATAGTCACGGCGAACAACCTAAGCACGGTACCCAAGCCCCTACGCGATAGGATGGAAGTTATTACGCTGTCTAGTTACACGGAGCAGGAGAAATTGGAAATTGCCCGCCGCTACCTAACCAAACGCCAGAAGGAAGAGAACGGGCTTAAGGGCGGCGATGTCGTCTTTGCTAAAGGCGTGTTGCAGGAGATTATCGCCGAGTATACGCGGGAGTCGGGCGTCCGTGAGCTTGAACGAATTATCGGGCGTGCGTGTCGTAAGGCGGCAAGAAAAATCGTTGAAGGGCATGAGGGCGTTGTCTACATTACGAAAAAAAATTTGCGCGACTTCCTTGGGCGTCCGAAATTTTTGCAGACACGAGCCGAGAAGCAACCACAAATCGGAGTATCAACGGGCATGGCATGGACGGAGGTCGGCGGCGATATTCTTCCAACTGAAGCAATCGTCCTAAAGGGCAATGGCAAACTTCTGTTGACGGGCAAGCTCGGCGAAGTGATGCAGGAGTCCGCACAGGCAGGCTTAACTTACATTCGCAGTCGTAGCGACTTGATGAAACTTGCCGACGATTTCTACGAAAAAAATGATATTCATGTCCACGTGCCCGAAGGCGCAGTTCCGAAGGATGGACCCAGCGCGGGCATCACTATGGCGACGGCGATGATTTCTGCCTTGACCAAAAAGAAAGTCCGCAGTGATGTCGCTATGACCGGTGAGATTACTCTTCGTGGAAACGTCTTGCCGATTGGCGGGCTTAAGGAAAAAGTTCTAGCGGCGTATCGTGAAGGAATGCATACGATTATCCTGCCGAAGGAGAACGCGCCTGACATTGAAGACATACCCGAAAGCGTCCGCGATAAGTTGGAGTTCGTGCCCGTCGAGAATATGGACGAAGTCTTAAAGACGGCGTTGATTCAGTGAAAACTTTCTTGAGCTTCCTGCGGGAGGCTCATTTTTTTTGGAGGCGATAACATGGAAGAGATTACGATAGTCAAAAGCGAATACGTGACCTCGGCGGTGAGTCGTGCGACTTGTCCCGAAGAACTTTTGCCGGAAATTGTCTTCGTCGGTCGGTCGAATGTCGGCAAGTCGTCGCTGATTAATTCGCTGACGAACAGGAAAGCGTTGGCTCGAATATCGGGCACGCCCGGCAAGACACAGACGATAAATTTTTTTCGTGTGGAGCTTAAAGCCGAAGACACCCGCCGCGCCTTTTATCTGGTCGACTTGCCCGGCTACGGCTACGCGAAGACTTCCAAAACCAATCGTAAGCTTTGGGCGAAGTTCATTGACGAATACCTATCAAGCCACCGCGATATAAAATTTGTCTGCCAACTGGTCGACATGCGTCACCCGCCTATGGAGTCCGACTTGAAGTCTTTCGCCAGTCTCGTTGAAAAAAATTTGCCCGTGCTCGTCGTCGCTACAAAGTCTGATAAGCTCGGCAAGACGCAACGTCAAAAACATCTCGACGCGATTAAAAATTCCCTTGGCGTTGACGAAGAATCAATCTTGCCTTATTCGTCCGTTAAAAATGAAGGGCGTTCAGCATTGCTTGACGTTATCACAAAGTCTTTGATAGAATAGCTCAAACAAAATGCGCCGTTGAGCGTGTGAACGGTGCAGGGGAGAGATTGATATGACGAGGCTTTCAACATTCGATAAGGCTCTGTTGAATCTCTTGCAGGGCGACATCCCGATTTGTTCTCACCCGTTCGCGGAAATGGCAAGCCGCCTCGGCACGGACGAAGACACGGTGCTTAATCGGCTCCGTGAGCTGAAGGCGGCGGGGTTCTTGCGGAGGATAGGGACGTTCTTTGATTCAAATCGTCTGGGGTATCATGGAACGCTCGTTGCCCTGAAGGTCAAGCCGTCGGCAATTTGCGCGGTGGCGGAGGCAGTCAATCGGTATCCGGGGACGACGCACAACTACGAACGCGAAGGGGCTTATAATCTGTGGTTCACGCTGTTGACGCCGAATGCCGAGTATGAATCAATCGTGCTGGCGGAGATACGGTCGCTTAACGGCGTGGAAGATATGCTTCGGCTCAAGGCTAACAAGAGGTATAAAATCAATGTGCAGTTCAAACTTCAATGACGCGGAGGGAAGACCTTGGAACTTTTCAGCGAACTGGACAAGGAGATTATCAAGGCGTTGCAGGAGGATTTCCCGCTGTGCGAAGAGCCGTATAAAGTTTTGGCACAGCGCGTCGGCATAAGTGAGGAAGAGTTTTTAAAACGTGTACGGAGGCTGGTCGAAGAAAAAAAGATTCGCAAAATGGGAGCAGTACTCCGACATCGCGAAGTTGGCTTCAATGCAAATGCTCTGTGTGCGTGGCAGGTGCCGCCCGATAAGCTAGACGACATTGCACAAGTCATGAGTTCACATGCGGCGGTTTCTCATTGCTACGACAGGACGCCCGCGCCTAATTGGAATTATAATCTTTATACGATGATTCATGCTAAGACCCGCGACGAGTGCGAGCAAATTATAAACGAGCTGTCGACTATGACGGGCGTCACAGATTACAAAATTCTTTACACTAAGCGGGAGTGGAAAAAGACTGGCATGAAATATTTTTGCGAGGCGACGTAACTGGGCACAAAAAAAGCGCGGTTGAGTTTCTCTGATAATCGGAGGCTCACCGCGCTTTAAGTTTTCAATCCTTAATGAGTTCCTGTAGCGTCTTGTAAAGGTGCTCTGGGTCGGCGGGCTTGGTTAGGTGTGCATTCATGCCGGCTTTGAGTGAGCGTTGCACGTCCTCATCGAAGGCATTAGCAGTCATTGCGATAATCGGTACGGTCTTTGCGTCGGGGTGGTCGAGGGCGCGAATCGCTTCCGTTGCCTTGAGTCCGTCCATTACCGGCATACGAATATCCATCAAGATTGCGTCATAGAATCCGGGCGGCGACTCGGCGAACTTGTCAACGGCAATCTTCCCGTTCTCGGCGTGGTCTGAAATCATGCCGCGCATTTCCAGAATCATCATCATGATTTCGGCGTTGACTGGCATATCCTCGACGACAAGAATCTTGCGCCCCTTAAGCTCAACAACTTTCTTTTCGGGCACGGTCTGACGTTTGCGATTGAATGCCTGTTGGAATTCGTAAAGAACATTGGTTGAGGCAAGCGGCTTACTCATGAACGTATCGACGCCGGCTTTGATTGCCTCCTCCTCAATTTCGTACCAGTCGTAAGCAGTAAGGACGATAACCGTTGTATCGGAGCCGAGAATTTCTCTGATGTCGCGGGTAAGTTCAATGCCGTCCTTCTCTGGCATAAGCCAATCGACTAGAATCAAATTGTAGTCTTCGCGGCGGGCATGGCGCATCTCAATCAAGTCGAGAGCCTCCTTGCCGCCCGCGCAAGTGTCAGCCTCAATGCCGACCTCGTTAAGCACGGACTTAGCATGTTCGCGGGCAAGTAACTCGTCGTCGACAATCAACACGGAAAAATCTTGCGGACGCATTTCGCGGGAATCGTCGCCCTCGCCGCGTGCCGAATCTTTCAGCGGGACATTGATAACGAATTCCGAGCCGACGCCCTTAGTTGATTCAACGGTTATCGAGCCGTTCATCATCTGCACGATATTTTTTGTAATGGCAAGCCCCAAACCCGACCCACCGTAGCGTGAAGTGGTCGTGTCGTCCTCTTGGCTGAAGGGTTCAAAAATCCTGGGCAGGAAGTCCTTGCTCATACCGATGCCCGTATCCTTTATCGTGAAGCGGAAGTTTGATTGCCCGTCGAACTGTGCAGTACATTCGATAATCAAAGTGACCGTGCCGCCTGCGTCCGTGAACTTGACTGCATTGCCCAGGATATTAATCAGCACTTGCTCAAGCTTGGTGTCGTCGCCGATGTAATATTTGCCGATGTCGCCTTTGAGCTGGCAGTCGTAGTTTAAGCCCTTGTCCTTGCATTGTCCGTCGATTAGGCTGTTGATTTGATAGACAAAGGACGTAAACGAGAACTCCTCATTGCGAAAGCTCATGCGTCCCGACTCTATGCGGCTCATGTCGAGTATATCGTTGATGATTGACAGCAGGTAGCGTGCGCTTGAGCCAATTTTTTCTAGGTAGCCTTTAAGCGTCGGCGTCAAGTCCGGGTCGTGCAAAGCGATATTGTCGAGCCCGATGATAGCGTTCATAGGTGTTCTAATCTCATGGCTCATTCGCGAAAGGAAAGCTGTTTTGGCTACGTTGGCTTGCTTTGCCTCGTTTAGGGCGGCTTTTAGGCGTGCGTTCTGCTGAATCTGTTTTTGCTGAATTTCGGTCGTGTCGCTCTTTAGTAGGATAAAGAAATCGGCGCGGGGGTCAATGGCGTAGAAGTCGAGCCGCTTATAAAAAGTTTCGCCGCCGATATTGCAGGCAATGTTGACGACGTAAGGTTCAGAGGTCTTGAGCTTGTCTCTAATCGTGGAAATCTTTAAAGCGTCGCTGATATTCTTTTTGGTTGAGTCGTCGCCTTCAAGGACGGGAATGACTTGTTCCTTAAGGTAAGTGTCGTAGCGTCCTTCGCGGGTCTTCGGGAAGATTGAACCCTTAACAATCAAAGACGCATCGCCGACGACCACGCTATACTTATCGTTGACTAGGTAAGCGACCATATCGAATTGCCGCGCCAAAATCTTATCAAGCAACGCGCCTTGGACTTTCTCCTTGCCTGCCTCTTGCTCAGAGATGAACGCGATAATCTCGTTGGAAATTGGATGCCGCGTGAAGACTGCACGATAGCTCACGTAGCAATAATGACCGTCCTTGCGCCGTGAGAAGAGATACATTGAAAAGTTCGTCTCGCCTCGCTCAAACCTTAGCTGGATATTCTCCACGCTGAAGGTTATAAGGAAGGTCTCGCGCTCCTCGGCAATCGGATAATTCACGGCACGCAGATTAATCAGCTCTGAATACGGGCGAATCACAGAATCCGTCCCGAACAAGTCCTGCCCTTGAATGTCTTCGACCTTGTTGCGGGTGATGTTTGCCCTGAACATGGAAAGCGTCCGCTCGTTCATGCGGTAGAAGTTGTCGCCGATTGTCATATACGTCGTCTGTAGTCTCTGCGCGTAGACCTTAAGCGACGTGACATCAAAGAACGTGCAATAAACGTAATGCTCCTCTAAGTCATCGACAAAAGTATAAGTCACGTTGCACCAGACGACCTCGCCTTTTGTGGTTATCTGCCTAATCGTCAAGTCCTTCGTGCTGTCCTCGGAAATTCGGCGGCGGAGCATTCTCTTTACGGCTAATCTGTCGTCGGGGTGCGTGAAGGCAATTACTCCTCGTTCGTCAAAAAGTTTTATCGCCTCCTCGACGTTGCTTTGCATGAGCTTGGCAAAACCTTTTGACACGAAGACGACTTCAAACCGCCCGTCATTTTTTTCTTGCAGGAGGAGTATCGCGCCCTCCATTTGACGAACCAAATTAAAAAAATAACTCCGCGCAGATTGTCTGTCGTGTTCCGATACTTTATCGGGCGGCATTGGGTTATTCATTGATCCTTCCTCGCTCTCAAAAAAATTTTGGCGGTCGAGACTCGTCTTGAATCTCGCCGCCCATTATAGCAGGTCTTTGCCATTTGTGCGAACGTTTTTTTGCCTTGATAAAATCGCCGTGATATAATCGCGCCAATGCCGACCCTCTTAAGGCGGTAACGCTTGAGAAGGGAGGTGAGATTATGTTCGATGTACTCGTTACATTGGGCGTCGAGGTGGTTGGTAGCGTCGTTGGCGGCGTGATAACCTACCTCATCATTAAAAGGTTTTTCTAAATCGGCAGAACGTTCACCCTTAACAGCCCTCTAATCGGCGGCGTAACCGGTTATGGCAAAACGAATCCCCCGTACAGTGGCGTAATCTGTGCGGGGGTTTTCGTTTTCGGTGATACTATGTTCGAACTGCTGTACTCGTTACGGTTTTTGCTTATTCAGCGAGGACAATTTATCATACCCGTTTTAACTTGTCAATTACCAGACTCGGCGGCGTTGTTCGACGTAGAGAGCCTGAACGCTTATATCCACGGCGTGAACTATCATTCCCGTTGTAAATTCTACGGCGTCGCGGATATGACCTTGCATTTGACGAATCAGCGTTGGAATATGACTGCCATAACTCAAGACGACTTCGCAAGAGATAGTCAAGCCTCTGTCCTCGTCGTCCTTGAAGATGTGCTTAACCGTGATGTTCTTCAAGCTCTTGACGAACTCACGAGTCCTAACGATTCTCTCGACTATGACTTGAATAACTTTATCATCAATGATTAATTTGCCGTAGTAGCTGAAGACCGGACGCACGATTGACTTTTCGCCGAGCTTGCGACGCTTAACGGACGATTGCTTGAAGATTGATTGCAACGGATTAACTAGGAAGCCTGAAAAGTGCGGCTTGAGTTCAATGGTCGGCACGGGGATAATATGCTTGCCTTCCTTGAGACGGTGGAATTGAGCCACGGCGATTTCCGAACGTGACGCAATATCTTCAATGCGGACGATTAATTGGATTGGCGGGAGGTCGAGCGTCTTAGCGATTTTCTGAACCATGTTCTCCGATGTGCCGATAACTAAAATTCTATGCGGCTGCATTTCCTTGATAGCCTCGCGAACGTCTTCGGCGTGACCGGGCAAAACGAATATCGCACGCCTAACCGCCATGATTTTGCTTTTCTCCGTCTTAGCACTTTCGCCCGCGACAATGTGCCCGTCCTTAATCAAAATGCCGTCGTCAATAATCGCGTCTGCTCCATGTTCGCGGGCAACCTGCAAGGCTCGATGACTCTTGCCCGTGCCGCTCGGTCCAACTAATGCAATCACGTCCATTTGAAGTCCTCCTGAATATCAATCGCCGCCATTATAGCACAGAACGTTGACAGCGGCGAACAAAGATTATAAAATTTTTTACATGAAAGGAGCGATTGAAATGGAAGGTTTTCGGAAGTTTATCAAGCTCGGCGATGAACGCGTCAACGTGGAAGAGATTGTTAGCTATGGCATTGCCACGGACGAGGACGAAGACAGATACCTTTACATCACGCTGAAAACGGTCGAAGATGCATTTAGCTATTACGAGGACGACGTTGACTTTGACTTAGAGGACAAGCTCAGCGAGATGGACAGGTTGCTTTTAATCTAAACGGTCGGTTGCGTTGACTTTAAGCGACGGGCAGTATAGAATAGCCGCGATAAAATTTAGGGAGGTAATGTAATGTCAGTAATTGATGAAATGCTTCAGACGAATGAAACGTTCTGCGCGAACCTGCCGGACGAGTACAAAGCCTACGAGCACGAAGACCACCACGATAGCAAGCTACCGAAAAAACATTTGGCAATCGTCACGTGCATGGACACCCGCCTTGTTAATTTCCTTGAGCCGTGCCTCGGCATTAAACGCGGCGACGCGAAGATTATCAAGACCGTCGGCAACTGCTTAAACGGCGTCTTCGATACCACGGTTCGCAGTTTGCTGGTTTGCATTTATGAACTCGGCGTGCAAGAGGTCGCGATTATCGGTCACCACGAATGCGGCATGGCGAAAACTACTTCAAAGAGCTTGACGGGCGGCATGTTGGCTCGTGGCATTTCTCCCGACGCAATTAAGATGGTCGAGAAAGAGCTTATTGAGTGGACGGATAGTTTCCAGAAGCCTGAAGAAAACGTCATGAAGGTCGTTAAGCAACTGCGCGACAATCCGCTTATCCCCAAAGATGTTAAAATTCACGGGCTGATGTTCCACCCTAGGAGCGGCAAGCTCGAACTTCTCGACAAACAAGATTAATCACGAACGATAAAATTTTTCTAGGCGTCGTCTAAAGCAGGCGGCGTTTTTTGTTTGAGATAAGAATTTTGGAATACAAAAAACCCCTTCCGCTTTGGAGGGGGCTAATTTTTATCTTAGAGTGTCAATCGAGTTCGTTAGCGTCCTTGGGCGTGTGTGCGAGAATTTTTTTGCCGGAGAACATGCTAGAGATTTCGCTTTCGCCTTCCATGAACTCGGCGCGAATAACCATGTACAAATGCCCGATAGCGAACAGGATTATAAACCAAGCAACGTAATGATGAATGTAATGGCTCATCATCTCGGAGCCGACGAGGGTATTTACCCAACCAAAGAGCAAGTAGCCAGTTCCTGTAGGATTCGCCGCGCAGTACATCGCAAAGCCCGTAAAGATTTCAATCGCAAGCAAGACATAAAGTACCGCATAGGAGCCGCGAGCCAGAGGATTGCGCAAGAAAGATGCGTGGTGACCTCTCAACAGCATATAATGCAACGCAACGTCAACGGTCTCTTCGTAGAAGTGCCCTTCCCAAACACGCGGGAACAATCTATCGCCTTTGTTTACGATAAAACCATAGACACGCAGAATCAACGCCGCGCAGAGGATAAAAGCCGCTGTGAAGTGAATGTCACGAACCAAATCCATTGAAGTATTCGTAAAGACGGGTTCCACCGCGCCGACGTTCATAGGTTTGGTAATGAGCAAGCCCGTCGCGAACAGGACGACGATTTGAGACGCCATAATCCAATGGAAGAACCTAAGAAACGGACTAAAGATGTAATACTCTTTGCGCTTAACGTCTTTGACAGATTTAATTGCCATGACTGCTCACCTCCCGTAGGGGTCGGTCGAAATGATGTTAATCTCCTCCCCCTTGGCGTTGAACATGTGAGTAGCGCAAGCCATGCACGGGTCGAACGAGCGGATAACTTTTGCAATCTCAAGGGGCTTATCGGGAACGGCAACATGAGTCGTCATCATAGCCAATTCGTAAGCACCATGCCCAGCTTGGTCGTCGCGTGGGCAAGCATTCCACGTCGTCGGGACGATGCATTGATAGTTGCTAATCTTGCCGTTCTTAATGCAAACCCAATGACTTAAGCCGCCGCGAGGAGCCTCATACAAGCCGACGCCCATGCAATCAGTTGCCCAGGTGTCAGGCGTCCATTTCTCGTTGTTCATAACGGCGGTATCGCCCATCTTGATATTGGCAATAAGCTTGTCGAAGAAGAACTTATTAATCTCGGCGGCAAGTTGAGCGTCTAAGCAACGGCAAGCAGTCCTGCCGAGCATCGTCGGCATCCAAACTTCCGCGCTGACACCCAACACCTTAGAAACGACTTCGATTTGTTTAAGCATCATTTGTTCAGCCCAAGTCGGTTCGGGGAGCAAACCTTTGGCGGCTTTGGTGTAGATAACAATGTAATGCGCCAACGGTCCAACTTCGCAGAGCTTGCCTTTCCACTTCGGGGTTTTCAGCCAAGAGTATTTGCCCGCCTCGTTGAGAGTTTCCCACATTGTCGGCGTTCCGGTCTTCGGTCCGGTGTACTTGTCTTTAGTAACGCCCTTCCACGGGTGAAGGTTCTTGCCGGCGGATTCGGGGTATTCGTACCAAGCGTGCTCGACGCCCTCGGTTATGATGTCGGGAGCTTTCAAGTCCTCTGCCGTGACGGGAGTAAATACAACCTTATCAAGCCCCATGCCGAAGTTCTCGACGACGCCATTTGAACGAACCAAAAGATTTTCAAAATAGCCGCCAGTGGAAGTGCCCTTATAACCAGTCAGCGGATAATCGCCGAAGGCAAGCACGCGTTCACGAGCCAAGCCGCCGCCGTCGACGCGACTCGCCTTAGCGTAGATAACGCCGATTGCCACGAGGTCAGGCAGATAATAGTTGTTGACGAGGTCGCGAGCCATATTGATTGCCCGGTCGACGATTGCAAGGCGTGCGGTGTTAATCGGGGCGTTGCCGTCCGTCAGGCTGATTGAACAGGGCATGCCGCCAACGACGTAATGCGGGTGAGGATTCTTGCCACCAAAGACGACGTGCGGCGTGATGATTTCGCGTTGCTTGTCGAGCATTTCGAGATAGTGAGCGACTGCCATAAGATGAACTTCAGGAGGCAGGAGCTTGTAATCGGGGTGATCCCACCAATGAGCCGAGAAGATTCCGAGTTGCCCGCTTTGAACGATTGCTTGAACTCTGGACTTAATGCCCGCGAAGTATTGCGGCGTAGCGGCGGGGAAGTCATGCGGATAAGCTTCGGTGTTGACTTCTTCAGGAACTTTCAAATCGACGCGATAGGCATTGAGGACGGCGACTTGCAATTCAGCAGTCTTAGCGGGATCTGCGGCGAGGGCTTCAACGGGACTAACCCAATCGAGCGCGTGCAGATGATAGAAATGAACCAGATGATCTTGCACAGTCAGAGTTGCCGCCATGATGTTGCGGATATAATTTGCGTTAAGCGGAATGCCAATGCCGAGCGCGTCTTCAACTGCACGGACGGAGGCAAGCGCATGAGCCGTAGTGCAGACGCCGCAAATACGTTGGATATAAGCCCAAGCGTCGCGGGGGTCGCGGTCTCTCATGATAAGCTCAAGTCCGCGCCATGCCGTGCCGCTTGAGATTGCGTCGGTAACAGTGCCTTTGGTCTCGTCCACAGTAACTTCAACGCGCAAGTGCCCTTCAATCCTTGTGATAGGGTCTACTACAACGTGTTGCATTTAATTTCACCTCGTTTATTCGTGATGATCTTCTTCCAAAAGATTTTCGCGTTGATTGCGCTGAATGACACTAGCCACCGCATGAGCACCAACGCCCGCCGCCGTCAAGACACCGAGTCCGACGCCGATTTTGTCCACGTCGCCGAGCTTGCCATACTTAGGCAAACGGTCTGTGAAGGGGTCTTCGTCCCAGAAATTTGAATTGGAGCAGCCGATACACGGCGCGCCCGACTGGATAGGATAGCTCATGCCCTGCCACCAACGCAGATTGCCGCAAGAGTTGTAAGTTTCAGGACCACGACAGCCGAGCTTATAAAGGCACCAACCAGCCTTTGCGCCCGCGTCGTCGAAATTCTCCGCGAACATGCCCGCATCAAAGAACGGACGCCGATAACACGTGTCATGAATTCTGTTGCCGTAGAACTGCTTCGGACGACCGTCAGCGTCAACAGGCGGCAACGTGCCGAACAACGCGACATGCATAACAACGCCCGTCATGACTTCGGGGATAGGCGGACAGCCTGGAACCTTGACAACTGGTTTTCCGCCGACGAACCGTTCAATACCAGCCGAGCCAGTCGGATTGGGTTTAGCCGCTTGAATGCCGCCGTAAGCCGAGCACGAGCCGTAAGCGATAATCGCCGCCGCCCCCTTAGCAGCCTTCTCCAAAAGATGTGTGAACGTGTGCCCGCCGCTCATGCAGTAAACGCCGCTATCCTTAGTTGCAATCGCGCCTTCGACCGCCAGAATGTATTGCCCGTTGTATTTGGTAATCGTCTCGTCAAGATGAGCCTCAAACGGTGCTCCGCAAGCCGCGCTTAAAAGATGGTCATACTCCAAAGCGATTGACGAAAGCAACACGTCCGAGGCGAGCGGCGCACCCGAACGGATAAACGATTCGTCGCAACCCGTGCACTCGTGCCCGTGAATCCAGATGACTACCGGCAACGGCTTAGACTCCGCCGCCTCCACGACCTTCGAGAACATATCCGTGCTGAAGCCCATAAGCGATGTCAACGCGACGCAACCCTTTAAGAAGCTCCGACGACTGAAGCCGCGTCTTAGATATGCTTCCCATAAACTCTCCCTTTTTTCCAATTTTCGCCCCTCCTTAATGATTGGCAATGATACGCATAATGAGTTCCAAAAGATTTTAACACGCCCTGTACACTATTAATGCGGTATTGGTAACAAACTTTCGCCAAAGTTCTTGTAAATCCTTCCCAACGTTGAATCGTTTATAAAAAATAGCCCGCCGATAGTCGACGAGCTTAAAACGCCTTTACACGAATTATTTGACGGGGACGCAATGTTTATTGTTGATGTCAGCGACCTTCTGAACGCGGCGGCGATACTTTTCCGCCGTCAAAGGTTCGGTCTTGAGCCAAGTTTTAACGATTTCCATTGCGATAGCCGAGCCGATAATCTTGCCGCCAATGCAAAGGACGTTGGAATCGGTATGCTCGCGGGACAGCTGAGCACAGAACGGGTCTTGGCAGACAGCCGCGTAAATGCCATAGATTTTATTAGCGATGAGTGCCGAACCGTAGCCAACGCCGTCAACGAAAATTCCGCGGTCGCATTCGCCCTTGGCAACCGCCAAAGCCGCAGGATAAACGAAATCGGACAGGTCGCAACCTTCCTCGTCGTAGGTGCCGAAGTCTTTAACCTCGTGCCCTTGCTCTTCGAGGTAGGCTTTAATCTGATTCTTGAGCGCGGTGCCAGCGTGATCGTTCGCCATTGCAATTTTCATGGGGACTCCTCCTTAAAACATTTTGCACAGTTTATCATGCCGCCGAAAAAAAATAAAGCCCGAATAACTTCAGGCTCAAAAGGGTTCGTTCGTTTGAATTTTATTGGAATTGGGCTCGCCGCGCAGGACGATGTTTGTTAAAGCAATCGCGACAGTAAATGGGGCGGTCGTTTCTCGGCTCGAACGGGACTTCCGTTTCCTTGCCGCATTCGGCGCAGGTCACAGTGAACATTTGCCGTTGCTCGCCGCCTTCGCGATGGCGTTTACGTTTGTCGCGGCAATCACGACACCGCACGGGCTCATTCTCAAAGCCGCGTTCTTGATAGAATTCCTGTTCGCCCGCACTGAAGATGAATTCTTTACCGCAGTCCTTGCACACGAGAGTTTTGTCTTCAAAAGCCATGTAAATAAATCTCCTTACAACTCAAAAAAATTCTTCTCGCTCGCCTCGGAGCTTGCACCCCGAAACGATACGCGCAGATTATATCACGCTTTAGAAAAAAAGCAAGCTAAAAGAGACACGCCGCTTGGCATGCCTCTTGATATTTCTATTGGAGCGGGCAATGGGAATCGAACCCACCTCTAAAGCTTGGGAAGCTCTCATTCTACCGATGAACTATGCCCGCGCAACGTGGACGTTGCATCCAGCGGTCGCGCCATGCTCGTCAATGATTCGGACGAAATGACCGCGCTCGTGCTTTTTAAGGTAACAAACTTTGGATACTTGCACGGTTTTGGTTGAACATCTTCATGCCGAAGAGCGCGAACTGTTCCAAAGTCTGTTGTGTGCGCATTTCCACAATTTGCCTTGCGATATCGGCGTCGTTTATGGTAGACAGCGCACCCATTTGGTTTTCTTCCATCGTCACGTAGTTTGCTTCTTGGAATTCAAGACGCTGGAGTTGCGCTCCTTGAGTTGTTGCCAAATCAAGGGCACTTTCAAAGTCAAAACCGTCACCGACATAATCGCCCAACACATGCATACCGTCTAGAATATCTCCTGCAACCGTCGTTGCTTGGTCGACAATCTTCAATGAATCCAAAGCCGCTTCTCTTGTCGACACGTCGATTTTAACATTGCCTTGGTTGTCCGTCAAGCCGAGAGTTGAGGCGCGCAGGTCGCCAACTTGGAAGTTCTCATAGCCGTCAATACCTGCGAACATCAAGCCATTCTGCGAGCCGTCAAGGAGTCTTTTACCGTTGTATTCTACATAAGCATTCGAGTCGATTTGCGAGATAAGTTGATTGATTTCCTTTTGCATTGCCTGACGGTCAAGGGTTTCGTTTGTATCGTTCGCTGCGTTTACAAGACGTTCCCTAATCGTCGTTAAGCCTTGGACGGTATTGTTTATCGCGCCTTCGGAAATTTTGATTGCCGAGCTGATAGTCTGCGTGTTCCTAACGGATTGCGATGTTGCTCCGATATTGCTTGTAAGGCGAGCGGCTATCGAATATTCGGACGCGCCCGCCGAGGCAGTTGGGAACTTTTGACCCGTCGAGATACTTTGAATAGTCTTTTGCGTTGCGCTATTGATTCTGTTGTAATTGCTTACGTAAGAATTCACGCCGCCCACTGTCATAGCCATCTTGTTTCACCCTTCCTTGTATCGAGAATTTCCTTTCGTCTGTTTTATCAAATGATAGCATAAAAATTTTTTCTGTACAAGATTTTTTTCCTGAAAGGCAAAAATTTTTTTGGCGCGTTGCTTGAATCTTTGACGCGTGATAAAATTATTTTGCGCAGAAATTTTTTGTAAAGGTGGTATAGGCAATGGTTCATATAGTCGGAGCGGGGCCAGGCGACCCAGAACTAATCACCGTCAAAGGGCAGAGGCTCCTTAGCGAAGCTGACGTTGTGATTTTTGCGGGCTCACTCGTCAAC